>JAAZMI010000046.1 GCA_012798895.1 Bacillota bacterium
TATGTAAATAAGTGCTGGGATAAAATTTAGTTTTTGTCGTCTTCGCTCAACGGCGAGGAAAAGTTTACCCGCACGTTGGTTTTTTTGCTGACGGCGGTTCCTGCAGCCGGTTTCTGTTGTACGGCCAGGCCCGAGCCGGCAGGCACAGCCTGTAGCTCGAGATGGTTCAAAATTTCGCCTACCTCTTTGATCGTTAAACCCTGCAGATCGGGAACGATCACTTCCTCCGGGTCTTCTTCGTTCCAAAGATCCTCCAGATAGATAATAATTTTCGTTTGTATGGGCACCCGGGCCCCTGATTTCGGCGTCTGATCCTTAATCAAACCTTCCCTGCCCACCGGTTTTAGAAGCAGCCCCTGCGTATCCACCAGTGCTCCGGCCTGATCAACGGTCAACCCTTTTAATTCGGGGACTTCAACCATCTGAACCTCCGGCCTGGCGGGCAGCTCTGCCGGGGGAATCTCCAGGTAAGAAAGCACATCTTTTATCACTGCCTGAAAGATGGGAGCGCTAATCTGCGAGCCCCACTGTGCCCCCCTTTTGGCCCCATCCACAGCTATATAGAGTAGAATCTGCGGATCTTCTGCCGGGGCAAAACCGATAAAAGCAAGTATATATTCACCGGGTTTATAAACCCCACCCGGGCCAACCTTCTGTGCCGTTCCCGTTTTTCCGGCAACGCGGTAGCCTTCGATTGCAGCATTGATACCGCTGCCTTGTTTAACAACCTCCTCCATAATGGAAGAAACTTTCTGCGCTGTATCCGGGGAGATAACCCGCCTGATAATCTCCGGGGCACCCCGTTCTACGATCTCCCCGTCTGGTCCTTTGATCTCCTGTACGACGTAGGGTCGTAATAGATTCCCCCCGTTGGCGATCGCGGCAGTGGCCATCACTTGCTGCAAGGGCGTTACAGATACCCCCTGGCCAAAGGAAGAGGTAGCCAGCTCGAGGGGACCGATCTGTTCCGGCCTGAATATCAGACCTGCTCCCTCCCCGGGGTATTTGAGCCCGCTTCTGACACCGAATCCAAAAGCCCTTATATATTCAAACATTTTTTCCGGGCCCAACCTCTCCCCGAGTTGCATGAAGGCCGGGTTGCAGGAACCCAAAACAGCCTCTAAATAAGAGATTGAACCGTGGGTCGTCCAGCAATGGATTGAATGCCCGGCAACATTTCTGGCCCCCGAGCAAAAAAAATATTCCTGTTCATTGTATAAATTTTCTTCTATAGCCGCAGATAAAGTCACCAATTTGAAGGTGGAACCCGGTTCAAATGTATCTGTAACCGGGTAGAGCCTCCAATAATCTCTGGCATACTGATCATAATCATTGGGATCAAAATCAGGCTTGGATGCACCGGCCAGAACCGCGCCGGTTTGCGGATTAACCGCCAGACCCATAACCCTGTCCGCATCATATTCAATCATGGCTTTGTTAAGTTCACGTTCCAGGATATACTGGATCGTTTCATCTATAGTTAGATAGAGATCCAACCCTTCCTTGGGCGGATTATAGCGCCGGACGCCGGCGATCTCACGGCCCTTATTGTCCGTCGGAAAATAGATCTGCCCATCCCGCCCTTTCAGATAATCATCATAATATATCTCCAACCCGGACCAGCCCTGATCGGTTCCCACAAAACCAAGCAACTGGGATAACAGGTTTCCATTGGGATAAAACCGCTTTGTCTCATGCGTAAAAGTAATGCCCTGCAGGTTTAAAAGCCGGATCTCTTTTGCTTCCTCTTCTGTAATTTTTCTTTTGATATAGACTGCGGCGCGTTCCTGGGTAATTAGCTCGAAAATGCGTTCGACGGGCATCTCCAGAACCGGCGCCAAAGCACGGGCGGTAAACAAAGGATCCGAGATCTGGGGGGGCACAGCAACTACCGTTTCAACCGCCGCGCTGCCGGCTAGTAGGTGCCCCTTACAATCGTAGATGCTCCCTCGGGGCGAGCGCGTCGGGATGCTGCGATTCCATTGCTCCCAAGCTTTCTGCTGAAGCTCTTCCGCCCGCACAAACTGTATCCAGCCCAACCTGAAAACAAGCGCGAAGACAGCCAATGCAGTTAGAATAAAGACACAGAGAATTCTGCGGCTAACATTTAAATTAAAGGTTTTTTGGCGAAACATTGGCCCTCTCTTTCTCTCTTATCTTCCTCTTTGGGCACACCGGTTAATCCTCGTTTGCCGGCGTGGAAAGAACCAGCCACTGCTTCTTATCCGGATGCTCTAAACCCAATTCATCCAAAGCGATCTTTTCTATTCTTTCCAGAGAACCAAGACGCTGAACCTCGATGCGCAGGCTCTTTTTTTCTTCCTGAAGCGCGGCCATCTCTTCTTTTAGCTGGTGAATGCGGTAATTACACGCTATTATGCGACCATGTTGGCCGATCAACCCCATACCAATTATTACCAACAGAAACAATAATACAAGTATTTTCAAGCCCTCCCGCAGATAACGAAAATCTGTTTCCGCCCCCGCGGAGGGTAAAGAAACCGCTCTATGTTTCCTGATAACAGGGTTCGCATCGGTCTTCGAGGCAAATTTCCTACGGGGCCATTGCCCTGGTCTTTTGTTTGGCCTCTGCCTCAAAGCATATCCTGTATCAGATTTTTTCCTCGCTACTAACAACTTTATTCACCTGCCAATTTTCTTAGAACTACGAGTTCAGCACTTTTCCGCCGCCCTTAAACGGGCACTTTTCGCCCGCGGATTTTTTGCCAACTCTTCTTCAGAAGGGAGGTGCGGCTTTCTGGTCAAAAAATTTAACTGAGGTGTTCTCCCGCAGGCACAAACCGGCGTGCCCGGCGGGCAGATACAGCCCCTGGCTCTTTCTCGAAACTGCTTCGTAACAATCCTATCTTCCAGGGAATGGTAGACGAGAACCACCACCCGGCCACCGGGCCTCAGGAGTTTGATGCCCTGGTCTAAAACATCCCTAAGGTTATCCAGTTCGGCGTTAACGGCAATCCGCAAGGCTTGAAAAACACGCTTGGCCGGATGCCCTCCCTTCCGTCTGGCCGGGGCCGGAATAGCTTCCCTGATGATCTTCTCCAACTGCGTGCTTCGTTCCACAGGCCCCTTGGTTTGGCGGTGCTTCACGATCAGAGAGGCGATGCGCCCGGCCCACCTCTCCTCGCCGTACCTGCGAAAAATTCCGGCCAACTGCTGCACAGAGAGTTTCGCCAGAAGTTGTGCCGCCGTCTGCGTCCGGGATGCAGCCCGATCCATGCGCATATCCAGAAAAACATCATCCCGGTAAGAAAACCCCCGTTCCGGGCAATCAAGCTGATATGAAGAAACCCCCAGATCCAGAAGCAGCCCATCGATCGCTGCCAGTTCGAGCCGGTTGCAGATTGCCTCCAGCTCCCGGAAATTCGCCTTAACAGCTTGAAAAGAATCGCCGAAAGAGGCCAGCTTGTTGCGGGCCGCCTGCAATGCATCAAGATCCCAATCGATCCCTACCAGTTTGCCTGCCGGCAGAAGCTGTTTTAAAATTGCCGCCGCGTGCCCTCCTCCCCCCAGCGTGGCATCGACGATCGTCTTTCCCGGCGCCGGCTGTAAAAATTCTAGCACCGCCCGGCACATAACCGGAATATGTCTGAAGCTCCCCCCTTCAGCATCCATCTGGCCAATTCCTTTCATCTCATCTCAAAACTGAAAATCCAGCAATTTTTCCGCTACCTGCTCAAAAGAAAGGTTGGATCTATTGCTGTATTCTTCCCAGATCTCCTTACCCCAAATCTCCGCACGGTTGGAGACGCCAATAAAGACAATTTCTTTGTTCAGATGGGCATGTTCACGCAGAAGAGAGGGGACCAAGATGCGCCCTTGCCTATCTACTTCCACTTCCGAAGCACCCGAAAAAAATATGCGCAGAAAGGCCCTCGTCTCCGCCCTGGTGAAAGGAAGGCCCCTTAATCTGCCTTCGAGGCTCTCCCATTCCTGCCGGGGGTAAAGAAAAAGACAGCTATCCAGGCCGCGGGTAACCAGGAAACTCTCCCCCAATTTTTCACGAAAACGGGAAGGAACGATTACGCGGCCCTTATTGTCCAGAGTATGGTAGTATTCCCCGATCAGCATATCCACCTCATGGAAGGGAAGGCGCTTAATCTACCCAAAGGCCTGGTTCGGAACAACCTTAAAAACCTTCTCTCCCACTTCGCACCACCTTGAACCACTTTCATTTTATATTCTACCCTTCCTTGGAAATTCCTGCTACTAAATAAAAAAATTGACTAAAAATTTAGGGAAAGGAGCAGGGAAATATTTGTAAATTCTGCTCTTTTATTGTAAACAAAGAATAAATATGCCCCTAATTGCTCAAAAAGAGGCATAAAAAAAAACAAAACCTGTCGTTAAATTTTAGAATTGGGCAGTTCTTCGAGAAAAGAATTTTAAAAAATACTTGGAATTAAAAATGCAAAACCAAGATATAATAACGGGGTGATTAATGCGGCGGGGAGACGAGTTTATCATAAAATGTATTTCCAATTTGTATGGCAGGGCCTTACGGAAGCCCACCTCCTGATCTACCGCTGAACCGTTGGGGTGGCGAAGGTTGTCGTACAGCAACTTTAAGCAAGCCACAGCCTTCGCCACCCCAACCTTCAGACCAGATGCTTAAAAAATAACGAAGCGGTATAGAAGTAGATCAGAAGCCCGGTCACATCCTTGATCGTGGTAACAAAAGGCCCGGCAGAGAGAGCCGGATCAAGGTTATAGTAGCTAAATATAATTGGCACCAGGGTGCCGATCAGGGCGGCAACAGCAATCGTGAAAAACATGGCGAGGCCGACCACAAGACCCAGGACGGGCAGGCCCTTCCACAGGTAAGCGACTATCATGATTAATACTCCATTGATCAGGCCCATTACCAGGCCAACCTTGACCTCGCGATAAAGATAACGCCAGGCATCGACATACCTGATCTCCCCCGTTGCCAGGCCTCGGACAAAAACAGTCGAAGATTGCGTGGCCACGTTGCCTCCCATATCCATGATCACCGGGATAAAAGCCGCCAAAATAACGACGGATTGCAGCGTTGAGCTGAAGGCCCCCACGACATTCCCCGATAAAATCCCCCCCAAAAGACAGATAATCAGCCAGGGCAGCCTCTTGCGGGCCAGATCAAAAACAGGGGCTTCGAGGATGCTCACACCCTCAATTTCGCCGGCACCGGCCAGGCGATAGAAGTCTTCTGTAGCCTCTTCTTCAATTACATCGAGAATATCATCCACGGTGATAATCCCCAACAGGCGGTTTTTTTCATCTATTACAGGGACGGCAAGGAGATCGTAGCGGGCCACAACGCGTGCCACTTCCTCTTGATCCATGCCGGCGGGAACGCTAATTATGTTGCGAAACATTATCTCATGCAGAAGCGTCCCATCGCTGGCCGCGATTAGATCGCGCAGGGAGAGGACACCGCTGAGGCGCGTTCTGTAATCGACAACATAAACATAATAGATGATCTCCGCTTCAGGAGCCACTTCACGCAAGCGGATAATTGCCTCCTCCACAGGAATGTCCTCCGGCAGGGCAATAAAATCCGTGGTCATGATCCCGCCGGCCGTATCCTCTGGATATTTCAGCAGATCCTTGATCTCCTCGGCCTCTTCTTCGATGAGGGAAAGCAGCTCCCTTATCTCTTCCGGGGAAAGTTCCCCCAATAGATCCGTGGCATCGTCCACGGCCATCTCTTTTAAAATTGCCGAAGCATGGTGTTTGGTAAGCAGCCTTAACATGGAGACGCGATCGAAGTCTCCCATCTCCTGAATAATCAAGGCTGCTTCTTCATCGGAGAGAAGCTCAAAAAGCTCCCTTTTCTGTTCATCTTTTAATTCATCGATCTGATCCAACAGATCGCTGGGATGCAAACCATCCTTAATATGGCGCACAGTCATCTGCAGTATCTCTTGAATGGACACTTTTTTCACCTCCGATTGACATTCTTATTATAGCAAAAAAAACCATCCAATATTATAACATATTCCCCCGAGGGAAATAAGTTTGACATACTCCCCACGGATAAATCAGGGGGCTTTACGGCAGAAATGATAAAAAAAACCCCACCATGACGTGGGGTCGTTGTTTTGAACTGCTCTCCCTACAGGGGGGTGCCCTCCTACATGCTTTGCAGTTCCCTGCACACAGAGCTTCTGCGCCACAGGTAGAGCCAGGCTCCCAATTTATCAGTGTTAGCTCAAAACTTTGACGACCGGACACGCGCACAGCAGGGTGTTTCCCACTCAAAATTTTGTAATTTTATGATAACATAACTCTCTCCCTTTTGCAAGAGGGTATTTATGAACCTCGCGAACCACTTTCTTCCTTATCATCCCGCACATCCATTAAAATATGCAGCTCTTTTAACTGTTCGGAATAAACCGGTGCCGGCGCCCCGGAAAGCAGGCAGGTGCCCGCAGCAGTTTTGGGAAAGGGGATTACATCCCGGATGCTGTTCTTGCCGGCCATCAACATTAGCAGGCGATCCAGGCCAAAGGCAATACCTCCATGAGGAGGAACCCCGTACTCGAAAGCCTGCAGGAAAAAGCCAAATTTTTCCTGCAATTCCTGTTCCTGCAGATTTAAAAGCTTAAACACTTTCCTCTGCAGCTCTTTCTCATAGATACGCATACTACCCCCGGCTACCTCCACCCCGTTGTAAACCAGGTCGTAGGCCTGTGAACGAACCTTTAACGGATCATGCTCTAATAAGGCCAGATCGTCTTCCAAAGGTGCGGTAAAAGGATGGTGATTGGCCGTATATCTTTTTTCCTGCGCATCGTAAGCCACTAGGGGAAAATCGATCACCCAGAGAAAATGGTCCAAACCCCGATCTTTGGGAATCAGTTCCAGGCGCTGCGCTAAATAAACCCTGAGTTGGCCCAAAACCTTCAAGGCAGGCTCCCACTGGTCGGCCACAAAAAGCAGCAGATCGCCCGGCTCCCCACCCATCTTTTTCTTGATTGCCGCCAACTGTTCATCAGTAAAAAATTTGGCCAATGGAGTTTTGAAACCGTCCTCCGTAAGAGCCATCCAGGCCAGGCCGGCTGTTCCCCATGCTTGTACCTGCCTGGTCAGGTCGTCGATCTCCTTACGGCTGTAACCGGCGCATCCTTTGGCATTTAATCCTTTGACCACGCCGCCCTTACCGATCACATTCTTAAAAACCTTAAACTGCGATTCCCCGGCGGTCCCTGTAATATCGACGATCTCCATCGCAAAGCGGGTATCGGGCTTATCGCTGCCAAAACGTTCCAAGGCCTCTTTGTAGGGAAGAACTTTAAAAGGTGCGGGCAGTTCCCTACCCAATGCTTCTTTAAAAATATGGCAAACCAGGCCCTCAACTTCCGACCGGATATCTGCAGCCGCGCAAAAAGAAAGCTCCAGATCGAGCTGGGTAAATTCCGGCTGGCGGTCAGCCCTTAAATCCTCATCCCGGAAACAACGGGCCACCTGAAAATATTTGTCCACCCCTGAAACCATGAGCAGTTGTTTAAACAGCTGCGGCGACTGAGGCAGTGCGAAAAAACTGCCGGGCACTGTACGGCTGGGCACCAGATAATCGCGGGCACCCTCCGGCGTGCTGCGCGTCAGCATCGGCGTTTCGATCTCCCAGAAGCCCCGTTCATCCAAATATTTCCTGGCAGACATCAAAACGCTATGCCGTAAACGCAGGGCAGCTTGCATCTCAAAACGACGCAGATCCAGATAGCGATATCTCAAGCGCACATTTTCATCGGTATCGATGCCGTCCTCGATGTAGATGGGAGGCGTTTGAGAATAATTCAAAACCTCCATATCCTGCACGTGGATCTCTATCTCTCCGGTAGCCAGATTGGGGTTAACGGTTTCCGTTGACCGCATTTTAACCTCGCCCTTGACGGCGAGGACATACTCTGAACGTAATTTCTCTGCTGCCGCAAAAAAGGAAGCATTTTTCTGATGATCAAAAACCAATTGCACGATCCCATAGCGATCCCTTAAATCAACGAAAATCAAGCCGCCGTGGTCTCTTCTATTTTGAACCCACCCGGCAACTACCACTTCTTTATGGATCTCCTTTTTAGTCAGCAAGCCACAGTAATGAGTTCTTCGTAGGCGCATAGTAGTAACACAGCCTTTCTGCAGGCTGTTAACCCCCTTCCGGCTAACTAGAATCTAACTCTTATTTTATCCAGCCCTTTTGTTCACTTAATAGATGCCCCAGTTCCTGCAAAGAAACCTCTCGCTGTTCCCCTGCCTGCAGATCACGCAGTTTTACCCTTTTGCTCAACCTTTCTTCTTCCCCCCAGATAATCACATAGCGAAAACCATGGCGGTGGGCATACTTCATCTGAGCCTTCAAACTGCGATTAAGGTAATCGATCTCCACTTTTAAACCCTGCGCACGCAACTGGTAAAGCAGGGCCAGGCCTTCCTCACGACCCTCGTTGTCGGATCCGGTGACAGCCAGAAAAATCCCGGACGGCACGTCCTCATTCGGCCATAAATTTTTTTTCTCCATGGCCAGCGCAATCCTTTCTACACCGGCAGCCATGCCCACACCGGGGACGGGCGGGCCCCCGCAGCTTTCCACAAGTTGATCATAGCGCCCGCCGCCGCCGAGAGAACCCTGCGTACCCAAAGACGCTGAAACAAATTCGAAGGCTGTATTCGTGTAGTAATCAAGCCCCCGCACCAGAAAAGGATCCACCTCAAAAGGAACATCCAGCACCTTCAGAAGCCTTAACACAGCAGTAAAATGTTCGCGGCAAGCCGGGCACAGATATGCTTCCATCTGCGGTGAATCCTTCAGGGCCGCCCGGCAATCCCCGTTCTTACAATCCAGAAGGCGCAAGGGGTTAACCCGCGCTCTCTGCCGGCAATCCCGGCACAATAATGCGGTTTTATCCCGGACAAAGTTTCGCAACTGCTCCAGGTAGAAAGGACGACAACGTGGACACCCCACGCTGTTAATCTGCAGGTTCAGATCGAGAAGACCCAGCCTGGCAAAAAAATCGGATGTGAATTTAATGATCTCCACATCTGTAGCCGGATCCCCGCTGCCGAAAATTTCAATGCCCATCTGGTAGAACTGCCTCTGCCGGCCGGCCTGTGGCCGATCATAACGAAACATTGGGCCGAAGTAATATAGTTTCACGGGTTGAGCACGCCGGTGCAAACCATGTTCCAAATAAGCCCTGGTTACGCCGGCGGTTCCCTCCGGCCGTAGGGCCAGTTCCCTATCCCCACGATCCCTGAAGATATACATCTCTTTTTTGACGACATCGCTCTCTTCACCCACGCTGCGCGTAAAAAGCTCCGCTTCTTCAAAAATCGGGGTATGGATCTCCGCAAAATTATAAGTAAAACACATCTCACGGAAAATTTTCTCTAAAAATTGCCACCTTGCGGCTTCTTGCAGCAGGATATCCCGCGTTCCACGCGGTGCCCTTCTCAATTATTCCACCCCTTTTAAACATACAGATACTGCAAATATCAGGACAAACACACATAGATTTTAGCCAAAGCAAAGACCCTTGTCAACTTATCTTTCAGGGACACAAGGGGGGGGACACAAGAAAAGACACAAGGGGACGGTTCTTTTGTGTACCAGAAAACGGTACACAAAAGAACCGGCAGACTGTGTGAAAAAAAGCTGTAAACCCGGTCAAAATATTTGATAGATGCTCCAATTGGGTTCCGATCAGTCAACAAATGCTCCGTTGATCATCACAATAAAA
>JAAZMI010000047.1 GCA_012798895.1 Bacillota bacterium
TATAAGGGATACCGGTTTAAATAAGGTTCATCTTCTGCCCTATCATAAATATGGGGTTGGAAAATATAAGATGCTCGATCGGGAATACCCTTTGGAAGGCCTGGTTCCCCCTGCACCGGAGGAACTCGAAGCAATTGTTGGAATGATGAGCAAATATAGCTTGGATTGCGAGGTGAGAAGCTGATAGTTGAGGCAGGGTTCAGTTTTCGATCTGGCCCCCGCCCGATAAAAAAAGTGATGGCATGAGGGTTTCCGGGGTCAGAGATTACAACAAATAATTGGTTAAAGGGGAATATGTCTATGAATAAAAAATTCGGGAAAAGAAGGAAATTTATAGCAGGTGCCTGCATCGTTGCCTTAATGTTAATGCTGGTTGTGGGCATCGGGGGTTGTTCGGGGCAATCTGCCGCTCCGGGAGGAGACGCGAAGGCCCAGGAAAAAGGGAAACCGATAGAGCTAACGTTCAACCACTTTTTCCCGGAAACATCGTGGGTAAACGATGTGGTCATGGAATGGAAGGAGATGGTTGAGGAAAAATCCGACAATCGTTTAAAAGTTACGGTCTATTCATCCTGTTCTCTCAGCCAATCGGGTGAGATGTACGATGCCATCAAAACGGGCACCATCGATCTCTGTCTCGATGCCGGTCCTTATTATTCAGGCCGCTTTCCTTTAAGCACGGCCACGCAACTGCCTTTTTTAGGGGCCAGATCGTCGCAAGCGTTTACTCATGCTTGGATGGATCTCTATGAGGAGTTTCCAGAATTCAGCGCAGAATATTCCGATGTTCACCTGCTTTGGCTTTTCTCGCAAGGCCCGGCCCAATTGTTGAGTAAAACACCGATTGAAACAATAGAGGATATCAAAGGATTGATCGTCAGGGCCCCAGGAGACTGGGCTCCCCATATTAAAGCTTTAAATGCATCAGCGGTTGACCTGCCTGCTTCGGAGAGTTACCTTGCTTTAAACAAGGGTACTGTAAACGCCACCATCTTTACTTGTGAATCCATATCCACCTGGAAGCTGTATGAGGTGTGCCCCCATGCCACTGTCGGTAATTTCTTCGGGCAGTGGTTCTTTGTAGCCATGAATCAGGATAAATATGACAGCCTGCCGGAGGATCTACAGAAAGTAATCGATGAATGCAGCGGTACTGCAGGGGCCGAACTTATAGCCAAAGCCTGGGATGAGGCGGACAGAGCAGGCCTGGAATTAGCTGCGGATAAAGGCGTGAAAATTGCCACCTTGAAGGATAAAGAAAAATGGGAAGAAAAATTGGCACCTGTAACTGATAGTTGGATAGAAGAGATGGAAGCCAAAGGCTACCCTGCAGAACAGTTTGTTGCCAGGGCAAAAGAGCTGATTGCGGAATATGATCAGGAGATAGGGAGTTGGCAGGATGAATTTGATTTTTAAGGTGGGGAGTGAACCTCTAACGCAACGCTATGGACCCTTTTCATAATTTCTAATTTGTCCGGCCTGGTAAAGAACACAGCGATTTTTGGGGAGGGGCTCTGGAACACAGGTTGTAGATATCTATTGCAGCCCCTCCCAATAGATACGGGGATAAAGAAAATCTACTACCTAATCAACACCACGTCATGCAAATCATTGTACCTTGAATAAAAGTGAAAGGACTGGATAAAGACATGGCGCAATCTGAAAAAACCAATGTCTCGCTCAGCAGAACCATTCGTTCCGTCAGTTTTATGAGCAACTACCTGGCCTCGATAATTTTATTCTTACTCGTCATACTTGTATCAGCACACGTCATCGGGCGTTACTTTATCGCCCTGCCTGTTCCGGGGGCTGTGGAACTTATTCAATACCTGATGGTCTGCGTAGGTTCTCTGGGGTTTGCTTACTGTGCTGCCCAACAGGAACACGTCCGAGTCGAGCTATTCGTTGAACGGTTGCCAAGAAAATTCGGGGGAGTATTAAAGTTGATCAGTTTGCTTCTCAGCTTGGGGATTGTAGCTCTTATAACCTGGCAAAGCATCGTATATGCCATCGATGTTTGGCATGTTGGGTTAGTATCAGGTGTGCTTAAGATTCCTCGTTTCCCCTTCACAGTTGTTTTAGTCATATCCTACGTATTATTTACAGCAGAGCTGATAATACAGGTATTTGAACCTGCAAGTAGAGCCTTAAAAGGGGGGAATAGATAGGGATGGAGCCACCTATTATCGGGTTGTTGGGTATAGTTTTTCTCGTTATCTTGCTTTTTATCGGTATGCCGGTTGGTCTGGCCATGGCCCTCGTGGGTTTTGCCGGATTTGCCACTTTGACAAGTATTCAGGGCGCCCTCGGGCAGCTAAGCACGGTTCCATATTTTACCTTGGCCAGTTACGATTTTAGTATTCTGCCTCTGTTTCTGCTCATGGGGGCTGTAGCGTTCCATGCCGGGCTCAGCGAATCCCTTTTTCGTGCCGCTTACAAATGGGTGGGCGGTTGGCGCGGGGGGCTGGCTATGGCTGCTGTATTGGGATGTGCGGGTTTCAGCGCAGTAAGCGGTTCGACCCTTGCAACGGCGGTTACCATGGGCAAGATGGCTTTGCCCGAGATGAAACGGCACGGGTACCATCCCAGCCTGGCTTCGGGCACTGTTGCTGCGGCAGGATCTTTAGGGATATTGATCCCTCCAAGTTCCATTTTTGTCTTGTACGGACTGATGACCGAACAGTCTATAGGGGCTCTTTTCATTGCCGGTATTCTACCGGGGATATTGTTGACCTTATTATTTATGGGTAGTATCTATCTGCAGACACTGCTTCGGTCCGATCTGGGGCCGCCCGGTCCCAAGACTGGTTGGATCGAAAAGATCATCGAAGCCAAAAGAGCCGTCCCCGTCTTGCTGGTGTTTTTAGTGATAATTGGCGGGCTTTATCTGGGTTGGTTTACACCTACCGAAGCCGCCGGAGCCGGCGCTTTTATTATTCTCCTTTATGGAGTAGTATGCAGGCGCCTAACTTTGCGCGGGTTTTCCGCTTCCCTTTTGGAATCTCTGAAAACTACGGCGATGATCTTCGTCATTCTGATCGGGGCCCAGCTTTTTGGTTACTTTATAGCAGTAAGCAGGCTTCCTTCGGAATTGGCCAGTTATCTGGTCGGTCTACAGACTTCACCCTATATTATACTTGCTCTGATCGTGCTAATCTACATCTTCTTGGGATGCCTCATGGATACCATGGCTATGGTTGTACTTACAGTGCCGATTTTCTATCCGATTATTTTATCGTTAGGATTTGATCCGATCTGGTTTGGGGTGCTGATGGTTCTAGTATCTGAGATGGGGGTGATTACACCTCCGATAGGCGTGAATGTATATGCAGTATGTGGGATAGCGAAGGATATAGATATGGTGGATGTCTTTAAGGGGACAATACCATTCTTTATTGCCATGATAATCTGTGTAATCATAGTGATCGTTTTTCCAGAGATCGCAACATACCTTCCCAGTTTAATCAGGTACTAGAGAATGGAAATTGGTTTTGACTGCGACTATGATCTGCCAGGAGGTATTACAGATGTCCGAACAACTTTTGCTGAAGGAACTTTCCCGGTATGATATCGGCACTTTTGCAGATATCATCTATAGAAATGCACTTCTTTATCCCGATAACGAAGCTTTTGTCTATGAATCGATCAGGATAACTCATTTTGAATATAACGCCATGGTTAATAAGGTAATCCATGCCCTGTTTAAGATGGGCGTTAAAAAAGGGGAAACCATCGGGCTTTTGTCTTGGAACTGCGTGCAGGCAGCAGTAATATACGGAGTGGCGATGAAAGGGGGCTTCATTGCTTCACCTTTCAATCCGAGGTTGACGGCAGATGAACTGGAATACTTAATCACATATTCCGAAACCGACACACTTTTCGTCGGCCCGGAACTGGTAGATACGATTAACAGGCTTAAGCCGCGCTTACCCGGGGTTCGCAACTATATTATCCTCGAAGGTTCTGCAGATGACATGGTCTCTTTCCAAGAATTGCTGGAATCTAATCCGGGTAATGAACCAGATCTCAATGTCGGTGTGAACGACCTGATCGGAATAATCTATACCAGTGGAACGACAGGAGTTCCGAGGGGAGCGCTGTATACAAACAGTTGTTTTATAAGCGACTGCAGCACTTTTGCACTGGATGTCAACGTGCAGCAGATCGACAGGCATCTGCAGGTAACCCCCCAGTTTCATATCGCGGGGAATACCTGGTTCCGCACGTTTTTATATGCCGGGGCCTGTACCGTGATCCACAAATTTTTTAACCCGGCCGAGGTATTAAATACAATCCAGGAAGAAAAAATTACGCACATGAACATCGTACCCACCCAGCTCGTGGCTATGCTCAATGTTCCCAACATCGAGAAGTACGATTTAAATTCAATGAAATTAATCTGGTACGGGGCTTCACCCATGCCCTCGGAGGTGCTGAAAAAAGGGTTGGATGTTTTCGGCAATGTTTTTGGACAAGGTTACGGTCAGAGCGAAAGCGGCCCCGCTATAACACACATGCCGAAAGAAGATCACATGGTGGTCAATATACCGGGGGCAGATCAGAAGCATCTATTATCAGCGGGCAAACCTGATATCGGTGTACAGGTGAGGATCGTCGATGAGGATGGAAATGATTGTGCAAGAGGTTACGTAGGGGAGATTATTGTTAAAAGTAGACATATCATGGTTGGCTACTGGAAAAAACCGGAAGATACAAAGGATACGATTATTGATGGCTGGTTACATACCGGGGATATGGGGTACTATGATGAGAATGGTTATATCTATATTGCTGATCGCAAAAAAGATATGATCATAACCGGCGGAGAGAATGTATTCCCCCGGGAGGTAGAGGAGGTATTGTACCAGCATCCGGCGGTGCACGAAGCTGCTGTAATAGGCATACCCGATCCTTATTGGGTTGAAAAGGTCCACGCTGTTCTGGCACCGAAAAAAGGTCAAACTATTGATGAAGAGGAGATAATTGCATTCTGTAAACAACGCATCGCGGGTTATAAAACACCAAAATCGATTGAAATCGTGCCCGAATTGCCTAAAAATGCTGCCGGCAAGATTGTTAAAAAGGAGCTCCGGGCCAAATTTGCCAAGAAGTAGACGTGCTATCGGATGAATTGTTTAAAATGCCTAAGGGGCCCGGAATGGATTTTACTGGTGCTGCAACGGGGAAGAAAGGTGTTAAAATGAGATGCGATCTTTGTACGGATAAAGCATGTAAACAAGGTAGAGATTGTTTGGGAGAGAGAGACAACGTCGTGCAAAATATGTACAGTTCACCCGAAGATCAAAAAATTATGCAGGTTGCGGCAGCAATCGAAGTAGATTTTTATTTTCAAAAATCGAGATTGGAGGAACTGATTATATTTTGCCGGGGGATGAACTATAAACATTTGGGGGTGGTTTTCTGCCTTGGTTTGGAGAAAGAAGCCCGGATTCTCTGTACCCTGCTCCGGAAATATTTTACTGTTTCAAGCGTCTGTTGCAGAATTTGCGGCGTACCTAAGGAAGATTTAGGCCTTAAAAAAAGGGATCCTCATAAACAAGAAATTATCTGCAATCCGCTCATGCAGGCCAAAGTTCTTGAAGATGAGCATACAGAACTAAATATTATTGCGGGGCTCTGCCTCGGCCACGACATTCTTTTCACCAAATACTCTCATGCACCGGTAACGACATTAATCGTCAAGGATCGCTTGCTGGCCCATAATCCGGTTGGAGCAATCTATTCGCGTTACTATACCAGCAGAATTGAACGCGGGGGTAAGGTTGAAGAAATAAAATACGATTAAAATACGATCCAGAATCACGAAACTTATAAAACGTCATCAACATCTGTATTCAGAGAAAGCAGGGTCAAAAGGATTTTTTTTAAACTGCAATACTATAACCCATAATAGGGGCCTGGTTAAAAACCAATATTATTCCGGGCATAAAAAATGTAAGGCAGGAGAATAAAGGAATGGTTTTAGGGATTGTCGTGTGCATAGACACAGTTTAATTAATTTTTATACAATAGGCAGGAAATAGCAGCCTATTTGGCGAAACTTTTTAATAGTGAAAATATACTTGCAAATAAAGGGCATCTGAAACAACAAAAATGCAGATATATACTTTTGAAGGGAGGTTTATTAGTCTGGCTTTTAATCCAATATAATTTGTACACAAATTGAAAGGTTAGGAACCAAAGAACCGTTAATCACGGTGTTTGTTAAAGCGTTCTCTGCAACCTAAGACTTTTTATGTAACAGGAGGTCTGTAAATGGCAAGAAATGTATGTCTCATTGCTGGCGGGATGTCACACTGGGGGGTTCGACAGGCTACCCAGCGCGATCTCTTCCAGGAAGCCGGGAAAGCCTGTTTTGATAACATTCCGGCCCTTAGCAACAAAGATGTCGACGGTTTGCTCGTAGCTTCAGCTTATACGGAAAGATGTTCTTTTCAGACCCATCTGGCACCGGTAATCGCAGAATACCTGGGTATTAAACCACAAAACATCTGTGCCCGGGTAGAACTGCTCTGTGCCAGCGGGAGTTCGGGCATTATTTTAGCCTACGGCCTGATCAAGGCCGGCATTGCCGATGTGATCATGGTTATCGGCGGGGAGATGCTTTACACTCCTCAACGCTGGGAAGTACAGTACAGCGAATTAGCTTCAGTTGATCATGATTGGGATGGTACCCAGGGCTTAGGCCTGCCGCCACCGGCGTTTTCCATGGTTGCCCAACAGCATATGCAGAAATATGGTACCACGGAAGAGCAACTTGCCATGGTTTCTGTAAAAAACAGGCGCAACGGGCTTAGCAATCCCAAGGGGCAATTTCAACAAGAGGTTACGTTGGAAGAAGCCTTAAACGCCAGGGCGATCGTACCTCCTTTGAAATTGTACGATTGCTGCCCGATTACAGACGGAGCCGCCGCTGTAATCCTGGCCAGCGAAGAGAAGGCAAAATATTACACGGATAAACCTCTGGTCTATGTTAAAGGCTCGGGGCAGGCTACGCTTAATAATATGTCGGCCAATATGCCCAGTTGGACGACCTGGGAAGCCCTGAAGATTGCAGCCAAGCAGGCTTATACCAAAGCCGGGGTACAACCTTCCGATATAGATGTGGCGCAGACGCACGATTGTTTTACGATCTCGGAGATCATCGAGTACGAAGACTTGGGATTCTGTGAGAAGGGCGAGGGAGGACATTTTATAGAGGAAGGCCACTCTGATATTGGTGGCACTGTTCCCGTAAATACCGATGGCGGGCTTCTAAGCTGTGGCCACCCCTTTGGTGGAACGGGTATCAGGCAGGGCATAGAGATCATGAAGCAGCTACAAGGGGAGGCAGTAAAACAAGTTGAAGGGGCAAGAACAGCGCTTACCCATAACCTCAGCGGATTTATTGCTGCTCATACGGTAATTATCTACGGGAGGGATATCTAGTGGAAGGTATATCGATTTTAGATGGTAAATATGCCGCAACTATGGATATGTACCCTTTGCAAAGCAAGGAATTCAATATGATCTACAAATTCTATGATTATCTACGGGAAGGCCGTTTTACCACGACAAAATGTAAGGATTGTGGTACCCGCTCTTTCCCACCGAGAATAATCTGTGAGGAATGCCTGTCCGAAAATCTCGATTGGGTGGATCTACCGACAGGGGGGACTGTAAAGGTTGTCACCGAAGAGGTTAGAGGTGTTCCGATCGGCTTTGATGACCCGCTCATCCATGCCCTGATAGATCTGGACGGGGAGCTAACTTATTTTGCACGAGTTATTAATTGCCAGGCTGGCGAGCTGAAGCCCGGTGATCGCGTCAAGCTGGCTGTATTCCCCATCGATCCGCTACCCGTAGATGGGAGAAAAGGTGAGATTATCAAACAAGAAAGAGTCTTTTTTGCCTTCGAAAAAGAAGATTAATTATCGGCTCCGGTAAAGGGTTGGCCCTTTACCGGAGTTTTGCTGAATACCTGCTTGGGGGATATTTGTAAATTATAACATTAAAAGGAGGCCCATATCATCATGACGGTTTCAAAGATCGGTGTCATTGGTGCAGGAACCATGGGGGGAGGTATTGCCCAGGTTGCGGCCCAATCCGGATTTGAAGTCATCCTAAACGACATTGAGATGCCCCTGGTGGATAAGGCGCTTGACCGCATGAAGGCATTCTTCAAGCGCAGCCAAGAAAAAGGGAGGATGACAGAAGAAGAAAAAAACGAAATCTTAAGTCGCCTTACCCGCAGCACGGATATACGTGATTTCAGCGATGTCGATCTGGTCATCGAGGTGGTTATAGAAGATCTGGATCTTAAGAAAAAAATATTTGGCGAGCTCGATACTATCTGTAAACCGGAGGCTTTTCTGGCTTCAAATACATCATCCATGCCCATAACATTATTGGCAGGCGCCACAAAAAGGCCGGAACGCGTAGCCGGCATGCACTTTTTCAACCCTCCGCCTCTTATGAAGCTGGTAGAGGTGATCCGCGGTTATTTTACCAGCGATGAAACGATCGAGGTTGTCTCCGCGGTGGCAAAAAAAATGGGCAAGACAACGGTGGAAGTGAAGAAGGATTCCCCTGGATTCATCGTAAACAGGGTGATGATGGCACACTACCTCGAATCGATCCGCCTGGTGGAAGAGGGTGTAGCCAGCCCCGAAGACATCGATACAGCGGTAAAATTAGGTCTTAACTATCCCATGGGGCCGTTTGAATTGCATGATTTTGCCGGAATTGATATCGGCTACTTTGTCGCCGAATATTTCTACGAGGAATTTAAAGATGCCCGCTGGAATCCACCCCAATCCCTTAAAGCGCTGATTAGGGCAGGGCGCCTGGGCAGAAAAACCGGTGCCGGCTGGTACGATTACAATAATTAATCATAAAAGCAAAGAGGAGTGGTAACGTGTCTGCCGAACTAGTTCTGTGGGAAAAGCGCGATAATTTTGCGGTAATTACCCTGAATCGTCCGCCGATGAACCCTTTAAACAGTGAAGCTTTTCAGCAGTTGGGAGAAATATTGTCGGGGATAGAATCCGATCCTACCCTAAAAGCAGTAATTTTTAACGCCTCCGGCGGAAAGGCTTTCTGTACAGGTATCGATATTGCAGAGATCAAGGATTTTTCTTCACTGCAGATGTATGAATTCTGCTTGCAATCGCGCTCCAGTTTAAATAAAATTGAAAATCTTAATAAACCCACCATCGCCGTAATCAGCGGCTTGGCGTTGGGAGGCGGCTGTGAACTGGCCCTAACCTGTGATTTCCGCTTGGCCGGGGAAAATGCCAGGTTCGGCCAGCCCGAAATTAACCTGGGCATTATCCCCGGGGGAGGAGGATCACAGCGTCTACCAAGGTTGATTGGCCTCGCCCGTGCCAAAGAGATGCTTCTTTTGGGGGATATGATCGACGCCGGTACAGCCCTGGAATACGGCCTTGTAAATGAGGTTTTTCCGGAAGCCGAATTGATGGCAGAGGCAGAAAAGTTGGCCCAAAAACTGGCTTCTAAAGCGCCTGTTGCCATGCAGGTGCTCAAGAAGACGATCAATATGGGACAAAATCTCGATCTTCCTTCGGCCACACAGTTTGAGATAGAGAGCTTTATGCTTTCTTTCAACACCGAGGATCGCCGGGAGGGAATCGATGCCCTTTTAGAGAAGCGCAGACCGGATTTTAAGGGTAGATAAATAATTAAACGTCCCACTACAATCTTAGGATGAGGAGCAGGCTCAAATGAAAAAAATAGTTGCTCTCTCCGGATCCCCCCGGTCCGGACAGCCAAAACAGAGATCTTTTACAGAAAAAATTCTCGATCTATTCATTGAAGGTATGAATCCAGCGGAATATAGAAAACACCATCTGCACCGGTTGAAGATCAACTATTGCCGGGGGTGCATGAACTGTTGGTTTAAAACGCCGGGTCAGTGCGTAATCAAAGATGATATGACCGCTTTTTTGAAGGCAGAGATTGAAGAGGCCGACGCCATAATTTGGGCCAGCCCGGTCTATATTGATGGGTTTAGCGCGCAGATTAAAACCGTGTTGGACAGATGTTTTGCTTTTCTGGATCCCTTCATTACCCTCGATGACGAAGGCCATTGTCGTCATAAGAGATTCAAACCCAGAAAACAGGCGGCTGTCCTGATCGCTACCTGCGGATTTTCGGAGAGAGATAATTTTGATCACATGCGCCGGCACTTTGATGCCTTCTGCCGGAATTTTGCTTGGCGAAATGCCGGCGCAGTACTCGTGCCGGCCAGTGCCCTGGGTTTTGCCGGTGATGGCCTTTATGATGATAAATATAAAGTAGTGACAGCAGCAGGACGGGAATTTGCTGAAGATGGCAGCATCTCCACGGTAACGATGCAGATGATCTCCAACGAAGTAATGGGGGCAGAAGAATACGCGGATAATGTAAATAAATTTTTCGCGAAACTTAGAAAACAATAGTTCATAAAAACGGGGCGCTTGCCTGGCCCGAAAGTGTTAACCCTTAATTCACTCTTTTTTAACCTTACTTCCATGCTTTTTAGCGGTTTTTTTCTTTTCTCTATTTTATTAAAATTAAAGAAGTGTTGCACAAGTTATACAGTTGAGCACAGTAAACAGGGGTTTTGAGGATTGAAGTACAATCGCTGTATCTTTGGAAGAAGCAATATGGGTTACACTGCTTGTCATCGAAGGAAAGGAGGGAAAATATGCCTTACAAATTTCTTAAAGTAAGGAATGAAGAAGGCGTTGTCGGCATCACCTTAAACCGCCCCCCCCTGAATGTTCTCACCATCGACATGATGGAGGAGATGGTCAAAGCCTTCCAGTGGGCGCAGGAAGAATCCGGCAACGTAGTGGTCGTCGATGCCGAAGGCAAAGCTTTTTCCGCCGGTGTGGATGTCGCCGATCATACTCCGGACAAAGTTGGTTCCATGATCGATGTTTTTGATCGTTTGTTTTTGTCCATGGCTGCGTTGGAAAAACCAATTATCGGGGTAATAAATGGAGTTGCCCTCGGTGGTGGTTATGAGGTGGTCCTTTTCTGTGATATGATTGTAGCTTCAGAAAAGGCCAGATTCGGCCAGCCGGAGATACAAGTAGGCGTTTTGCCCCCCATTGCCTGCTACGCACTGCCTCGTCTCACTTCCCGGCCCCTGGCCATGGAGATACTTTTAAGTGGCGATACGTTTACGGCAGCGGAAGCTAAAGAGATGGGACTGATTAATGCAGTTTTCCCTGTAGACGATTTTGAACAAAATGTGGATGAATTTTTAAAGAAGTTTACTTCACTGAGTCCGGTAGTCCTGGCCTTGACCAAAAAAGCAGCATTGGCCGGGGAAAGGAAAAGTTTTGCCGATGGCTTAAAGGCTATCGACCATATCTATCTGGAAGAACTTATGCAGACCAAAGATGCTGTGGAAGGTCTGCAGGCTTTTATGGAAAAACGATCTCCAAAGTGGCAAGGAAAATAGGGGGCATTTTAATAATCAGCAATTATTTTGAGGAGGTTTAATTTAGATGGGCGTACCGGAAAAAATTCAAACCTGGCAGATGGTTGAACCCGGCAAACTGGCTAAAACCAGCATTGATGTGCCGGAATTAAAAGAGGGAGAAGTTTTGGTAGAGGTGGCCGGTTGTGGCGTATGTCATACAGACGTAGGCTATTTTTATGATGGGGTTCCTACGGTTAACAAGCCTCCGCTGACGCTGGGACATGAGATCAGCGGCAAGGTTGTAGCCGGCGTAGAAAATCTACTGGGCAAGGAAGTCATCGTTCCCGCTGTAATGCCCTGTAACAAATGTGAAATCTGCAAGATGGGGCGGGGCAACCGCTGCCTGGCCCAGAAAATGCCGGGTAACAGCATGGGCATCTATGGCGGTTTTTCCAGCCATATTCCGGTGCCTTCCGAGGATCTCTGCATAATTGAAGATCGTGGGGATATGCCGCTGGAACATCTTTCAGTAGTGGCGGATGCTATCACCTCTCCCTATCAGGCTGCAAAAAGGGCCGATATACAGGAAGGCGACCTGGTTCTTATTACTGGGGCAACCGGTGGCATCGGCGTCTACATGACACAGATTGCTGCGGCCATGGGGGCCAAAGAAGTGATCAGCATAGCCCGGAACAAAGAAAAATTAGAGCGCTCCCTGGAATATGGAGCAACCCATGCTATTAGTACTTTGGACAAGAGCTCCAAAGATATCCGAAACGATTTTAGGGCCTATTGTAAGGAAAAGGGCCTTCCCAACTACGGCTGGAAGATATTCGAATGTTCCGGTTCGAAAGCCGGCCAAGAGATCAGCCTGGAGATTCTTTCCTTTATCGGTAAAATGCTCGTTGTCGGCTATGGTATGCATAGGGTAGAATACATGTTTTCCCGGCTGATGGCCTTCGACGCTGAAGTTATCGGTACCTGGGGTTGCCTGCCCGGATACTATCCGGAGGTTTTGGAGATGGTTATGCAAGATAAAATCAAGGTATCGCCCCTTGTAGAACTGCGTCCGATGAGCCAGATTGAACAGGCTTTCAAAGAATCCCATTCTGGCAAACTACTTAAGAGAGTGATCTTGGTGCCCGATTTCTAGGCAGATAATTTTGATTCCACTGCAAAAAGTCTATTTTTTAATTCGATAGGGGACCTAGTTTATTCCAATTTAAGGGATTAAAAAACGCTGGAGCCGGGGTTTTAGCACCTATTTTGCAATATAAATGAAAATATCTTTCCAATTTAAAGAAATAGATGGAGGAAGGTTTATATCTTTACAATTTTTGCGGTGGAATCACCTTACTTGCTATCTAGTTTTTACCTTGCGGGCCGGTTAACTCCTAATAGTAACCGGCCCGTTTTTAAACAGGTAAAAAAAGAACCCTGTGAAAAATAATTTAAAAATCCTGAACATATTATAAGGGGGGATGCAGATGTTAAATGAGGAAAAATGGAAAAATTTTTTAGACAACGATCAGTTTGCACGGCATGTCGGCATTGAACTTTTAGAGATGTCACCGGGTAGAGCAAAGGCCAAAATGGAGATTAAAAGCCACCACTTAAACAGCGTAGGCATTGTTCATGGCGCGGCCCTTTTCGCGTTGGCGGATCTGGTTTTTGCCATGGCTTCCAATTCACATGGTAACATTGCTTTGGCCATCAACGCCAATATCTCTTATTTTCAAGCAGCGGAAGCGGGAACTCTGATCGCTACCGGGCAAGAGATCTCCTTTAGCCCCAGGTTGGCAAATTATAAGATAGATATTACGAATGAGCGTGATGAGTTGATCGCCACCTTCCAGGGCATGGTCTACAGGAAAAGAGAGCATAACTAGTAGAAACACCGGGGCATTGTACAACACAGGCAATAGTAGAAAATAAATAATTGGATGAAAGGCCAGACCCTGCTACCTGATACGCCTACTTGCTGCTCCGGGGGAATTTGAAAAAAATAGAAGGGTTTTCCCCCGGGTACGACGAATGATAAGCTCTTAGAGAATATTTTCATATCTCTTCTTTCCTTTACATAGGTAATAATACAGTCTTATCAGGCTGCAGTTTTTTTATTCAAATTTGGGGGAAAAGAATGAGCCAAATTAAAATCGTAACGGATTCCACAGCTTTTCTGGAAAAGGATGTTTTGGAGAGATACGACATAGAGGTGGTTCCCCTTCATGTAAATTTTACCGGGGAATCAATTTTAGATGGAACTATCGATAGTGCCGCCTTTTTCGATAAGTTAAAAAAATCATCCACAATACCTTCTACCTCACAACCTTCGCCGGGAGATTTTGCCCGGATTTTTAAGGAATCAATTGAAGAGGGTAAGGAGATCATTGCCATCCTTATCTCTTCAGGTATCAGTGGAACGGTGGAAAGCGCTAAAACTGCCGCAAAAATGGTCGACCCCTCGCGCATCTCCATCATCGATTCGCTTTCGACCTCCGGCGGCCTTGCTTTTCTGGTATCTGCGGCAGCACAAGCTGCAGAAGAGGGAAAGGCCCGGGAGAAAATAGTGGCCCTTCTGGAAGATCTGAAAAACAAGTTGCAGGTGCTCTTTGTGCCGGAATCGCTGCATTATCTAAAGAAAGGCGGGCGTATCGGCGGTGCCCAGGCTCTTTTGGGCACTATTTTACAGATCAAACCTATTTTGTTTTTTTCAGAAGGGAAGATAGAAGTATACGAGAAAGTGCGCACCATGAAAAAAGCGCTGCATAGGCTGGCAGACGAATTACCGCCGGCAAGCGCAGGACTGCAAGTGGCAATTTTAACGGCAGAAGCAGAAGAGAGTACTCGGATGCTCAAAGAGTTGGTTCGAAAACGTCTGCCGGATCAGCCCATTAAGATCTATGAACTTAGCCCGGTCATTGCCACACATGTGGGGCCGGTGGTAGGTTTGGTTTTCATCAAACATACCAACTGAAGGCATAATTGGGAGTGCAACCTGAAATGAAACAAATAGATGATGACATTGTTTTTCTCCGCGGTGACGATCTGCGGTCTATGATCCTCGAAGCAAGCCGCTATTTTGATGCACACAAGGAATCTATAAATGAATTGAACGTATTTCCGGTGCCTGATGGGGATACCGGTACGAACATGAGCCTGACGATGAAGGCCGCGGCAGGGGAACTGCAGAAGATCGAATCCCTGCCAATCGGCGAAGTGGCACAGGTTACCGCCCAGAGCTCTCTTTTGGGAGCCAGGGGTAATTCCGGTGTGATCTTGGCTCAGCTGTTCAGGGGCATTGCCAGGGGGCTCTCCGGGAAAGAAGTGGCAGATCTGTCAGAGATGGGCAGAGCCTTTCAGTATGGCATTGTCCACGCCTATAATGCAGTCTCTAAGCCGGTGGAGGGTACTATTCTGACCGTAGCCCGTGAGATTGCCAAGGGGAGCAGGGAAGCCCTGCAAACTTCTTTAAGTTTTATAGATCTGTTGCGCGTTGCCATCGACAGTGGCCGGAAAGCCCTTGAACAGACCCCGGAACTGTTGCCCGTCTTAAAAGAAGCCGGTGTAGTCGATGCCGGAGGGTTGGGGCTGATAGTATTTCTGGAGGGTTGCCTGCAGAGCATGTTGAAGAAAGCCGGCCGGGAACAGGATGCAGCCTATCCGGATCGCAGGACGATGCTGCATGTTAGAGATCCGGTTTCTACAGGTGAAAAAAAACAGGCGATTGTTCACGATGAAGAGTTTAACCCCGACTATCCATATTGCACTGAAATGTTGATTAAAGGTGAGTGTCTGACAGTTCATGAAATCCGCCGCGCCTTGGAGAGATGGGGCGATTCCCTAATCGTTGCCGGGGGCAGCCCTATCGTTAAGGTTCATATCCATACTGCCCACCCGGGGACGGTGCTTGAAACCTGTTTAATTTACGGAACCATCCATGATATAAAAATTGACAACATGATCGATCAATACCAGGAAACCCGGCAGGATGGAGCCCCGGAGGGGGGCGGGGAATCGAAGGTTAAGAAGATCCCCGGGGCAAAACCTTCTGTAGAAGAACGGAGATTGCCTGGGGACATGGGCGTGGTTACCGTATCCTCCGGCAAAGGCCTGGAGGATATCTTTATCAGCCTGGGTGCCGATAAGGTGGTCTCCGGAGGACAAAGCATGAACCCGGCAGTAAAAGATATTGCTGAAGCCATCATGCAGATCCCGGCGGAGAAAATCATAGTTCTGCCCAATAATAGCAATATCAAACTCTCTGCCGA
This sequence comes from Bacillota bacterium, assembly GCA_012798895.1. Lineage (GTDB taxonomy): Bacteria > Bacillota > Dethiobacteria > DTU022 > UBA8154 > JAAZMI01. The sequence continues at coordinate 15,706 of JAAZMI010000047.1, forward strand.
ACAGGCGGCGGAACTGATCGAAAAAGAGATAATGGTGGTGGATACCAACAGCATTCCCCAGGGTTTGGCCGCACTTTTAGCCCTAAACAGAAAAAAAACATTACAGGAGAACTATGCCAGTATGTGCAGGCGGGCCGGACAGGTAAAAAGCGGGGAGATAACTTATGCCACGCGAAGAGCCGCAATTGATAATATCCGGGTTGAAAAAGGGAATATTATCGGTTTAAGCGATGGACGGCTGCTGGTTGGTAAAAAAACGCTGAAGGAAGCAGCAATTGCTCTGGTTGGCAAGATCATCGCTGCAGAAGATGAGATCTTATCCCTCTTTTATGGACAAGAAGTGCCTGTGGATGAGGCTCAAAAGCTGGTGAAAGAGTTGCACCTAAGATATCCGCAACTGGAGATAGAGTTGCAATACGGAGGACAGCCTCTTTATTATTATCTACTACTAGTAGAGTAGTCCCCGGTGGTAGTAGTTGGTTGATAATGGATGGGGGCGTACAATGGCTAAAATTGTAGGAATATTCCCCGTTTGCAGGTAATTCTCTCTTTTAAAAAATCATCTTAAAGCGAGGTTTGATAAAAATGGGGGGGAAAGAAAAAAATATCATTCTGGTGGCCACCTTAGACACCAAAAGCGCTGAAGCGGCATATCTCAAGGATCTGATAAACAAAAGAGGCCACCGGGCCTTTGTTATCGATGCGGGCATATTGGGGGAACCGGCGTTCAAGCCCGAAATTACCAACGAGGAGGTGGCCAAGGCTGCCGGATCAAGGATCGAGGAGATTCAAAACCTAGGTAGTGAGGGCGAGGCCATGGCGTGCATGGTGCGGGGAGTATCTGCCATTTTAAACGATCTTCATTCTGAAGGAAAAATGGACGGGATCATCGCCTTTGGAGGAACGATGGGGACCTCCCTCGGCCTGGGCATAATGCGGCCCCTGCCGATGGATATACCCAAACTAATGCTTTCTTCCATAGCTTTTACATCCATGGTTCATCCCGAATCTGTAAGCATCGATCAAACTATGATGCAGACGGTAAGCGATCTGTGGGGTCTAAATTATATCACCAGGATGGTGCTGGAGAGAGCCGCCGGGGCAATCTGCGGCATGGTAGAAGAACAGAAAAAATGGGGAACAAAGGATAAGCAGATCGTTGCTGTTACCACCCTTGGTGTACATTACTATGCCGATCTCTGCCAGAAACTGTTGGCAAAAGGGGGCTACGAACCGGTAGTTTTTCACGCCATGGGAACAAATGCTTGTGAAAAGTTAATCAGGCAGGGCTACATCCATGGCCTTCTGGATCTCTCCATCTATGAACTCGTAAATTATGTTTGTAACGGTGCTGTCGGCGGCGGGGAAGATAAGATTACCGCGGCTACTGAAACAGGGATCCCCCAGGTAGTTGCTCCCGGGGGCCTCGATTTTTTTACCTGGGCCGGCCAAAGAGATACCCTACCCCCACACCTGCAGGGTAGAAAAACTCATATGCACAACCCCCTGGTCTGCCTTGTACAAAGTTCGGCGGAAGAAAAAGAAGAGGTGGCCCACCTGATGGCAGAGAGGCTCAACCGGGCAAAAGAAACTGCAGTGGTGCTTGTACCGCTTCGGGGGTTTTCCAGCATGGATCCGGTAGGCAAACCCTTTCATGTGGCGGATGCCGCCAGGGTGTTTACTGAAAATATTAAGAAAGGTTTGAAAAATAGACTGGTAGAGATCATCGAGATCGATGCGCACATCAATGATACAGCTTTTGCAGAGAAAGCAACGAATTTATTGCTAGAGATGATGACAATTCTACACTAATTATCCAGGTCGGGCAGGATTTTCAGACCTCATCGGTGAATAGATTATATTTGATTGTGTTTTTCACGTTAAGGAGGGGTATTACGGGCATAATACGGAGGCAATTATTCAATTTATTGGGGGTTTTGAGATGACTTTGCCCGTTTATCGGCGTGTGATTTTAAAATTAAGCGGGGAAGCCCTGGCCGGTGAAAGAGGTTATGGCATCGATCATTATGTTATAAAAAACATTGCGGAACAGATCAAAGAAGTGCAACAGTTCAATGTTGAGATGGCCGTAGTCGTCGGGGGCGGCAATATCTGGCGGGGGGCTCATGCCGGTGAAAGAGGTATGGATCGTGCTTCTGCCGATTATATGGGTATGCTGGCTACGGTGATCAATGCTTTGGCCCTGCAGGATGCTTTGGAAAGGCTTGCCGTTGATACCCGGGTACAAACAGCAATTGAAATGCGGGAAGTAGCCGAACCTTATATCCGGCGGCGTGCAATCAGGCATTTAGAGAAGGGCCGGGTTGTGATTTTTGCCGGGGGTACCGGCAACCCCTATTTTTCCACCGATACTGCTGCTGCTTTGCGAGCAGCTGAAATTGAAGCAGAGATAATCCTATTGGCCAAAGGAAAGGTGGACGCTGTCTACAATATGGATCCACTTTTAAATCCAGAGGCACAAAAATTTACCGAATTAAGTTATATCGATGTAATTAACAAAGGGTTGGGCGTTATGGATTCTACAGCGGCTTCTCTATGTATGGACAATGAGATCAACATCGTCGTTTTTGGCCTGGACAGTTCGGGAAACATTAAAAGGGTGATCATGGGAGAAAAGCTTGGAACAATTGTTAGGGGGGAAACAAATGACTAAAATTTTTAAGACGACAGAAGAAAAGATGGCCAAAAGCGTGGAAGTTTTCGACAAGGAACTGGGTACCCTAAGAGCTGGACGTGCTGTTCCTTCCCTGCTGGACAAAATAAATGTTAATTACTATGATACACCGACACCTCTTAACCAACTGGCTACTATTTCAGCGCCGGAACCACGTCTTTTAGTAATTCAACCCTGGGATAAGAATGCCATCGGGGAGATAGAGAAAGCAATTTTAAAATCCGATCTTGGTTTAAACCCCCAAAGCGATAGCAATGTCATCCGGTTGGTTATACCACAGCTTACAGAGGAGAGAAGAAAAGAACTGGTGAGGACCATTCGCAAAAAGGCGGAAGAGGCCCGGGTAGCGATCAGAAATATCCGCCGCGAAGCCAATGATCTGTTGAAATCACAGGAAAAAAAGGGGGATATCTCCGAAGACAATCTGCACACTTCACAGGGAAAAGTTCAGGATTTAACAAATAAGCAGATCGAAGCAATCGATCAACTCCTGGCCGCAAAAGAAAAAGAGATCATGGAGGTCTAATTTCTGCTTTTAGGCAGACGAACAATGGAAAATACAATACCGGAGATAACAGCTTATCGCTTGGAAGAGGCAGTCGCCATATTGACAAAAAACTGCATAAAATATTCTATCAAGAAGATCTCCCCTTCGTATCGAACAGAAAGTATAGTTGCGGAGAAAGATCGGGGCGAGGCAACCATCTATCGGGTGTTGAAACAAACTTTACAGGCAGGCAACATTTTGGAACTTACTATTGCCAGGGAAACTGCTTACATCCAATCGTAACGCTTACCCTTTACCCCCCCCGAGGGGGCTTATTTATAGATATCGGGTGATAACTTTGGGTGAAAAACAAAGAGAAGAAGAGCTGATCGAACTTATCTCCTTAAGGGGGCTTCCCCGGCACGTTGCCATCATTATGGATGGAAACGGTCGTTGGGCCCAAAAAAGAGGCTTGCCACGCATTGCAGGACACCGGGCCGGGATAGATACATTACGGGCGATCGTGGATTGTGCACAAAGCATTGGGATCAAAATAATCACCCTTTATGCTTTCTCTACGGAAAACTGGAAGAGGCCCCCCTTCGAAGTGAAGTTTTTAATGTATCTACCGGAAAAATATCTCCATAGAGAACTTCCATCGCTCATGGAAAAAAATATTATCGTCAGGGTCACAGGAGAACTGTCGGATCTTCCGGAAGGGACACGGATGGCAATTAACGAAGCCTTGGAGGCAACCCAAAATAATACAGGGATGATCCTGAATTTTGCGTTTAATTACGGTGGACGCAAGGAGATCATCTCCGCGGTAAAGAAAATTTGTGCTGAAGTGCGCGCGGACTGTTTAAATATTGAGGATATTACAGAAGAGCTTTTTACTGGATACCTCTACAACGGAGATATACCAGATCCGGATCTACTAATTCGACCCAGCGGTGAACTGCGCATCAGCAACTTTTTGCTTTGGCAACTTGCCTATACGGAGCTGTGGTTTACAGAAATCCTTTGGCCAGACTTTCAAAGAGAAAATTTTCTGCAGGCAATACTGGATTACCAGATACGGGAAAGAAGATTTGGTGATATTAAGTTCTAAACCGGACGGGCGGTGTGATGATTATGTTGCGGGAAAGAATAGGGACCGCTTTAGTGGGTATACCGCTGCTCTTTTTTCTTGCTTATGTAGGGGGGTATTGGTACAGCCTCATCATTTTGGTGGTCGGCATTCTTGGTTTAAAAGAATATTTTTCTATGATGAAGATCGGCGGCTGGAAACCCACCCAATTGGCCGGCTATCTATTTTTACCCCTGGCCCTGCTGGCCGTTCATAAGGCCAATTCCACTTTGATTCTTACACTTTGGGTTTTTATCTTCATTACATTTGCCCTTTTCCCAGTATTTTTCTTTACAAAAGTTAAGTACTGGGAGGCTGCTCTCTCTTTCTGGGGGGTTTTCTATACCGGTGGCCTGTCTGGTTTTCTGATTGCCATCAGACTGTTGCCCGCGGGATTTTACCTCACCATCTTTCTGCTCATCCTAGTTTGGTCTGCAGATGTATCTGCTTTCTTCACCGGCAAAACACTGGGGAAAAATCCTTTGGCCCCCCGCATCAGTCCCCAAAAAACATGGGAAGGCACCATAGGCGGTCTGCTTGGAAGCACTGTGGCCGGCGTGCTGGGGGCCTGGTTTTTTCCCCTCGATTTTTTAAACCTGTACATTGGAGCCATGCTCGGTTTGCTGGTTGGTTCGATCGGGATGCTGGGCGATCTCAATCAATCTGTTTTAAAAAGAAGTGTAAATGTTAAAGATACAGGGGATCTTCTACCCGGCCACGGCGGGATATTAGATCGTTTTGACAGCCTATTATTTGCCGCGCCGATCTTCTACATTTTTATCCATCGTATGATCTAGTTTATTTTGTTTCCAGATTTGTTATAATTAAGATGATGTGAGGGTATTTTATGGTTAAGAAGATTGTAATTCTAGGTTCTACCGGCTCCATAGGGAGACAAACCTTGGAAGTAGTAGAACAATTTCCGGATAAACTGAAGGTTATGGGTCTATCTGCAAAAAATAATATTGAACTTTTGGAAAAACAGATTAGAAAGCATAAACCCTTGGCCGCCGCCGTTTGGCAGGAAGACAAAGCTTCTGCGTTAAAAAAACGCATTGCCGGCTTACACACAGAAATTCTGGCCGGCGAAGAAGGTTTAAACACCCTGGCTGCACAACCCGAAGCGGAGATGGTCGTCGTTGCCCTAGTGGGGTTTAGTGGGTTTAAACCTACCTTTACTGCTCTGCAGGCTGATAAGGAGATTGCCTTGGCCAATAAGGAGGCTCTTGTGGTAGGCGGCGAATTGATAATGGCGGAGGCCCGTTTAAGAAATAAGGTAATCCGGCCGGTAGACAGCGAACATTCGGCGATCTTCCAGTGTCTGCAGGCCGGGGACGCAAAAGAAGTGGAGAGGATAGTTTTAACGGCATCCGGTGGTCCTTTCTTCGGGTGGGGGAAAAAGGAGTTGGCTGCAGTTCAACCGGAGCAGGCCCTAAAGCACCCCAATTGGGAGATGGGGGCTAAAATCACCATAGATTCTGCAACCTTGATGAACAAAGGCTTCGAGGTATTGGAAGCCCGTTGGCTTTTTGACCTGCAGTTGTCACAGATCGATGTGGTTATCCACCCGCAAAGCATCGTTCATTCCCTGGTAGAATATATTGATGGTTCCACTATAGCCCAGATGGGGCCCCCCAGTATGCTCCATCCCATACAGTATGCCCTTAGCTATCCGGAGAGATGGGCCAACGCTTTAACCCGCCTGCAGTGGAAAAAAGAAAGCAGGCTGAATTTCGCCCCTCCCGATCTGGAAACTTTTCCATGCTTGCGCTATGCTTATCAGGCTGGAGAGGAAGGCGGAACGATGCCCGCCGTTTTAAATGCAGCCAATGAGATCGCCGTAGAAAAATTTATGGAGGGGCAGTTACCTTTTTTGTGCATACCCGCCCTCTTAAAAGCAGTGATGGTTAGACACCGTTCCAAGGCAAAGCCGACCCTGGAGGATATCGTCGGTGCTGATGCTTGGGGCAGAGAAAATGCCAAAAAAATCCTGCAAAAGAAAAGGAGCCTAATTTAACATGCAGACAATAATTGCCTCCATTATTATCTTCGGTCTCTTGATTTTTGTGCATGAATTTGGCCATTTTGCTGCAGCGAGATTGACAGGCGTGCGCGTTCTGGAGTTTGCGATTGGCTTTGGCAAAGAGCTGTTAAGTTGGGAGAGTAAGGGAACACATTATTCTTTCCGTTTGTTTCCCCTCGGTGGATTTTGCCGGATGTTGGGATTGGGGGAAGAGCAGGCGGAAGCGCAAGAAAAGGGGAATTTTCAACAAAAACCCCTTCTCTCCCGCTTTCTTGTAATCATCGCCGGTTCCCTGATGAATTTCTTGCTGGGCGTGGTTCTTTTTTCTCTCGTCTATTTTTTATTTTTAGGGGTTCCACAGACGCAATGGGCCCAGATTGGGGAGGTTTTGCCCGGCAGTAGGGCCGAGCAAGCAGGCCTACTGCCCGGCGATACAATTTTATCTATCGGAGGTTCTCCCACAGATAACTGGGAGGCGGTAATCCAGCAGATCCACGCCAGCCCGGAAAAAGAGATCTCGCTTATCGTGCAGCGAGATGATCAGAAAATTTCTTTTACCGTCGTGCCGGCAGAGGAGGAAGGACGCGGTTTGATCGGCATTGCTCCTCTCTATAAGAGATTCATGCTTATGTCTTCAATCGGCCTCGGTTTCACATATACCTGGTTTTTTGGCAAGTTGATTCTGGTTAGCCTGGCCCAGATGGTTACAGGTACCATCCCTGCTGATGTAACGGGCCCGGTGGGGATCGTGGCCGTAGTGGGCGAAGTAGCCCGGACCGGTTTAAGCAACCTTCTTTCCCTGGCGGCGATCATCAGTGTCAACCTGGGCGTGATCAACCTTCTGCCAATTCCGGCACTGGACGGCAGCCGCGTTATCTTTTTGGCTTGGGAGGCAATCCGGGGCAAACCTGTTGACCCACAAAAAGAGGGGTTCATCCATTTTATCGGTTTTACTGTTCTTATATTGCTGATGATTATCATCTCTTTTCAGGATATTTCCCGCCTGTTGTTTTAGTATTTGCCAGTGTAATCTTGGGTGGTGACGAATTGCGTCGAAAATCTTTAGCGTTAAAGGTGGGGGCTGTAACGATCGGAGGAGAGGCCCCCGTATCTATACAATCGATGACCAATACAGACACAACGGATCTCAAAGCAACTTTGGAACAGATTGGCAGGCTTTCTGATGCCGGTTGTGAACTGGTGCGTCTTGCCGTGCCGGACGAAAAAGCGGCCCTGGCTCTGGGTACAATTAGAAAGTACACACCTTTACCGTTGATCGCCGACATCCATTTTGATTTCCGGTTGGCCCTTCTCTCCATACGGGAGGGAGCGGATAAAGTGAGAATTAACCCCGGTAATATCGGGGGAAAAGAAAAGCTTCTTCAGGTTGCCGCCTGCGCAGCAGAAAAAGGGATACCACTGCGTATTGGGGTAAACTCGGGGTCTATCAGCCGGGAACTAAGATTAAAATACAAAGGGGCGACAGCGGAGGCCCTGGTCGAGGATGCTCTGCGGAGCATCGATTTTTTGGAGAAAAATTCTTTTAAAGATATCGTTGTCTCTTTAAAGGCGACAGATGTTCCTTTAACCATCGCCGCCTATCAGGAGATATCCGGCCAGATCCCCTACCCCCTGCATCTCGGCGTTACAGAAGCCGGAAGAGGCATCCGGGGAGCCATAAAATCTTCTTTGGCGATCGGGCATCTACTATTAAATGGGATTGGGGATACGATCCGTGTCTCTTTAACGGGCGATCCGGTAGAAGAGATCCATGTTGCCCGCGATATCTTGCAGGCTGCGGGTCTAAGAAAATTAGGGCCGGAGATTATCTCCTGCCCCACCTGTGCCCGTTGCAAGATAGACCTCGAAACCCTGGTCAAACAGGTTGAAACATTAATTGAGAAGATGAAGCTGGAATACCCGCTAAAGATCGCCATCATGGGCTGCCCTGTAAACGGCCCCGGTGAAGCCCGGGAGGCGGATATCGGCATATCCGGCGCGAAAAACTTTGGAATCATCTTTAAAGAGGGCCAAGTTTATAAAAAAGTGGCACCCGATGAGATCATCACTGTATTGGAGCACGAGATAAAAGAGCTGCTGAAAAAAAAGCATTTTTTCAAAAGCTAAAACAGCCGCTTAAATCTACGAATTTGTTTTATAACCGGTAGTTACAAGGTTATCACAATACTGCGAACGGAGGATGTTCATGGAGGCAATTGTCATCATCCCGGCCTACAATGAAGAAAAAACTATTGGACATGTTTTAGCCCCGTTAAAAGAAGTTGCCTTGGTTAAGCAAATTATTGTGGTTAGCGATGGTTCTACCGATAACACTGTGCCCGTAGCAAAAAGCTATGGCGTAGAGGTGGTTGAATTGTCGGAAAATAGAGGGAAGGGCGGGGCTTTAAAGGCGGGTCTGGATAATTTCAGGGCTGATGTGGTCCTATTTTTAGATGCGGATCTATTAGGTTTAACTCCAAAACATGTCTTTAACCTCTTGGAACCGGTTATCAATAACGAGGCGGATATGACTATAGGGCTCTTCGAGGGAGGACGAATTGCCACCGATCTTGCCCAAAAAATGGCGCCCTATCTCTCCGGCCAACGGGCAATAAAATTTTCTATTTTAGAGAAAATATCCGATCTCGATATCGCCAGATTTGGCGTGGAGGTAGCTTTAAATCGTTTTATGGAATCTGCAGCGATAAGGGTCCGGGAAGTTGTCCTTAACGATATGACCCACGTAATGAAAGAGGAGAAAATGGGCGTGTGGAAAGGGATGGCTGCCAGGATGAAGATGTATTGGGAGATCATTAAATATCTGACGCGTGCCTATTCTATTAAGTAATACATATAGCAATTACGTGCCGGAATAAAGAGGGTTATCTACAGGAAAAGGTATATGAGGTGACATGCATAAAAATTTGCGGGTTTGCGCGTTTGCAAGGGGATAAAGGTGCCGCAACGTGAAGCGGGGAAGAGCGGTCTTTTCCTTGCATCCATTAACGAGATATGATAAAATAAAATGCGAATCAGGGATTTTTCCAAGAGAAGCGTATGTAAAAGAGTGGGCCTCACCCACTCTTTATTCTTGAGGCCATCGAATCACGATTTAAAGGAGAGGTCGAGTTTGAGTACCCCTCGAAAAACAGGTAAAGGCACGATCAGCATTATTGAAAAATTAGCAGAAAATGTGACAGAAGATCTGGGGCTGGAGCTGGTCGATGTAAAATTTGGATCCTTTGGAAAGCAGCTTCATCTGACGATCTTTATCGATAAACCCGGGGGAGTTTCTTTGGATGATTGCGAGAAGGTAAGCAGAGCCCTCGGAGTGCTTTTAGACGGAGAAGATCCCATTCCTCATCGTTATTTTTTAGAGGTATCTTCCCCGGGGCCGGAGAGACCTCTGAAAAAAGAGGCGGATTTTAGGAGATTTTTGGAACATGATGTTCAGATTAGAACTGTTGAAAAAATAGATGGGCGTAGAAATTTTAAAGGCGTATTAAAAAAATTTCAGGATAATTTTATTACTATAGAAACAGGGGAAAATGAACAGATCAGGATCGACTATAAGGAGGTCGCCAAGGCAAACCTCTACGAAAAAAAACAGGGGGTGAAAAAATGAACCATGATTTCATGTTAGCCCTGGAGGCCATTGAAAAAGAAAAAGGAATTAAAAAAGAAACTTTGTTTGAAGCTATAGAAGCAGCTTTGATCTCCGCTTACAAGAGAAATTTCAACTCTGCACACAATGTCGAGGTTAACATCGAACGGGAGACCGGGCAGATACAGATCTATACCTGCCTTAATGTTGTGGATGAAGTTAGCAATGCTCAATTTGAAATCCAGTTGGATGAAGCCCGCAAGCGCGATCCCGGGTATGAAATCGGGGATATTGTGGAGGTAGAAGTTACCCCCAAAAACTTTGGAAGAATAGCGGCCCAGACAGCCAAACAAGTTGTCATTCAACGCATCAGAGAAGCAGAAAGGGATCTGATCTACGAAGAATATGTAGACCGCGAGGAGGATATTATTACTGGTTCTGTACAGCGCTTCGAACATAAAAATGCCATTATCAATCTTGGAAAGACAGAGGCCATCTTAACTCCTGCGGAACAGATGCCAAGGGAAGTATACCGGCAAGGAGATCGCCTAAAAATCTATGTCCTTGAGGTTAAAAAAACGACCAAGGGCCCGCAGATCCTGGTTTCCCGCACACATCCCGGGCTTTTAAAGAGGCTTTTTGAACTAGAGGTTCCGGAGGTGTTTGACGGTATTGTAGAGATCAAATCTATCGCGCGCGAACCGGGAAACCGGGCCAAAATAGCTGTATCTTCCCGCGAAAAAGATGTTGACCCGGTGGGAGCTTGTGTGGGGCCCAAAGGATCGCGGGTGCAGTCTATCGTCAGCGAACTTAAAGGTGAAAAAATTGATATCATTGAATGGGAGGAAGATCCCGAAGTATTTGTGGCCCGGGCGTTGAATCCTGCTAAGACATTAAAGGTAGAGCTTGACCCGGATCACAGGGCGGCCGTAGCCATAGTTCCAGATTACCAGCTTTCCCTCGCCATCGGCAGGGAAGGGCAGAACGTTCGCCTGGCGGCGCGCCTGACAGGCTGGAAAATCGATATCGTTAGTGAATCTGAGTATATCGAGGGGAAAAAAGAGCAGGGGAGCAAAACACCGGATGTTGCAGATGCTGTAGGTGCCAATACTATAGCGGAAGAATCTGATGTTTTGGCTGAAGAGCCCGCTACAGTATTGGAAGAAATTGTATCGGGTGAACCCACTGCCACAGGTGAAGAACCTGTGAGCATAGAGGAAGAACCCCATCTTGCAGTAGAAGATTCTGTTACCGGGGAGGATGATGCCCTGCCCGCTGTAGTTAACGCCGGTGAAGATGAAAACGGGATAGAAGCTGTAGACGCTGTTAGCACATCGGGGAATGACGAAGAGACTGAAGAGACCGCTGCACTGGAAGAAAAATTTTTAGATGATCCGGAAACCACTGTATCGGAAGAGGCCAAGGATATATCCAAGGCCGGACAAGAACAGGAAGAAGAGGCAGGTAATAGTTCTGAAACAGGGGAACAAGAACCTTAGGGTTCAGTTGAAAAACAGTTCTTTGATGCAGGGGGTGCCTTATGGCTAGGAAAAGAAAAACACCCCAGAGATTGTGTTTGGGTTGCCGCACCCTAAAAAATAAAAGGGAGCTGCTTCGGGTTGTACGCACCCCTCAAGGAGAGATCGAACTGGACACTTCCGGCAAGAAATCGGGGAGAGGTGCCTATATATGCCCAAACATTACCTGTTGGCAGGAAGCCCTAAAAAACAAAGGATTTGAAAAAAGTTTGCGTACTTCTATTCCAGTGGATATTATGCGGCTGATAAAAGAAAAACTAGGGGAGGAGTAGACCGCAGAACAGGTTTTGTTTATTTTTTTTACCCTACTCGTGGAGAGTTTTTTAGAATTCATCGAGTTCACTTAAGGAGGGCAAAAATAATATGGAGGTGTTGTAGATGGCCAAAGTTAGAGTATATGAGTTATCCAGAGAATTGGGCATGCAAAGTAAAAAATTAATACCTATTCTACAGGAACTGAATATAGACGTAAAAAATCATATGAGCACATTGGATGAAGAGCTCGCCAAAAAAGTATTGGAGATGCTCACCAAGGGTAAGAGAAGGCCCATCGATGAGCCTGCCGCTTCTGCTCCTGCCGAAGAAAATAAAGAAGCGGCAACAGAGACAAAGGCCCCGGTGACAGAGCAGGCTGTTACGAAAAAGAAGGATAAAAAGAAACCTCCCCGGGAGGGCCGCAAGGCAAGGAAGGCACGCTTGTCGCAGGAAAAGAAGGTAAAAACCACTGCGGCACTTGCTTTGGAGGGACGGGTTACCGTAGGGGAGATAGCCGGAAAGCTAAATGTGATGGCTTCAGAGATATTAGGCAAACTGTTGGGTTTGGGTATAATTTGTAATATAAATCAGCAACTGGATGATGACATCCTGGAGATCCTTGCTGAAGAATACGATATTAAGTTTGAGATCACCCCGGATCCTGATGAAGAGTTGTTGGATGAGATGACGGCAGGAGAGGATAGTAAGAAAGCCTTGAAAACGCGGCCCCCTGTGGTTACAGTCCTGGGGCATGTCGACCATGGGAAAACATCCCTGCTGGATGCTATTAGAGCCTCCGATATTACTGCCTCGGAGGCAGGCGGAATTACCCAGCATATTGGTGCTTACACCGTAAAGATTAACGGGAAAAAAGTTGTCTTTTTAGATACGCCGGGACATGAGGCTTTTACCGCCATGCGTGCCCGCGGGGCACAGGCTACAGATATTGCCGTGCTGGTTGTCGCTGCAGACGATGGGGTGATGCCCCAAACAATCGAGGCGGTTAACCATACCCGGGCTGCCGGTGTTCCCATCATCGTGGCTGTGAACAAGATTGACAAACCTGCTGCCAACCCCGAAAGAGTGAAGCAACAGTTGGCCGAAATAGATCTAATACCGGAAGAATGGGGCGGGGAAGTAGTCTTTGTCAATATCAGTGCCCTGAAGAAAGAGGGCCTCTCCGAACTGTTGGAGATGATCTTGCTCGTTGCAGAGATGGCTGAACTGAAGGCTGATTATTCCCGCCATGCACAGGGGATAGTCATCGAGGCAAAATTGGATAAAGGAAGAGGCCCGGTAGCTACTATTCTTGTTCAGGACGGAATTGTGAAGATCGGCGATCCGGTAATCTGCGGAAATATCTTTGGCCGAGTGCGGGCCATGATCAATGATCAGGGCATCCGGATCAAGAAAGCTTACCCCTCTACCCCCATTGAGGTTCTTGGTTTAGCCGATATACCGCAAGCCGGCGATCATTTTCTGGTAGTCAATGATGAAAAACTTGCCCGGCAGATAGCCCAAAAAAGAGGTGAAAAGCTAAGAGAAGCCACCTTGCACAGGGCACAACCAGTTTCGCTTGATGATTTCTTTAAACAGATCCAGGATGATGAGATAGATCTTAATATAATAATTAAGGCCGATGTTCAAGGATCGGCAGAAGCCTTACAAGAGTCCCTTTTGAAGATCGAAAATGAAAAAGTCAAGTTAAATGTCATTCATAAAGGGGTCGGGGCCATCTCGGAATCCGATGTCATGCTGGCCTCTGCTTCTAATGCCGTTATTATCGGCTACAACATCAGGCCCGAAGCCAATGCCCGCAAGCTGGCCGAAAAGGAACAAGTTGATATCAGGCTCTACAGGGTTATCTATGAGATCATTGATGACGTTAAGGCGGCAATTTTAGGTTTACTGGAGCCCAAATATGAAGAATCCTATCTGGGGCAAGCGGAAATTCGTAAAATATTTAAAGTATCCAAAGTGGGTTCCATTGCCGGTTCTTATATCCTCGAAGGGAAAATTACGCGCAATGCCAGTTTGCGTGTTATCAGGGACGGCGTAGTCATTCATGAAGGAAAAATTGAATCCCTGAAACGTTTTAAAGATGATGTGAGAGAGGTTAGCAGCGGTTTCGAATGCGGTATTCTGCTGGAAGGTTTTAATGATCTGAAAGAAGAAGATATCCTGGAAGCATATGAGATGAAAAAAGTGGAACCCTAAACTTTTTTGCTGGCATGGCCTTCAGGGGAGGTATTAAAAAATGATTAAACAGCGTTCCCGCAGGGTTGCCGAGCAGATGAAAAAAGAGATCAGCGAAATTTTATGTCTGGAGTTGAAAGATCCCGGGTTGATGGAGATAATCACTGTCATGGCCGTTGAGGTAACCAGGGATCTACGTTTCGCCAAGGTATTTGTAAGCATCTATGGTAATGAAGAGGAACAAAAAAAAGTGTTAGGTATTTTAGAAAAAGCAGCAGGCTTTATCCGCTATGAACTTGGTAAGAGAATACGCCTTCGCCACATACCGGAGATTGAATTTAACCTGGATCGTACTCTGGAGTACAGTGCCCGCATAGAGGGAGTGCTTAAAAAACTGGGTCTTGATACAGGAGCTGACAAATTGAAGGATGAGTAAATTTAAACTGCCTTTTGAACTGGACCAGTATCAAAATATCTACGTTTTTACCCATATTAGACCCGATGGTGACGCCCTTGGTTCTACATTGGCGTTGAGGGGTGCTCTTAAATTACTCGATAAATCGGTAGAGATCTTTTGTGCGGATGAGATCCCGGCGCGTTATTCGTTTTTACCCGGAATAGAGCATTTTCGGGACAGTGTTTCTACCGCGGAAAAAAGAGGTCTGGCTTTTGTCCTCGATTGCAACGATCTATACCGGCTTGGTTCTTTAAAAGAAGTTGCGTCAAAATTTGATAAGATAGTCAACATAGATCACCATGTTACGAATAATTTCTTTGGCGATCTAAACTTCGTTGATACTGCAGCCTCTTCTACTGGGGAGATAATCTTTCAGTTTATACAGGATAACAATCTGGAGTTAAACAAAGAAATCAGTCTCAATCTCTATGTGGCTATTGTTTCAGATACAGGATCATTCAAATTTGGCAATACCACGCCCTTAACTATGTATGTAGCCGGTGAGCTGCTTAAAAAAGGTGTAAATCCTTCTTTGGTAGGACGGAAACTTTTTGATGAATACCCTCTCTCCACCTTGCTCCTGCTCCGGGATTGTCTATCTGAAGTACAATTTGATTCTACCAAAAAAATTATCTGGACTAACGTCTATGAAGAGACACTGGCCAAAAATAAGGCCAAACAAGCAGAACTGGATGGCTTTATCAATTATTTGATCAATGTTCAGGAAGCAAAGGTGGGCGTTCTTTTTTTTCATACGGGCCAGGATAAAACTAAAATTGGGTTTCGTTCCAAAAGTATTGATGTTGCCTCTTTGGCTCAATCTTTGGGCGGAGGCGGACATCCCCGGGCTGCCGGTGTAACCATTCCCGGCAAGCCGGAAGTTGTTGTCAGGGATGTGCTGCAAATAATCGGCGAGAGGCTGGAAAAAGATGATTCCTAAGCCCCCCGCCGGGCATCCTGCAATTTTTTAGAAGGGGTATTTCCATTTGAACGGTTTTTTAAATCTGCTTAAACCTCCCGGGATGACTTCCCACGATGCTGTAAAATATGTGCGCAAACTTTTCCCCAAAACCAAAGTCGGTCATGGGGGCACCCTCGACCCAGGGGCTGCCGGGGTATTGCCCCTGCTCCTGGGGAAGGCCACAAAATTTTCATCCTATCTGATGGATCTGCCTAAAATCTATCGGGTGGAGCTCTATCTGGGCATTGCCACCGATACCGAGGATTCTTCGGGCAGGGTAATTGCCAAGCAGAAACCAATTTCTTTACCCCTGGCGGATCTGCAAAATATTATCGCCTCTTTTCAGGGAGAGATCGAACAGGTACCCCCAATGTATGCTGCAATCAAACAAAAGGGGAAAAAATTGTACGAATATGCCCGCAAAGGGATCGTAGTAGAGCGCCCGGCGCGGAAAGTGCACATCTATTCTATTGAGGTGCTGGATTATTTCCCGCCGGAGAGAGTGCTTTTAGAGGTAGAATGTTCGAAAGGAACCTATATGCGCACTCTCTGTGCCCAGATTGGAGCCATCCTGGGGTTTGGTGGACACATGTCTTTCCTTTTAAGAAAAGCAGTGGGGAGATTCACCCTTTCCCAGGCCTGCATCCTGGACGGTTTAGACCTTGCTGATGATGTACTAAGGGCAGAGCAGGCACTTTTACCACCGGATTTTCCTTTTCGCGATTATGAGTATCTATTATTAGAAGAAAAAGAGATTAAAAAATTAATGCAGGGGCAGTTTTTGCCCTGGCCGGTGTTGCGCACCAAAACGCATGTTTCAGGAAAACCGGTTGACGAAAAAATATTACCGGTATATACTACAACAAGAGAATTTGTGGGACTGGCTAAGTGGAAATTGGACCAAACAGCAGGGTTTTACTTAAGGGCTGCTAAAATAATTCGTACTTAAAAAGGCACGGGTGGATTTCATGCAAATTGTCTACGATGTTGAAAATTATAAAGCCGACCGGAGAAAATTGGCGTTGGCTCTTGGTAACTTTGATGGCTTGCATATTGCTCATCGTAAAATAATTAAACGGACAAAAGAGATAGCTGCCCAAAGAGATCTCTTGAGTGCAGTTTTCCTTCTGGATCCCCATCCTTTGAAAATACTTTCCCCCCATAAAAACTTGTTACTTCTCTCTACCCTGGAGGAAAGGGCGGAAATATTAGAGAATTGGAATCTAGATATCCTTTTTGTTCAGAAATTTACATCCGGCCTGGCTGCCCTTGCTCCCTTGCAGTTTGTTCAGAGATTCCTCGTAGATATTTTAGGAGTAGACACAGTGATCATTGGTTTCGATTATACTTTTGGAGATCGGGGCAGCGGTACAGCAGATGATCTGCTGGAATGGGGTAGAAAATTTGGTTTTGCCGTGGAGATCGTACCCCCTGTGAAGCGTGGTAAAAAGATCGTGAGCAGTTCTCTAATTAGAGATCTGTTGCGTAGAGGAGATGTCGAAAAAGCGGCCAACTATCTGGATTTCAGTTTTACGCGCCGCGGGAGGGTGGTTCACGGGGAAGGTAGAGGTAGAAAATTGGGGTTCCCTACTGCCAACCTGGTTATTTCCCCGGATCTGCTGTTGCCGGCAAACGGTGTCTACTTAAGCCTGATCTATTGGCGTGGTAGGGAGCTGTTCGGCTTGACAAATATTGGTGTTAAGCCAACCTTTGGCACGGCTATAAAACCGATCGTGGAGGTTTTTTTGTTAGATTTTGATCAAAATATATATGATGAAGAATTGGATGTTAAGTTTTTATGTAAAATTAGAGATGAAGTTGCCTTTAAAGATGTCGGCAGCTTACAAAAACAAATTGCTTCTGATGTTGATCTTGCCCGCAGCCTCATCGGCAATAAATATAAAGATTTAAGGGAAAAACAATTGATCTGAAAGCCGATCAAGGTGATATTTACAAGAGTTGGCCAATATGATAAAATCTGTTTGATTCCGGCCTAACAAGATCGCTTCCAAAGTTAGGGGTAAAGAAAAAGGAGGTGAGGTAGATGGCTTTACCAAGCGATGCTAAAAGCAGGATAATTGATGAATACAAAAATCATGATACTGACACCGGTTCTCCGGAAGTGCAGATTGCTATCCTCACCAAAAGAATCAACCAGTTGACTGAACATCTGAAAAAACATAAGAAAGATTTTCATTCCCGGCGGGGTCTATTGAAAATAGTGGGGAAACGCAGGGGGTTGTTGAACTATCTAAGAGACAAGGCCCCGGAGAGATACCGGACCGTGATCGATAAATTGGGCTTAAGAAGGTAGTACCAAGCGGGGATTCCCCGCTTTTTTAAACAAGGGGAGATGTTATGTGGAAAATTTCCAGATAGATATTGCAGGTAGGCCTTTACTGATCGAAACGGGGAAAGTGGCCGGCCAGGCAAGCGGGGCAGTGTTGATTCGTTATGGAGATACCGCGCTATTAGTTACGGCTACTGTTTCCAAAGAGCCGCGTGAAGGCATCGATTTTTTCCCTTTAACTGTAGATTATGAGGAGAGGCTCTACGCTGTAGGGAGAATCCCGGGGGGCTTCATTAAAAGAGAGGGTCGCCCCACCGAAAAAGCGATCCTGGCCGCGAGGTTGACTGACAGATCGCTTCGGCCTTTATTCCCAGATGATTTTCGCAATGCGGTACATGTTGTCGTTACAGTCCTCTCTGTGGACCAGGACTGCCCCCCGGAACCGTTGGCTATTATCGGCGCCTCCACGGCTCTTTCTATCTCTAAAATACCGTTTGTGGGCCCGATTGCCGCAGTAAATGTAGGTCTGATCGATGATCAACCGGTGATCAACCCGACTATCGAACAAAGTGAAGAAAGCCAACTAAATTTGACTATTGCAGGCACAGAAGATGCTGTGATGATGGTCGAATCCAAAGCAAACGAGGTCTCCGTGGAACAGGTCCTCGAGGCCATCAAAACCGGACACGAAGCAATCAAAGAACTTATCCGGATGCAGGAGGAGATCGTAGCTAAGATCGGCATGGAAAAAATGGCTGTAGAACCATTTGTTCCTGATGCACAGATCAGTCAAGAAGTAGAGAGTTTTTCTCGAGAAAAACTCGATAAAGCTTTAAGGATAGTGGAAAAACAGGAAAGAGAAGACGAACTGGATAAAGTGGAAGATGAGACCATGCAACATTTTTTGGAACTTTATCCGGAAAATGAACAGGATATCAAGGTGACCCTTAGTCGTATGATCAAAAAGAAGTTGCGTGCCATGATTCTGGAAGAAAAAATACGCCCCGATGGCCGGGCCTGGGATAAGATCAGGCCGATTGGTTGCGAAGTTCAACTTTTTAAGCGAACACATGGTTCTTCCATCTTTACAAGAGGGCAGACCCAAGTCATGGATATCTGCACTCTGGGTGCCTTAAGGGATATGCAAAGATTAGACGGCCTCGGCATCGAAGAATCAAAAAGATTTATGCATCATTACAATTTTCCCCCTTACAGCGTGGGGGAAGCAGGTTTTATGCGCGGGCCCGGCAGAAGAGAGATTGGCCATGGTGCTTTGGCGGAAAAAGCCCTGGAAACAGTGATTCCCAACGAGGACGATTTTCCCTATACGATCCGCCTCGTATCCGAAGTGCTTGAATCGAACGGTTCCACCTCGATGGGTAGTGTTTGCGCCGGAACGCTGGCTTTGATGGATGCCGGTGTGCCCATTGCCTCCCCGGTTGCCGGTATAGCCATGGGTCTGATTAAGGAGGAAAACGCCTATGCCATCCTTTCAGATATCCAGGGAATCGAGGATTTTTTAGGCGATATGGATTTTAAGGTGGCAGGTACGCAAAAGGGTATAACGGCTCTGCAGATGGACATCAAAATGAAAGGCCTCTCTTGGGAGATACTGCGCGAAGCTCTCTATCGGGCCAAAGAAGATTATCTTTTTATTCTTGGCGAGATGCTCAAGGTGATCAGCGCACCACGTCCCAAACTTTCGGAATTTGCCCCGCGCATTATCACTCTACAGATCGATCCGGAAAAGATACGCGATGTCATCGGGCCGGGTGGAAGGGTGATTAACAAGATCATCGCAGAAACAGGAACTGAGATCGAGATCGAATCTGACGGCAAAATATTTATAGTGACCATGGATGCAGAAGCCGGGCATAAAGCCCAACAGATTATCGAAGATCTAACGGCTGAAGTGGAACCAGGGCGAATCTACCTCGGCAAAGTAACCCGGACAGAAAGATACGGTGCTTTTGTTGAGATCCTACCTGGAAAAGAAGGATTGGTGCATATCTCCCATCTGGAACGCTACCGCGTAAACAAAACTGAAGATATTGTCAATGTTGGTGATCAAGTTCAGGTAAAAGTTCTTGAAATAGATGATAGAGGGAGAATCAACCTTTCCAGAAGGGAAGCCCTACCTGCCAAAACCTCCAGACCGGGCGATTCCAGGAAGAGAGCTAGTGGAAGGCAGGAAAAAACAGCCGATTTTTCTCACAAAAGGCAGAAACGTTCCAGCAAAGAACATAAACCTCGATAGGTTTATGTTCTTTGTTTTAAAAAAATATACAGGAATATTTTGGGGCCTGTATTAATAACTATGATGTAAAGATATAATTGAGGTCTTAATTAATGAAAAAACCTCTTTTTTTTTTAATTATTTCCCTACTGCTTATCATTTTGTTTACTGTTCAAGCAATTACCCTGGCCAAGAACCCCGGTTATCCCGAACCGGTGTTTCAGGTGGAAAAAACAAAGGGTTTTCTCTTCCTAACATTTAATCTGCCCTGGGGGGAATCACAGCTTGACACCCTTCTTAGAATACTGGATGAGCATGATAGCAGGGCAGTCTTTTTTATATCCGGCCATTGGTTAAAGGAATACCCGCAAAATGCCAAGAAAATAATCAATGGCGGGCACCAGATCGGCAATCACACTTTTTCCTATGCCCGGCTTTTAGCGTTAAAAGAGGAAGAGATCGAGCAGGAAATTAGTTCATTCAATAAATTGTGTGAAGAAACATGCAATATAAACCCTGTTTTTTTTCGTCCCCCGTATGGTGAATACAATCCCCGCATTGTTCGGTTGGCTTCTGAAAATGGTTGTTTTACCCTTTTGTGGAGCATCAATGCCCTAATGCTTTCCAATTTGGAAACAGAGTTGATCATAAACCACATCGAGGAACGGATCCACGATGGTGCTGTGATCCTTTTGCATGCTACGCCCCGGATTGTGGAGACATTGCCTCAGATCATCAATTTTTTGGAATGGAAAGGATATACCATTGCTTCACCGGATCTAATAAAAGAATATGCGGAAAAAAGATGCAACTATTCAGAACTCGCAACCCGGTAAATTCTGCGTCCGCACGGCTGGCAGTAAAAAAACATTTTTAACCGGAGGGTGAATGCGTGTTCATTGTTCTCTTTTCGTCCAGGACAAAAATAGTTTCTCTGCTGTTGTTGGCAACCGTAATCTGCGCATTTTTTTTCAAGGATCATCTAACAACCTGCTATACAAGGCATTTCCATGGTGTAAGGTCGGAGGTGACATTTTTAGGACAGGAGCTGGGCGGCTTAACGCGGGATGAAGTAGAAACCATCGTCGCCGCCAAGATTGGTGCGTGGCAAACAGAGCCGATCGATGCTCACTACGAGCCCAGTTTTAATTCGATCGTCCCAGAATTATGGGGCTATGAAATTGATATCGAGGAGACGGTAGATAGCATTATGTCTGCACCACGCGCCAAGCAGATCGCTCCGGTTTTAAAACCCTTGTTGCCCGATGTCAGCATGCAGGATTATCCCTCCGCTTTTATAGAGCGGGGAAACCCGCAAAAAGAAAGCGTTGCCTTGATGATCAACGTGGCCTGGGGTACAGAACACCTTCGGCCCATGTTGAAAGTTTTGGCCGCAGGGGATGCCCGAGCTACTTTCTTCGTAGTAGGGAGGTGGGCGGAACAAAATGAAGCCCTTTTGCAGGAGATCAGCCGGCAAGGGCACCTGATTGCCAACCATGGGTACAGCGATGCTGTAGTGTTCCCGGAGTTAACCGTGGAAAGAATGGAACATAGCATCGGAGAAACGAACAAGATAGTTCGGGTTGCCACCGGCCAGGAGCCGGAATATTTTACGCCGCATAAGGGTGAGTACAATGAATTGGTTTTGGAGACGATTTCACGCCAGGGCATGCGCACTATCATGTGGTCCATAGATACTGTAGATTGGCAGGAACCCGGCGTAGAAGAGATGAAAGCCAGGGTTTTGGGAAACCTGCATACTGGAGCCATTATCCTCGCCCATCCTACAGCGGAGACTGTAACCCTCTTTAAAGAAATAATTCCTGTTATAAACGATAAAGGCTTTAAACTGGTAACGGTAGATGAGTTGTTAAGCCCGCAGCACCTTCCTGATGAGATAAGATGAGAAAAAGAATTTTCCTGTTAATAATTAAAGGGACCTCTCTCTCCTTAATCGTTCTCTTTATTCTTACCGGTTGCTTGGCCCTGGGAATCAGGGACAGTTACAAACGGTTGAAATACGGCGTCCCCCGAGGGGTCTACCTGATAGACATCCCTCTGGAAAAAAAACTGCCGCAAGAAGTACGTGCCCATGTTTTGTCTCTTGCTCAGTCCTCTTTCATCCGGCCCCGCAACGCTTTTTTAGATCCTCTTTCAGGACAGATGTTGCCACCGGTTTATGGCCGGAAAATTGATGTAGAAGCTACTATAGAACTCGTTATGAACTCCGAGCCGGGTTCGGTTCTGCAGCCGGTCTACATTCCTCTTGATCCCGAGATAACCATGGACCTTTATCAGAACATTCGGCATAAAAGAGGTTCCTTCGCCACAGGTTACGGAGACGGCGGCCGGGGCAAAAATATCAGGCTTGCGGCCGGCCAGATAAACAATTATGTTTTAGCTTCCGGGGAAATTTTTTCCTTTAATAAGGCTACCATGCCCCGCGATGCCGAACACGGCTACGAATTGGCTCCCATCATCGTCGGTGACGCCGTTGTTCCCGGCTACGGCGGCGGCGTATGTCAGGTTTCAACAACTCTCTACAATGCCGTTCGGCGCGCCGGGCTGGAAATTGTGGAACGTTACCCACA
The DNA here is from genome assembly GCA_012798895.1 of Bacillota bacterium. Classification (GTDB taxonomy): domain Bacteria; phylum Bacillota; class Dethiobacteria; order DTU022; family UBA8154; genus JAAZMI01. Next base: position 38,168 of record JAAZMI010000047.1, read on the forward strand.
TAGCCTGCCGATCGATTACGTGGCTCCGGGCATGGATGCCACGGTTTCAGATTATCTCGATTTTAAATTCCGAAACGATACGGAAAAAATGATCATGATCAAAGCAACCGCCCATGGATATCTACTTGTTGTTGAGATCTGGGAATAAGTTTTCTGGGGCAGCAGATTGCTATTTGGAGGATGGGCCCACGGCAATAATCTCATTTGGGCAATCCGATCATTATGCATCACTACAATTATCATTTCTGCCGTAAAACCCCCTGATTTATCCGTGGGGAGTATGTCAAGGGAGCCTAAAATAATCAATTGCCAATCCTCTTGCCTGTCCAGAAACTGCCGGATATACTATCTATAGCAGTATAGCAGTGATTTTTAAAAGAGAATAAATTTACTGCTACATTATAAATTAAGAAATTTTGTATTGAAAAGGATCGGGTTGAACAGAAAAAGGCTGGTTTCAGCCCCACTGTTTTAAAAACCCGGGGCTTCTTTAAGGTCTTCACATAGTTTGATGGAAGCTATGACACATTGTTGCAGGAAGGAGCAGAAAACCTAAGATGGATATAATTCCGAAACCCGAAAAAATTGAAGTGCTGATCACAAAATTGGGACATGCCCGCGATCTTCCCCTCCCCGGTTATGCCACGAAACAAGCGGCGGGAATAGATCTTTTTGCAGCCGTAGAAGACAGCGTGCCCTTGGATGAGGGGGAGATCAAGTTGATCCCCACCGGCATCGCCCTGGCCCTGCCCCCGGGGTATGAAGGACAGGTGCGGCCCCGCAGTGGGCTGGCTTTAAAGCATGGGCTTACTGTGTTGAATTCGCCGGGTACGATCGATGCGGATTACCGGGGGGAGATAAAAGTAATCGTGATCAATCTGGGCAACAAACCGTACCTTGTTCAAAGAGGGGAGCGCATCGCCCAGCTGGTCGTGCAAGCCCTGGTGAAGATAGAATGGCAGGAGGTTGGGGAGTTGCCTTCGTCGGGGAGGGAGGAGGGAGGGTTTGGGCATACGGGGCGGTTCTAGGGTGGTGAAGGATGTAGTGAGCTCCGAGTTCAGCTCAGAGAGTTCTACGGCTTAGCTACGGCCACAGGCGACCTGCCCGGCCAAGTTCCCGTCCATGGTCACACGGCCGGCTGCCGACATCCTGTCGGCAGGGTCGCCTTTAGGCCTACGCTTCGCCGTGAACTCTTTGCTTCGCTTCACAAGTCGCTGCACTACATCCTTTCACCACCATAGCATGTTGAAAGGATTTAAAA
>JAAZMI010000048.1 GCA_012798895.1 Bacillota bacterium
ATCGGAATATACAAAGACAGCGAAGGCCGGGTGCATGCGAAGGATATAACCTGTACGCACATGGGCTGTGAATTAACCTGGAACGAAGCCGAGCTTTCCTGGGATTGCCCCTGCCATGGTTCACGCTTCACCTACGAAGGGGAGGTTATCGAAGGGCCGGCCTTCGAATCGCTACCGGCCGGATCGATAGAGCAGGCGACCGAGTAACAGCACAAGCAGCACAAGGGGACGGTTCTTTTGTGTCCTCGCCTGTTCTGAACCAGTTAAATGATCCCTTCTTTTTTGAAGGTACGGATCTGATCCGCAGTGTAGCCCAGCTCAGAGAGGATCTCTTCGTTATGCTGTCCCAGTTCCGGTGGGCTGTATGCATCTTCGGTTTCAGGAACGCCGGAGAAGCGAAGGGGACTGCCGACCAGGGTTTTTTCGCCTGTAACTTTGTGTTCGGCGGTGACCAGCAGTTGGCGTGCTTCTATCTGGGGGCAGCGTGCTACTTCTTCCACGGTTTGCACTGCTCCGGCCGGAACGCCCTTTTCCAAGAGGAGGTCGATCGCCTCTTGTTTTGTCTTCTCTTGCAACCACTCTTCGATGGCCGGCTGAAGGTGTTGTTTTTGATGAGCAGCACGCGAGGGGCCGTCGGCAAAACGCTTGTCCCGGATTAGATCGGCCCGCCCGATTGCCTCTGCCAGCCGCTCCCACATATAATCGGCGGGAGTATTGAGGACAATATAACCGTCTTTGGCTTTAAAGACGCCCCTGGGCCCGATGATTTTCTCTGTCCCCCGGCGGGGCGCCTCCCCGAGGAAAGAATAGAACATCATCGCCCTTTCGTTTAAAGAAACCATGGCATCGTACATAGACATATCTACATACCTACCCCGGCCGGTTCTAAGCCGGTCGACGAGGGCGATCATGGCACCGCCCAGCGCGTAGATGGCGGTGACGAGATCGGCCAGGCCAAAGATAGAAGGCTGTGGTGGGCTCTCCGGGGTGCCAATCATTTCCATATACCCGCTCATTGCTTCTGTAATAAGATCGAAGGTGGGGTCTTGCCAAAAAGGCCCCCTAAAACCCTCCATCTGGCCAAAACCGCTAATGGAGAGATAGATTAAAGCGGGGTTGATCTCTTGCAGCACAGAATATCCCAAACCCAGACGCTCCATCACGCCGGGGCGATAATTTTCGACCAGCAGGTCGCTCTTGGCGGCCAGTTCTTTGAGGATCTCCTGTCCTTTTTCTTTTTTTAGATCGAGGGTCAGGCTTTTCTTACGGCAGTTATATTCCATAAAACAGGCGCTCATTTTTTCGCCGTGTTCATCCTTAAATACAGGGGGCATCTGCCGCCGGGGATCGCCGCTGTGCGGCTTTTCAATTTTAATGACCTCTGCCCCGGCGTAGGCCATGAGCATGGTACAGTAAGGGCCCGTCAGAAATTGTTCTACAGCGATTACTTTTAAACCATGGAGCGGTTGTTGCATGGATAAAAACCTCCTCTAGTCCAGCACCGTTGCATCGAATAGGGCTGTTATCTTGTATTGAATCCCACGCTGGGATACAAAGGAACCGGGGCCGCTGGAATGCTACTATATTTCTGCCCAGTCATCCCGAAAGAAAATTGAAAGATCAGGTATTTTAGGGTTACCAGGATTCTTCGCCAACGCTTAAGCCGATAAGGCCGGACTTTTCCGGCAGTCTCCAACAACTGCCCCCTGCCTCTAATAGAAGGATAAGCGTGCAAAGTCTATATTTAGATAATTCTCTTTACTGTCTAAAAACCCTTTGCCTGTCAGGAAAGAAATTTATAGGCATGTTGATTTCAAAAAAGATTGTTTTTTTCATTTTTTTTCATCCTGAACGAAGTAAAGGATTTGCCTAAGCGCCATAAGCGCTTTGATCAAAATGATTTTCATCCTCGTTTTGGAACAGGAAACGCCGCTGAAACAGGGTTTTTCAGCGGTTTTGTATTGGCCTTCAGCAATATAGCCCCCGGGTGTTGCGTTTTCGTCCGCTTAAGGACACAGAAGAACCGTCCCCCTGTGTCCTTCGCCCCTTAAGGACACAGAAGAACCGTCCCCGTGTGTCCCCCTGTGTGCTCTGGTAATATTTATTTAACAGAATTGTCACTATTGGAAGGATTATCGGAAAAGTATGTAGAATTTAGTAATGGTGATGGTGGTTGATTCAATTTATAATTATTTAAGAACATTGCGGGGGCGGGGCTAAACTGAAGGAGGAGCTAAATGATTTTAGCGGCGGATGTCTTAGAAACCCTCCAGGAAAAGAATGTTGAGATCTTCGATGCCGAACGAGGTGTTATAAGGTGTAAATATTGCGGGGAAGACTGGGTTATAGAAAAAAATTATGTCAATGTGATCAAAAATAACGGTCATATAGAGCTGGATATCGTGTTGGATTGGAGCTGCGGGCTGCCTGACGGTTGGTGGAAGTGCCCGGAAGGGTGTTGGAGGGTGGTGTGACGTACAAGCAGTAAAGAAAGCGCCAACTTTAGCCGGAAACTAGTCGGGCGCTTTCCCTGGTGAGCAAAACCATTTAAGGTCCTGCCCCATCTCTATTATAACATAATATTCTAAAGGCGGTAACCTGTGGCGACCAGAAGCCGGGTTTCTGCCTTTTTGTTACCGGGCTTTACTTTAGGTATCGGCCCCCCGTGCAAACTCATCGATCTGCCGCAATCGACCGTGCCTAAAAATTTAAAGGGTACGGTTTGGCTTTTCCTCGCTGGTTTTCCCCGTTTGGTTTTTCCTTCTAGCAGGAAGGAGGTTGCCGTCTTTATGGAGAAGTAAACATAATTTAACGCAACTTATGCACTTCCGGCTGCCAATATCTGCTGTCTGGAAACGCTAGAAATGGGGTAATATAAATGCTTAATCCGTTTTTATTCATCTTAAGCGCCGGTCATCTCATTGTCGATTTAGCACAGGGCATCCTTCCTATTCTGATGCCGCTGTTGGCGGAAAAACTAAGCCTTAACTACTTTCAGGTCGGGACTGTTGCGCTGGCCTTTACTTTTAGTTCGGCGATCATTCAGCCGGCTTTCGGCGTGTTTAGCGATCGCTACAGTATGCCCTGGCTGATGCCGCTGGGCCTTTTTCTCTCCGGCCTTGGTTTGGCGCTTACGGGGACGGTGACCTCCTACGGGCTGCTGCTGTTCGTGGTGCTGTTGAGCGGCATCGGTTTGGCGGGGTATCACCCCGAAGGATCGAAGCTGGCCCATTATGTCAGCGAGGAAGGCAAGGCCGGGGCTTCGATGTCCATCTTTTCGGTGGGGGGTAATATCGGCTTTGGCCTCGGTCCGATGCTGGGCCTCTTCATCCTCGGTTTCTCCGGTTTGGATTCGATCTATTGCGCTATAATCCCGGGTGCGTTGGGCGCCCTGGTTTTTCTGTTTTACCTGCCCAGTTTTAAGAAAATCCTTGCAGAAAAAATGCCCGCCCGCGGGGAAAAACCGTCAGACGTCAAGGGCAAGAGCCGGATTAAGGTGGGAAGCCTAACACTTTTGATACTATATGTGATCGTGCGATCGTGGATGCACTACGGGCTGGTCTACTATATCCCCTTCTATTTTTCCGATCTTGGCGGTATGGCCAAACCGGAATACCTGATCAGCACGTTTTTGATTGCCGGTGCGGTGGGCACTGTTTTGGGCGGCCCTTTCGCCGATCGCTTTGGCGGGCGCAACGGGCTTCTGGTATCTATGGCTGTCTCTATGGTTGCAGTCTACCCGTTTTTATATTTAAATGGCAAATTTATTCACGTTTTTGCATTTATTGTCGGGGCGGCGCTCATCTCAACTTTTTCGACCACGGTGGTCTTCGGGCAGAGGCTTTTGCCACAGAATATTGGGTTGGCTTCGGGGCTGCTGTTGGGCTTTGGGGTGGGCATGGGTTCCGTGGGCGTAACCCTGCTTGGTGCCATCGCCGATCATACGAGCCTGCAGTTTGTAATGAACATTATCTGTCTGCTGCCTATTTTGGGTATCATCTTAGCTTTTACCCTGCCGGATATTAGAACCGGGCAGCCTGTCTCCGATACCGGGGCCGAAGCAGCCGCAGAAGCCTTACAGCAGCAGTAAGCAGCGGCAGTAACAATGGTGAAGACAGCAACGAATGAAACAACAGTAACCTGGCGGCTCTAAAGAAACTGAAACGAAGCCCTGTCTAAGCCGGCCCTACCTAAAAGGAGGTCTCTTGCACATACATTGTCTAAAAAGAAAAAAACGATCCTCGATGGGAAAACATGGCTCAGGTATTCGATCAGCGTCTGGAACGATCTGGCGAAAAACAAGATCGAAAGAGATTACAGGCACCCGGCCATGTTTCCCCAAGCCCTCGTCGGCCGGTTGATCGAAATCTTCGGTTTTCCCCAACGGGGCCCCATCCTCGATCCCTTTATGGGCAGCGGTAGCACCCTCTGTGCGGCCTATGCCCGCGGCCTACCCGCGGTGGGCTTGGAGATATCCCCGCAGTACATCCGCCTGGCCCAAAGAAGATTGGCGCAGTTAAAAAATAGAAAACCTGGTGAATACGGGGAATATCCCCTGATCATCCGGGACGACAGCCGCAACTTGCGGCAGCACATCCAACCGGAGACCATCGGCCTTTGCATCACCTCGCCCCCTTACTGGGATATCCTAAGCCGGCGG
>JAAZMI010000049.1 GCA_012798895.1 Bacillota bacterium
CTATTGGCATGAAGATAGCTGCCGTATAGACGGTAGTATCTTCTATGCAGGGCTATCAGATGATTGTAAATAGAGCCGGCAATGTTAATTGACCTATGCAGTTTTTTGTTACGCTTAGCACGGTAGAACTTAAAGCAGTAGGTTTTCATATTTAAGCCTCAAACATTTGCAGGCAAAAAACCCTGCCTTATATCCCCACGGATAGATCCGGGGGTTTTACGGCAGAAATGATAAACCAGAAAATATGTCAAGCAAAACCAAAAACGCGGCTTCCTTTATTGTATATACACCCGGCTTATTCGCCCAGGTATGTTTTACGCACCCCATCGTTTTTTAATAAGGAAGAAGCCTTGTCATGCAAGGTGATGCTTCCCGTTTCCAGCACGTAACCCCTCCGGGCGACCTTCAAGGCAAGTTGGGCGTTCTGTTCCACAAGTAAAATTGTTGTCCCCTGGCGGTTAATGTCTTCAATAATCCTAAAGATCCCCTGGACAACCATGGGAGCCAAGCCCATCGAGGGCTCATCCAGCAACAACAGTTTAGGCCGGGACATAAGGGCACGACCCATGGCCAGCATCTGTTGTTCACCGCCGCTCAATGTGCCTGCAACTTGTTTTTCTCTTCCTTTTAGCTGGGGAAAAGTATCGAAGACATATTTTAGATCATCCTGCAGGCCGGTTTTATCCCGGCGCGTAAAAGCTCCCATCTCCAGATTTTCCAGAAGTGTAAGGCGGGGGAAAATTCTCCGTCCTTCGGGAACATGGGAGATACCTAGCTTAACAATTTCGTGCGGAGGAAAACCATCTACTTTTTTATCACGAAAAGAGATCTGCCCCGCTGCAGGTTTTAGCAATCCTGAGATCGTTAACAACGTCGTCGTTTTCCCGGCCCCATTTGCACCAATCAGCGTGACAATTTCGCCTTCTTCAACTGAAAAACTTATTTCTTTTAAGGCCTGGATATTGCCATAAAATGTAGAGATCTTTTCAACCTGCAGCAAGATTTTCCTACTCCCCTTTCCCCGGCAATTTTATACACCTAGGCAGAAACCCCCAGGTAAGCATGAATTACCGCCTCATCGCGTTGAATCTCACGTGGTGTTCCTTCTGCAATTTTTTTGCCGTAGTTCAATACGGCTATCCTTTCGGAGATACCCATGACAACCTTCATATCGTGTTCGATCAAAAGAATCGTCTTTTGCATCTCATCCCGGATGCGGGAGATTAATTGCATAAGATTCATGGTCTCCTGGGGATTCATCCCGGCAGCAGGTTCATCGAGCAGTAAAAGTTTTGGATCCGCGGCCAAAGCACGGGCTATTTCCAGGCGACGCTGCTCCCCATAAGATAAATTTTGGGAGAGCTCATCTTTTTTTGCATCAAGACCCACAAAGGACAACAACGAAAGGGCAAGCTCTTTTGCCTCTCTCTCTTCTTTTTTATCCCCCGGGCACTGGAGAATGGCTCCCAGCAAACCGGTCTTGGTTCTGGTATGCCCCCCGATAAGAACATTATCGAGGACACTCATCCCCGCGAAAAGGCGAATGTTTTGAAAGGTTCGTGCGATCCCTTTCTCTGTAATCTGGTGTGGTTTAAGCCCCCCAATCTTTTCATCCTGCAAAAAAATATCACCACCCGTAGGCTGGTAATGACCCGTAAAAAGATTGAACAAAGTAGTTTTCCCCGCACCGTTTGGCCCAATCAGACCCGCTATCTCCTGTTCTTTAATATAAAAGTCAACATTATCGACTGCTTTTAAACCACCAAAATTTCGGCTGACCTGTACCGCATCGAGGACATAGCCATTGTTTGAATTCATTCCGGACAATAATACCGGACCTCCTTTCTTCAATTTTCAGCCTAGTCTGTCTGTGTATAATCCTTACAGTACATAGCTTAATATAAAAAAACCTGCCTGGAACGGTTCTGATTGTGCTATCTAGTTGCTTTGAGAAACTTATTTTTTCCCCGCCAGGCAGAGGTTTTTCCCGGAGGAATTTTACGGCTTTTTTTCCCGCTAATAATTCCTTCCGGCCTGATCCTCATCATCAAAACAAGAATGGCACCATAAAAAAGCTGCCTGTAATCGGCGCTGGCCCTTAAAAATTCTGGAATGGCAGTTAGTGCCGCGGCACCGATAATCGAACCCCAAATATTACCCAAGCCCCCTAATACCACCATACACAGATGTTCGATAGAGCGCAAGAAGCCAAAACTGTTGGGGTGGATATACTGAAAATAATGTGAAAAAAGCCCTCCCCCCAGACCGGCAAAAAAAGCACCTACACCAAAAGCCAGGATTTTATAGTAGGTAGTGTTGATCCCCATCGATTCTGCTGCAGTTTCATCCTCCCGGACGGCAACCAACGCCCGGCCAACACGGGACTTCAAGATCCGGTTTAGAACAAATATGGTCAAGATTGCAGCAACAATGACCCACAAAATCGTTGTATTTTTGGGGACGCCCCTTAGACCAACTGCTCCCCCGGTAATTTTTAAATTCAAAAAAACAATGCGTACTATCTCACCAAAACCCAGCGTGGCTATAGCCAGATAATCGCCTTTCAGCTTGAGCGTGGGAACACCGATCAAAACGCCAAAGAAAGCCGCCAGCAGGGCACCAAAGAAAAGCGAGCCGAAGAAAGGAAGGCCCAATTTAAGTGTTGCCAGCGCGGCGGCATAAGCACCTATACTCATAAAAGCTGCGTGGCCAATAGATAGTTGACCGGTAAAACCGGTGATCAAATTCAAACTGGTAGCCATGATGATGTTGATGCCTACCAGGATAATTATCTGTAGATAATATGCACTGAACAAAGCTATATTTCACCTTCTCCAAAGTAAACCTGAATTAACCTGCGTGAAATTTTAGGCTCTTCCCCAAGTGTATTATATTGGCTTTTAAAGTTAAAAGCAAGCAGATCCCAAACTACAGTACGCAAAAAACAGTGCAGATCTTAGTCGCCGATTTTACAGGAGAGGCCTATACCTTCTCCTGCATAAATCTACCAATGAGTCCCGCGGGTTTAAAAAGCAGGACAATAATCAATATCGCAAAGGCGATCGCATCGCGGTATTGTGAAGAGATATAAGCAGCACCCATAACCTCGGCGATGCCGAGTAGAAGCCCCCCCAACATCGCCCCGGGAATACTGCCAATCCCGCCCAGAACGGCGGCGACGAAACCTTTCAGCCCGGGCATCAAACCCATCATCGGGGTTACAGTCCGAAAATAGATGCCAACCATTACCCCAGCTGCGGCCCCCAATGCTGAACCTACGGCAAAGGTTACTGTAATAACCAGATCGATATTTATGCCCATCAAGCTGGCGGCATCTTTATCCTGGGCCGTAGCACGCATTGCTTTGCCGATTTTTGTTTTCTGGATTAAAAAAGTGAGCCCAATCATTAATAAAAATGAGATTACCAAAATAATTATTTCTACCCTGGAAATGGTAACTAAAGAGGTCTTATAGACCTTAGGTGTAAAAGGACTGGGGAAAGTATAGGGGCGGGGGCCCATCACTAGAAGAGCTAGGTTTTGTAAAAATATGGAGGCCCCGATCGCGCTAATCAAGGCAGCCAATCTAGAAGAACGCCTCAAAGGCCGGTATGCCAAAAATTCGACGGTAACCCCCAAAAGGCTGGCCAGCACCATCGCTAAAAGAAAGGCAATTACAAAGGGAACCTTAAAGACCGTAACCAGGTACATGCCTACAAAAGCACCAAACATATAAATTTCACCATGGGCAAAATTAATCAACTCGATAATACCATAGACCATGGTGTAGCCCAGGGCAATAAGTGCATAGGTGCTGCCAAGCACCAACCCGTTAATTAGTTGTTGTAGAAACATAGCCCCACCTCAAATAGTAACTTACAAACGCCCGGTAAGTAATGTTATTTCGGAAAAAAAGCTGGATTGTTTGGAGCAACAATGGAACGAAAAACGGGGGGGCGAAGGGGAGGAGGAAGCCTCCCCTTCATCCTTTTTAATTATTAACCGTTCAGCTTATCTAAGCCGTTGAAATACCCCGTCCTCAACCTTAAGAATCAGAACATCCTTTAAGGTATCTCCTTCTTCATCGATGCTTGTATTGCCCGTAATACCGGGGAAATCTTTGATTTCGGCCAGACCCTCGCGAATTTGTTCGGAAGAGGTCCCCTTGGATTTCATAGCTTCAATGACTATCCGTGCCGCATCATAGGCCTGGGCAGCAAACATATCCGGTTCTTCATTAAAAAGCTGCCGGTACTTATTTACAAAATTTTGGACAACGGGAGATTCATCACCCGAGTGGAAACCGGCCGTAAAGATGGCCCCTTCAACAGCATCTTGTCCGATCTCCATCAAAACGGGAGAATAGAAACCGTCGGCCCCGAAAAACTGAACTTCAAGCCCCTGTTCTAAGGCCTGCTGGGCAATTTTAGCCGCTTCTGTATAATAGCCGGCAACAAAAATAGCTTCCGGATCTTTTCTTTGGATGCTGGTCAACTGCGGTTTGAAATTTTCATCGTTGTCCATAAAAGCTTCGACGGCCACTACTTCCGCCAGCTCCTTGGCTGTTTCCTCAAAAGCATCTTTTAAGGCTACACCGTAGTCGTTGTTGGTGTAGAGGATGGCAAATTTTTCAAAACCCAGTTCGACATTGGCATATTCGGCCAACTGGGAAGCCTGTACTTCATCAGAAAGGCAGTTCCGGAAAAGATAGGGGTTACCGATGGTTAGCCCGGTAGCCGTGGAAGATGGTGAGATCGTAGGCACCTTGCCACTCATGGCAATGGGTCCGCCCGCTTCCGTCTCCGAGCTTAAAACCGCCCCCACGATTACATCTACTTTGTTCTGTTCGATAAGTTTGGAGAAAGCGTTGGCTGCTTTTGACCAATCTCCTTCGGTATCCTCAGAAATAAATTCTAAAGTGACACCGGGGATCTCTTCGTTTTCATTGGCTTCATCGATGGCAATCTGAGCACCGTTGCGCACACTGATACCATAAGTAGCAGCGCCTCCCGTAAGTGGCCCAACCATACCGACCTTGACCACATCCGCTCCTGCAACAGGGCCATCAGGCTCGTCCCCATCCTGCGGCGTGGTCGTCTCCGGCTGCGTACAACCTGTAACCATAGCTAAAATTAAACCAAAAACTAACAATGTCACCCAAAAAAACTTTTTTCTATACATTTTTCTTTTAACCCCCTTTTAGTCAAAAAAAACCTACACTTACCCTTCTTTACTACCACCCCCTTCTAACACTCACAAAAGTATCTATTCCACAAAACAATCAGAAAACCTGCTTTTTACCCTTGAAAATATAAAAGCATATATTAGGATATCTATTGTCGCTCTGCCTAAAAAACTGATGCCATGTCCCTCTACAAATAAATTCCCCTTCTACACATGTTATCCCTGTTAGAAGGGGAGTTGGACGGGTTGGTATTAACCAACAGCAAACTACATATTTTGGTTAATAATCTCCTGAAGATCCTCTTTTGGGCGAAAACCTACGATAGTTTGCACGGGTTCCCCGTTTTTAAAAAGAATCAATGTAGGGATGCTCATGATTCCATAACGGGAAGCAATCTCTGGATTCTCGTCGACATTGAGCTTTAAAATCCTGACTTTGCCATCATATTCACCGGCAAGTTCTTCCAGTACCGGTGCGACCATACGACATGGCCCGCACCAGGCAGCCCAAAAATCAACCAGTACGGGGCCACTGGAATCTAATACCTCTACCTGAAATTGTTCGCTGTTGACATCTTCGGGTTTGATACTCATCAATATCTGCGCCGTGAAAGGCTTACGCTTTCAATCCCGCAAAGTTACGGCGCCCACCCTCCTTTCAGTTGTTTCAGAATTTTTTTTGCAACCAAAAATCTGTTTAGCCCATATACCGGACAGCCATCATCGCCGCAATAGCGCCATCGCTGGCTGCGGTAACTACCTGGCGTAAAAATTTGCGGCGCACATCTCCCGCTGCGAAAACGCCCGGCAATGATGTCTCCATCTCTTCGCTGGTGATAATATAACCCCGATCATCCATCTCCACACCCTGGAAAAAACCAGTGTTGGGAGCCCTGCCTATGTATAAAAAAACACCGTCTACAGGCAGATCCGAGGTTTGGCTACTTTTTACATTTTCAAGGGCTATCTTTTCTATTTTATTATCCCCGTAGAACCCTTTTACGATCGTATCCCATAAAATTTTGATGCGGGGTTGTTCGAAAACCCGTTCCTGTAAATAAGGAACAGCCCTTAGCTCATCCCGGCGGTGGATCAGAAAAATCTGTTCTGTAAAGCGCGTCAAAAAGAGGGCCTCCTGCAGGGCGGCGTCGCCACCCCCAACTACAGCAATCTTTTTTCCCCTGAAAAAAGGCCCGTCACAGGTAGCGCAGAAAGAGATGCCCCTCCCGCGCAGCTTTTCTTCCCCCGGAACCCCCAAAAGCCTGGGCACGGTTCCCGTGGCAATAATTATAGCCCGGGCATAAAACGAACCGCGGGAGGTTATAACTTTTTTAACTTCCCCTTCCAGAGAAGCCTCTTCAACCGTAGCGGAAACAATCTCCGCCCCGAAGCGCCGGGCCTGTTGTTCCAACAATTGCCCGAAATCCGCACCGCCGATCCCTTCTGGAAAACCGGGATAGTTGTCCAGCCGGTCCGTCGAAGCAATCTCCCCCCCTGCCAACATCTGTTCAAAAACAAGAACACGCAGATTGGCGCGGCAACCGTATATTGCAGCAGCCAATCCGGCGGGCCCCGCCCCCAATATTAAAAGATCATAAGTATTTTCTGTATCCGGTGCCGCCTTCTCTTTAGCCGTCAAAATTTTTGCCCCCCTTCAAGCATCGTTTTCTTGTTAATTGCATCAGTGCAGATTAAACCGCCCATCGTACGGCCTTCTTCATCTATTAATTGCTTTTTTAAAAACAATTCTGCGAACAATTTTATATTGGGTTAATTCTACCAAACCGTATCCTGCAAAGCAAGCGCCAAAATAGAATCTATAGCGCTAATATCCGGCAAGTTTTTTGTCCCGTTCCGACACAGGCAAGATAACAATCATCACCAAGCCCGCCATGGCAGAGCAGCCGCTTGCACAAATAAATAGTTTCCAACCTAATTTTCAAAGCATTCTCAGAGAACATTTTAGAGCAAAAAATCGCTTCGAACCTGCTACTTTTTCAGCCAAGTTTCTGCCTCATCTATTTCATTTACACCAAAATCTTTGATGATCCCGGCCATACCGGGTTCTTTTTTTTCTTTACTTAAAGATAATTTTGTGATTGCACTGTCAACAATGCGCGCTATTTTTACACATCCGTTTTCTAAAAGCCTTCTCTGGTTCCTTTTTTTTGCTTCTTGTACATCCGGAGGAACGACCTTGCATCGGCTGGCATCAGATAAAATTTTCCAGCCGGGTCTCGTAATTTTTATCGCCTTATCCCAATCCCTAAAAAAATCGGGTACAACTGACATGTCCTTCCAAAACCCTTTCATTACCCAGTTAATACAATTTTCCTCCTCATCATAGGTTATCGAGTAGTAGTCGTTTTTTGCAATTACCTTCATAGATACTTCCTCTCCTTTTTAAATAAATATAATATAAGGATAGACCTATTCCCACACCGGCAACAGGCATCCACAGCCGCCTAATTTTATTCTGCACGCCAATCTTTAATAGCTAATGCCCTAACATTTTAAATACTTTGATTTTACTATAAACGTTACATTTTTACAATTCAGTTACATGTAAGAAATACTCGTTTGCAAATTTTTCATATTGACAGGTAAACAACCGCCCGGTTAACATAAAGCGGTTTATCAGTATATACAAATTTTACGATTAAATAACTTAAAAAAAATTATTTCTTGATGAACACCCGTATTAGATCTCTAACGTCCTCGTTGGCGAGGGAATAGTAGATCCTTGTACCTTCCCGCCTGCCAACAATGATGCCGGCAGATTTTAATTTTGAAACATGCTGAGAAACTGTGGATTGAGCCTCTCCCAGACACATCTGCATATCTGTAACATAACTGTGTTCATTTTCACATAAAGTTTTTGCAATACAAAGCCTTACTGGATGGGCCAATGCTTTTAAAATATTTGCTTTTTCGATATATAATTCAGGATCCGTTTTATAGGTAAACATTGAGGGCCTCCATTCTAAAAGATGCATCCTATTACCACAATATAATAATTTTGTATTGCATGTAGATTATAGCATAAACGTTTTAAATCTTCAAACCACATTTTAAGAACACTGTATCCGTCGACGCCTGGCAGATAGCTATTTCCCTGCCGCCTCCGTTAAGGTTCTAATCATAGGGTATCATCCTCGTACCCGGTTTTTTCCTGTTTGCCGGCAATTATAGTAGGCCTAAGATCCTTGCCACACATATATTCCTCCGGGGCGGATAAAATAAAACTGAATTTTATTGGGGTGGAAGAAAGCGGGGGAGAAGATCAAATGCTTTTAATCGCTGTCCGGGCCATAATTCTATATACACTTGTTGTTTTAGTGATGCGCCTGATGGGAAAACGACAGATCGGCCAACTACAACCCTTTGAACTGGTAGTAACAATCGTCATTGCCGAATTGGCTGTAATCCCCATGAGCGACCCCGGCATTCCCCTTATAAATGGCATTATAGGGATTCTCGTTTTATTAGCAGCAGAGATCTTTCTTTCTCTTGTAGTATTACATAGCGAAAAGGCCCGGGCTATCATCTGTGGTGTGCCTACAATCCTCATTGAAGATGGCCGGCCCGTCTATAGAAATATGCACAGGCTGCGCATGAATCTAAACGATCTGCTGGAACAGTTGCGCGATAAGGAATATCCCAATGTCTCTGATATTGCCTATGCTTTTCTGGAAAACAACGGCACCCTAAGCGTAATCCCTAAGGCCGGGGCCCGGCCTCCTACGGTTAAAGACCTGGGAATGGCCGCTATAACGGATCCCACTTGCCCCATTACGCTTGTTCTCGATGGCGAAATCAACCGTAAAAATCTGCAGATCGCCGGAATTACAGAAGATTCCCTGCTGCAACAAGCCCGTTCCCAACAGATCGAAAACACCAAAGATATCTTTTTTGCCCAATACAATACAGAGGGACAGATCGATTTCTACCTAAAAAATGGGCTAAAAAAGGGGGAAGATCCGGATGATGCGTAGATGGGGCAGCTGGTTAATTGTCATCGGCGTAGTAATAATCATCATTGTTTCCGGTGTAACAGCGCAGCGCTATCTCGATCGAAGCTCTGGAGAATTGACCGAACAACTAGAGAAGGTGGGCCGTGCCCTGGATGAAGAAAACTGGGAGAAAGGCCGAAATGCTTTTGTTGTTTTTGAAAAAAGTTGGGATAGAACACGTCTAAAATGGGCTCTTTTTACCGATCATCTGGAATTAGATAACCTGGAGATGAAGTTGGCCCGGCTTAGAGAGCACCTGCATACCAAGGATAAAGTGAATGGCCGGGCAGATTACGGAGAGGCGCTGATGCTTTTAAAACATATTCCCGAACGGGCGCGTCTGACCTTAAGCAATATTTTCTGATTCAAAGCTAAAATTCAACTGGATATCATAATCGATGGTTTAAATCCTTCGAATAACGCCCAGCGGCGTGCTTTCTTTTCCTTGACCAAGCGGATTATCTTTTAAAATATTGATATATAAATTTTTGTCCAGATCTTTAAAACTTGCACCTAAGATATCGCCCCCCAGATCATTGATATCAACAATAATTACTTCAATTTTTTCTTTAAATAGACCTTTGATCTTTTTTGCTACTGCCGAAGGGCGCTCTGGAGCCAGAACAACATAGCTATTATAAGGCGGAATAGCACTGGGGTCCGGCCCATCGATGGACCGTATTTGGGACCCGGCAATGCGATAAAAATCACCTTTGCGCTTAAAAAATTTTGAAACCGCAGCGATCATCGCCGCAAAAAGAATGCGAAGGGTTCCACATTCACGAAAAGCCATCTCCATAGCTTCAGGCACCCTTAAACCCCTACCATACGGCGTCTTCGTAACAAATCTTGATAAAAAGAACGCTAATTTACGAGGCTTAATACTGGACAGGGGATAAGCACGCCCTTGACAGATGGCAACGATCTTTTCCGTCACAAACAGGGTATCTCCTTCTTGGAGGCAACCTGTTGCATACTGTTTGATCACTGTATATAGATCTTCCCCGGGCATAATCGTGTGCGTATTAATGGGAAAACGTAGAAATTCATTGTTTCCGACTTTGATTTTTAATTTTTTGTTTTTGTTTGTTAAAAAAATTTTCATATGATGCCCCCGGGGGAAAGCAGCAACCCCGATCCAAGAAAATGAATGATCTTTTTTCCGCAACTGAACTTTCCCGGTATGGATGGATAGAATTAATTAAGAACAACTGTTAATTTCGACATATTTATCTAATATTCCTGCCCGCATGGATGGAACTGTTAAAAATGCAAACCATAGTTTCCAAAAAGCGCTGTAATCTACAATGATGACCCTTAAAAAGTTGGATTTAAAAAAACTCATAGACAATTATATGTTAGTGTTTGGTTTCTGATTTCCGTTGTGATATAATGAAAATCAGAAAATTTAAAGGGAGGCTCCCAACAATTATGAAGGAACAGGTCAAAACAACCTTGGAAAAAATTCGTCCTGCCCTGCAAGCAGATGGCGGGGATGTTGTGCTGGTTGACGTTGAAAGCGACGGGACTGTAAAGGTAAAGTTAACCGGTGCTTGCGATGGTTGTCCTATGGCTGCCATGACCCTGAAGAATGGCATCGAACGCATCTTGAAAAAAGATGTCCCAGGCATTAAAGAAGTCCTTTCAGTTTAGTTTTAGTTTTATTTTAAATGTAATAACATAAAAACAAAACAAGGCAATTGGTGTTGTGCCAAATTTCAATCATCTCGTTTCGTTTAAAAAAGCCGGCTGAAATTGCCGGCTTCTAAGTTTGCCTAAAAAACAGATTTGAAAGCATCATTTTTATAATTTTAGCCAGGAGCAGATCCGTCATGAATAGTTTACTATTAATTCGCTACGGGGAGATAGCATTAAAAGGTAAAAATAGGCCCTTTTTTGAAAACAAGCTTTTGAACAATATTAAAGCATCCCTGACAGGCCTGCAGCCATTTCAGGTTACTTTTCGTCGTGGTCGTTATTATGTCGACGTCTCCGAGGACAATTTATTCCCTGCTTTACGCCGGCTACAAAGGGTATGCGGCATCGTTTCGATTAGCCCGGTTTCTACGGCTGAGCTGGATCTGGATCATATCTGCCGGCAGACCCTCCGCCTTTTAAGAACTTCTCATCAGCCGGGAACAACTTTTAAAATAGAAACCCGCCGGGCCAATAAAAATTTTCCACACATTTCGCCGGAAATCAGCCGGCTGGTTGGAGCCTACATCCTAAAAAATGAACCGGGATTGAAAGTCGATGTTCACGATCCTGCGATTACCCTGAACATCGAGATACGGGAAAAAGAGGCTTACCTCTACTCCCAAACTTTTCCGGGGCCGGGAGGATTGCCCGCCGGGGTAACAGGCAAGGGCTTGCTTCTGCTTTCGGGGGGCATTGACAGCCCGGTTGCCGGCTGGATGGCCTTGAAAAGAGGGGTCGAAATTGAAGCCTTACATTTTCACAGCCCTCCTTTCACTGGGGAAGGAGCAGTTAACAAAGTGTTGGATCTTTGCCATCTATTAGCAACTTATGGTGGGGAAATTACCCTGCATCTGGCGCCCTTCACAGAAATCCAGGAAGAGATCATGTCCAGGTGCCCCCGGCCAATGCTCATTACACTTATGCGCAGGGCAATGTTCCGCATCGCCACAAAACTGGCACAAAAAGAAGGGATACCTGTTCTCTTCACCGGTGAAAGCCTGGGCCAGGTTTCCAGCCAAACACTGGAAAACATTGTTGCTATCGAAAAAGTTACCGATCTTCCTGTCCTACGGCCTTTAATTGGGTTGGACAAAGAAGAAATCGTCGAAATTTCCCGGGAAATAAATTCTTACCCTATCTCCATCCGCCCCTTTGAAGATTGTTGCACCTTATTTGTCCCCCGGCATCCGGTCACCAGGCCTTCCTTGGAAAAATTAATAAAAGCGGAGGAGGAAATTCCTCTAGAAGAATTGATCGACTGCTGCCTGAAAAAGATTGAAAGCAGAACAATATCATCAGAACAAGGTGTGTACAACTGATGCCCTTACGAGAAGTTTACCTGGACAATAGCGCCACCACACAGGTCTACCCTGAAGTAATCAAAACTATGCAACAGATAATGGGGGAAAAGTTTGGTAATGCCTCTTCCCTGCACCGCCGGGGAACTGAAGCCGAAAGGATTTTGCAAGCTTCACGCCGGGCAATTGCCGGCATTTTAGGGGCCAAAAATGAGGAGATCACCTTTACTTCCGGTGGAACAGAATCCAACAATTTAGCCGTCTTGGGCATTGCCCGCCATTACCTGCGTAGAGGCAGACATCTGCTCACTACAGCTATTGAACATGCCTCCGTCTTGGAACCCTTTAAACAACTGGAAAGAGAAGGGTTTAGCGTCAGCTATCTTTTGCCGGATGAACGGGGCATTATTAGTCCCCGGGAGGTCACAGCTGCTCTTACCCCCGAAACCACCCTGGTTAGTATCATGCACGTGAACAACGAAATCGGATCTATCCAACCTCTTTCCCAAATTGCAGCGGCGATAAAAACCAAAAATCCAGCGACGATCCTGCATGTCGATGCAGTTCAATCCTTCTGTAAACTCCCTTTAAGCCCGGAAGCACTGGGAATCGATGCTTTGAGCATCAGCGCTCATAAAATCCACGGGCCTAAAGGGGTCGGGGCCCTCTATCTGCGTGCAGGCACTCTTTTGGAACCGCTTTTTAGGGGCGGGGGGCATGAAAAAGGACTCCGGCCGGGGACAGAGAATATCCCCGGCATCGCCGGCCTGGCCCTGGCCGCGCAGATGGGGATTAAGGATAGAAAAGTAAAAGCAAGCCACCTGCAAAACCTAAAAGAAAAACTTATAAACGTCATCCAAAGCGAACACCCCCGGGTCAAGCTTAACGGCCCCCGGATGGAAGAGGGAGCCCCTCATATCTTTAACCTCTCCTTTCCCGGCTTTAAAGGAGAGATCATTCTGCACGCCTTGGAACAAAAGGGTATCTATGTCTCCACCAGTTCAGCATGCCACGCCGGCAGCAAAGATCCCAGCCATGTCCTTAAGGCCCTGGGCCTTAAAAAAGAATCCCTGGAAGGAGCCCTGCGTTTCAGCCTTTCTTATCTGAACACCGCAGAGGAGATCGCCTACGCGGCCACACAGATCAATGCTGTTATTCATAAGCTGAAGAAGTACCATGGTCTGTGATGGGACGGTGAAGGTTGTGGTAGGCTTTAAAAGCAAGGAGAGCACAAGGAGCACAAGGGGACGGTTCTTTTGTGTACCAAAAACCGGTACACAAAAGAACCGTCCCCTTGTGCTCCTGCTGTCCCTTGTGCTCTTTGTGCTCCTCCCGCTGCCACCGGCTTAAATTATTTTGGCCGGCATATTTTTCTTTGATCGAAAATCAGATATAATAGATAGGAATATCCGTTGTTAAGTCGTTGCTAAATAAATAGGAGGGTTTGTTCATGGTTTACAGAGTGTACAATTTCAACCCGGGGCCGGCTACCCTGTCCTTACC
>JAAZMI010000050.1 GCA_012798895.1 Bacillota bacterium
CGTGGTCGGAGCGGCGGGATTTGAACCCGCGGCCTCTTGGTCCCGAACCAAGCGCGCTGCCAAACTGCGCCACGCCCCGTCGTTACGGCAACTGTCATGATTATACCACAAATTAATAGGAAAAACAACTTACCATCTGTCTCCACTATGCCAATACCTAGCGGGTAAGTTTTCCTTGTTCTAGAAAATGATTATCAGATCGTTTTTGACAAGATCCCTACCCAGCAATACATCCCTGATTCAGCATTTAATTTGGCCTGGCATTATTTTGCCATGGGCAAGTATCCTACAATATTATAAAGTTTCCATGGAAGCAGAAAATTTAAACGATTCATGCAGGATTTTCCCTTTTTATGTCGAATATCGAACGGTAACGGGGTGATACTTGATGGCTAAAAAAGCACTGGGCAGACGCATTCGTGGCTTAAGAAGGTTAAAAAGAGTGACTCAGCAACAGCTAGCCCGGCAGATCAACCTTTCCGCCAGCCAGTTAAGTAATATTGAAAGAGGCATAAAAGAACCGAAACCAGAGCTGCTGGAAAAAATGGCTGCCGCTTTGAACATTCCCAGAGAGGAACTTTTTGGGGTTTCAAATAGCGTGAAAAGTCATTCTATGTTTTAACAGGCAGAGGAGTGGGGCGGCGGCATCCGCCGCCCATCCCTCTACTGAATAAAAACACCTTATTGTCTACATTGTTTACGAAAAAGTTTTTTTCTTAACAGAAGAAACATCGATAATATTTTCGAAGTGCCCGCCCATTTTTCGATATTTTTCTTTATGCATAGTATATTCAACCGGGGCTACAGTAGCTGGAGTGGGCACCCAGGTAAATGCTTTCGGGACCACCTTCTCCACGTCTACCAGAAAGTTAATGCCGCCACCGGGAAGAACATAGGTTGGAGCACCACCGATCGTGAGGTTTACCTCTCCGGCATGCACAGCTTGGGTTAATTTGAAGGGATAGTTGGTCACGCCGGCACGTGCGCTGCCTCCTGTTCCGCCAACATACACCGCCGACACCCTGGCGTCCTCGCAGGAGGAAGCGATCAGTTCAACCACCGCCTTAACATCATCCGGCATAGGAATCTTCACAATTTCCCCGTTTTCCTGAAGCGAAAAAAGGGCAGCTTGCCGGCCTGTAGTCTCAGTCACCAAAATCTTAAGATTAGGTTTGGCCACCGTCGGGTCTATCTCTAAAATGGCATAGCGGGGATCCTCGATGCTCGTCCCTCCCCAGCCAAAGCCTGGTTCTCCAAAGTAGCGTCCTTTGGTACTTTTCCTCGCCCTCGGGATCACCCCGCTCCACTTCATGCCGGCATATTCACCAGCTACATGCTCTGATAAAAGCCCCACTACATGGTAATCGAGGATTATAGCCTCATCGACGACGGCGGCAAGCTGTGGAGCAAAGATGCCGATGGTTGCGCTACCGCATCCGACGCGCATCTTGACATCTTCCTGGCCGTTAATCACCGGCTTTTCTCCTACCTGCAGCTCCAGTCTGGCACCCTTCTCCACCCTTAGTTTCACTTTTTCCCCATTACAGATCTCCACGATCGTCCTCGCCACGGTAAAACCATCCTGCCCCGTCAACAGATTGGCTCCGCCGATGGAGAGCATCTTTGATCCGTATTCTTCTGTATCCACCATACCTACGATCCGGCCCTGGCGACGAACCTTAGCCCCTTCATCCCCAATATGAAAATTTGTATCGATTTTGACTTTCACACCGCTATAGCTAAGCGGAGCCTCGGTAACTACAGTCACAACCTCTACATCATCAACGATATCTTGAACAATATGCGGAGCAGGTCGACAGCAAGGATAGGATGTCCCGGCACCTACCGCGGTGATGAGTGGCCGTTTTATAGCCTTGAGACCTTCCTCTTGATTTTCTTGCCGGATAAGAGGCTCCGTTACCAAGGGCCTGTTTCTAACCAGCACTCCTCCCTCGTTCGCATAACGGCGACAGGCACCTGTAAAACCCGGCTTTATCTCACACTGTACGGGGCAAGAAGTACACTTGCAGATCGATTCATCTTGTTCGGGTGGTTTGCTGATAGCGCCGGCTTCACATACCTGTAGGCATACCCCACAATGAACACAGCTTTCATCGGCTACTGCTTTTTTTTCGACAATTTTTATCGCCCCCAGAGGGCAATCCCGCACGCATTTACCGCAACCTGTACATTTTTCCCGATCTACTGTGACCAAAAACACCACCCCAACTTCTACCCACCATCTATACTGCCTACCCGGCGGGAAATTAAAATAATATTACGGTCCAAAACCTCTGCTTTTTTAGCCCTTAAATAATGTTTCCTGCAAAACTCGTTATTTTCTACCTCAATCCATCTTCGCCTTCGACTTCATCCACTGTCAGACCACCAATCCGGGGGAAAGGCCGGCCGGCATCGGTTACGGCAACGATCAAAACAAGTTCGTCCGCCCGGGGTGCATCGGGTAGCCGTACCTCCAGGGCATCAAAATGTGAACGCACAAAAGCAGCGTTTTTAAAGTGAAGCGGCACATCGATGGCTGCCCCGGGATAACCAAGTTTTTTGGCAGAAGGGATGATTGCCTTTCCACCGCCGACGTTTGCACGCATCGGCTTACCCAGTTTGGGATGCAAGATCGCTGCGCAGTGTTCCAGTTCGCCTTTCTCACCGACAATCGCTGCTTTTCCATAACTTTCCACTTCCTCCGGTTCTACTCCCAAGCCTTTAACGGCCTTTTTGGTCAGGACTTCCCCCAGTTTTTCGCTCCAGGAGTAGAGTAGAGAGAGATCATCCTCGTATTGATCGACATAAGGATTTTTGAAAACAACTGCTGCAGCAGCTTTGCGAACCGGTTTTCCCAGCTCTTTTACCCCGTCGGCCTGCGTTTCTTCCACAAAAAGATACATCTTACGAATTTTAGGATTTTCCATTAAGTCTGTTCCCTCCATTTCTTAATGGTTGCCTATACATTAACTTTGGAAAAAAGGTTTGCGCTTAGGCGGGGGGGTATTCTTGCTCTTTTCTACGACCACCCGCCCGTCGATCAAAACCATGGCCACGGCAGGTATGTCTCCTGCGGCCATGGCCCCCAGAGCATCCTCACCTACAGAGCCCATGGGGGCATCTACGATCACAAGATCTGCTTCCCGGCCTATTTCCACCACCCCCGTATTCAAGCCGTAAAGCCGGGCCGTATTGCCGCTGGCCGCCGCCCATGCTTCTGCGGGTGGAATTCCGGAAACTGAAGCAAGCTGGGTCATTGTCCTCAGAATTCCCAGGGGGATTACGCCTGTTCCCGACGGTGCATCGTTGCCCAAAATGAGGCGATGCAGTTCACCTTTTTCCAGAAGCAGCCGAGCCGCATAATCAGCTGCTTTCGGATTTCCGCAATGCACTATCTCTAAAGTAATTTGCGATTCATTTACCATCTTGGCCACCTCTGTCAACGGAGGGGCGGTCGTCCCTCCGTTGACGTGGGAGGCAACATCAGGCTGGACGGTAAGCACATCGTCAGCCGTAACTACAGAACTGCCGGGTATGGAGGTACCCCCGGTATGCATCATCACTTTCATGCCATATTGGTGGGCCCAGCGAACCATCTCTGCTGCTTCTTCCGCCTCTTTAACGCTGCCCAGGCCCACCTCACCAACCAGCCAGACACCTTCTGCCGCCAGATCGGCGAAATCCTTTTCTTGTAACCCTTTTTCCAAGATCAGCGCTCCGCCATGCAACTTAACGCCGGCGGGGCGAAGGTTACGAGATGATTTGTGGCAAAGAATGGCCAGCGCTTTTACTCCCGCAGGATCTTTGGGGCGACCGGGGGTATGTGCTTCACCGGCCGAGATCATGGTGGTAACGCCTCCATGCAGCGAACTCTCGATAAAGCCCAACATATTCTGTCGCGGAGTAAAATCACCAAGAACGGGATGGACATGTGAATCGATCAGGCCGGGCGCTACTGTAGCACCCTGAAGATCGATGATCAGATCGACATCCCCCTCAGGAGGAGAAGTATCACCAATGGCTGCAATTAGACCATCCTTGATGTAAATGGTCTCATCTGCACCTTGAGGCTCGTCTATCTTACCAGTAACCAAGCATCCAACATTCTTTAAAAGTACAGTGCTCAATCTCTCTCTCTCCTTCCGGCTGGTTGTTGATTATTTCTTCATTGCCTTGAATTACTATCGCTTAATATTGACTATCTATTCCCACACACCAATTTCTTTTGCGTACTTTATCGCACCGGGATGGACCTCCAGCCCGATCTCACTGGCCGTTTTTTCATCGATCAAGCGCATCTCTTTGCCCATTGGATGAGCTTCGCCAATTTTATCAATATTTTCAAAGATGGTTTTGGTAATATCGTAAACCGTATCTTCGTCCAACTGAGCACTAAAGAAAGCATAGGCATAATCAAAGGGCCATACCACATCTTCTTCTTGCCCGTGGTAGCTGCCTTTGGGCAGAACGCCCGGAAATAGGGCCTTATCAGCAAAATCTGTCTCCAAGACTTCCGGATCTACCTCTAATAATTGAATGGGCATCCTCGCCGCCAGACCTTCTATCGCCGGCGAAGGGATAGCTGCTTGAAAGAATCCGGCATCTATCTTCCTGTCCGCCAGGGCATCTGCCGCTTCACCCCAGCCCAGGTACATGAATGAAACCTTATTGATATCTACCCCGTGTGCTTTTAAGAGTTCTTTTGCTGTAAAGTTAACCGTAGCGCCGGGAGCCCCTATTGATACCTTTTTTCCTTCAAGATCGGAAAGGCTTTTAATCCCCGATTCCTTTAGAGCAACAGGTTGAAATGGATCCGGAAAGAGAACCCATCCTAAAGCAACTTCGGTCTTTTTGGTGAAAGGCTCTTCCCCGGCTATCGCCTTTTCAATCGTTTCGCCGGGGGAAAACCCCATATCAATACGCCCTTCATCGATAAGTGCCAGGTTCTCGGCCGAACCCCCGGTTTCTTCTGCCGTTGCCTGCACTCCTTCCAGATGTTTATTTAGCACATCCGCCATAGCAACGCCGACCGGATAAAAGGAACCTGTAGCAGGAGCCGTGCCGATAGAGATATCCAAATCTGGATCTTGTTGTTGACCACACCCGCAAAACGCTAATGCAACCAATAATAAAATGATAATGCTTGTTCTCTTTGACATCCTTTGACCTCCCTTTTGTTTAAACAGAATGTAATACCAGTAGCTTTCGACCCCACAATCACCCTGCTACGCCGATTAATCATTATAGTCTTTCGTTGGCGCAGAGCGTTACACCGCTGGAGCGCTTACTTTACCCCCCCCTATTTATCAAGCATATTTGTACTACCACTTACCTATTTTAGGCGGTCTTAGTAACGTTTAAAACTGTCTTTTTCTTATTTCTACTATAGCTGGTAAAGAGCACCGCCAAAATAATCAGGATACCGGCAGCAGTAGTATAAAACCCCGGCAAGATCAATAAACAAGAACCTACCATAAGTACAAGCCTTTCAAGAACATTTAAGTTATACTGAAAAAACCCTACTATTGAACTTGCAAAGAAGACAACCCCTACAATAGATATGATCACCGTCCAAATAATTGTAAGGGTATCGGCTTGCAATACCAAAGCAGGGTTGTAGATAATGAAGAAAGGAATTAGAAAAGCCGGTATAGCAATCTTAAAAGCAGTCCAACCTGTCTTTATAAAATCTGATTCGGCGATTGCGGCCCCCGCGTAGGATGCCAGGGCAACCGGTGGAGTAATCATCGATAAAATTCCAAAATAGAGGATAAACATGTGCGCCATAATCGGCGAGACACCCAACTGGACTATTGCCGAACCCACCAGGGTGGCCAGTAATATATAAGCAACAGCGCTTGTAACTCCCATACCGATAATGATCGAAACTATAGCCGTTAAGATTAATAATACAAAGAGGTTCCCCCCGGCCAATGTTACCAAGATCGAAGAAAGCTTGGCCCCCAATCCCGATAAGGAAACCACGCCGATCACGATCCCCGCTGCAGCCCCGGTGCAGGACAAAGAAGCGACAGTGAATCCGGTTTTCCTTAGCACCTCTACTATTTTACCGGGGCTTAGACGCGTCTCTTTTTTGAAGCAGGTGACAACTACGCCCGCGATCAATCCATATAGCGCAGCAGTCATCGGCGAATACCCCTTCAAAAGCACGATGACTAGAACGATCAATGGGATTAAGAACATTCCTTTTTCTTTTACAGTACGCATTAGATTAGGCAGATTTTCTTTTTTCTCGCCTTTAATACCATTTTTAACTGCATAAAAATGAGCTACCAGAAATGTGCTGATATAAAACAAGATAGCCGGGATAAAAGCAACCTTAACGACCTCTAAATACGGGATCCCCAAAAATTCCGCCATAATAAACGCTACAGATCCCATGATTGGAGGTAGAACCTGCCCGCCGGTCGAGGCCACCGCTTCGATCGCCGCTGCCCAATCTCGTTCGTATCCGCTTTTTTTCATCGTTGGTATCGTGATCACTCCGGTTGTGGCCACGTTGGCAACCGCGCTGCCGGAGATAGATCCCATCAAGGCACTGGCCAGAACAGAGACTTTGGCCGGCCCCCCGGCGAACCTGCCGGCGATGCTTCTGGAGATATCGATAAAGAATTCTGTGCCTCCGGTCGTCTCTAAAAAAGTTCCAAAAGTTACAAACAGCACTATATAGTTGAGCATTACCTTAAGGGGTATTCCGTATAAACCCTGCCTGGTAAGATAGAGCGTGCTGGCCATCCGATCCCAGTTGTACCCCCGGCAACTGACTAAACTGGGCAGGTAATTACCATAAAAACCGTAAAGCATGAAAGCAATTGCCAACAAAACTACCGCTAAATTAACGGACCTCCTTACAGCCTCTAACACCAAGATGATGGCTATTACTGCAAAAACCTTATCTAAAGAGTTCGGTAAAGGGTTCACTATGATGCGATCGAAAACAAATAATATATAACCCCCAATGGAAGCGCTTAGCAACACAAAAACAGAGTCGACAATTAGTGAAAGCACCTTGTTTAGCGATTCCAACTTTTTTAACGGATTTAATAGAAACACGATGGCCAATGCCCCGGATAAAAAAATCGGAAGTTGTTTTTCTTCAACTATTAAAAGCGTCGGTTGAGAAACTATAATAATGGCTACGATAGCTACAGCTATAGCGCCTGCAAGATAATTTCTTATCTTCTTGCATTTGGTCATTATAGTCGAATCTCCCTTCTGGCTGATACTGTTCTATTTCTATTTATCGTTTCAGGGGAACCTCCCCGCCTGCGAACAAACAGCTGTTCTCAGGCGGGTGAGGCACCCAGGCTTCCAGACGAACTAAGATTTTTTCTCTATATTACAGATAAAGAGGCGGTTTGATGTCGTCTCTGATATTTCATCGCGAAGGGAATCGCCGATCAGCTCGTTTGCCCCCGCCTCGGGCATGATATCGCCCCAGCCCCAAGAGATGGCTACATAACCGGGGGTTAATTTGTCTGCAATCTTGCATCTCTGTTCGATACTTCCGTGGGGAGAGGTGATCTTGACCATATCTCCTTCTGCTATCCCTTTTTTCCTTGCATCTTCAGGGTTAAGATAAACAAGTGGCTCCGGATCTCTTTCCCGTAAGCTGGGAATATTTCTATGTTGTGAATGCATATAGTAATCTGAGATCGTCCAGTTTATGCCACTAAAAGGATATTCTTCGTTGGGTGTTCTCTCCGGGCATTCATAGGGGTTCTTAAACACCGGTAAGGGATCATGCCCAAAATCAAGCATCCTCTGGGAATAGAGTTCGATCTTCTTCGATGGGGTAAAGAAACCGTTACTTTTAAATTTCTCATATCTTTTGGGAATTACCACTATATGTCCCTTAAGCTGTTTGACGCCGAAACCGGTGGGCTCAAGCTGATAATCAATGGCCTCTTCCACCGTACGCCAGGGGAAATGGGTGGGGCTGATCCTCTTACCTAATTCAAACCAGAGTTTCCAATCTGGCCAGGCCTGCCCCCTGGGTTCTACAGTCTGCTGTTGCACCGTGGGAAAGTTTGTCCGCATGCCGGGATAGCCCGTAAGGTTTGTATATTCCAGGAAATTGGCCGCCGGCAAGACGATATCAGCCAGTTGGGCAGTCCTGGTCATAAATACATCCATCACTACGGAGAATTCTATCTTCTTAAGCGCTTCGATCATCCGCGGGGTGTTGGCCATCGTAACGACGGGGTTTCCACCCTGGACGATGATCGCTTTCACCGGATAGGGTCTGCCTGTTAGAATGGTGTCCGCAAGAGCAGGCATCGGTATATTACCGGTCATGTTATACCATAGCGTCCGTCCCCCAATCGGTTCGATATCTTGGGGTAGGTTTTCAAGAAGCTTAAGATCCCTCGATTTCAGGGAGAGCGTATCCGGGAAACAATCGCTTCCTTTTACTTCTATGTGCCCGGTGATAGCTCTTAAGATACACAAGGATCGGACTGTCTGAATGACGCCGATCTGCTGATCGAGGCCATTGCCGTCGAATATACATGCCTTTCGAGTGGTGGCATAGAGCCTGGCCACTTCTTCTATTTTTTCGGCGGGCAGTTCAGTTATAGCCGCAACCTTATCCAAGGGGTAATCTTGGACATGTTTTTTTAGTTCTTCAAAGCCTACGGTCCACTTTTCGACGTACTCGTGGGCATAGAGATCTTCATCGATGATTATCTTGAGCATCCCCAGGGCGAGAGCCATATCGGTGCCCGGTTTGATCTGGAGCCAGATATCCGCATTTGCGGCCATCTTTGTATAGAGGGGGTCGATGACGATTAGCTTGGCACCCCGCTTTTTAGCGCTGAACATCTGTGCTCCAAAAGGTGCTCTCTCATGTGAATTCGTGGGATTGGCGCCCCAAACCAGGATACAGTCTGTATTGGCATAGTCCGGTTCAGCATAGCCTCCATAGCTAAGGGTATGCGCCACCGCTCTGGGGGTATAACAAAGGTGGCTCGTCACACTTGTATTTGGTGAACCCAATGCATTCATAAACCTGAAGGCATAGAGCCATGTTGCGCCCCAATCCGAGGCTTGCCCTCTAAAGAGGCTGATCGAACGAGCCCCAAACTCTTCTTTATAACCTACTATTTTAGAATGAATTTCATCCAGGGCTTCTGCCCAGCTAATCTCTTCCCAATGGCCGGCGCCTCTCTCCCCTTTTCGTCTTAAAGGGTTCAGCAATCGATCAGGAGCATAAAGTATATCGAGAACCCTGCTACCCTTTGCACAGAGACGTCCTTTGGTTCTCGGGTCCTCCGGCAAGCCTCTTACCTTTAGCACCTTATTGTCTTTAACATGTACGTTCATGCCGCAACCCACGGGGCATAGTCTGCAGGTCGTTGTAATTACCTTGGTTTCGCTCATTTTCTTGCCTCCAATTTTGTTTGTCATATTAAATAACTGCCGGAGAACCCGCTAGGCAAGCGCCGGGGCTCCCAAGGGATCTGTTTTTTCCAGTTTGCCTGCCTTCTCCAGCGCATTGTATACTTTCTCCGAGGTTAAGGGGAGTTCGCTTACCCAGACTCCTACAGCATCGTAGACTGCATTGGCAATCGCAGCGGCAGTAGGGCAGGTGGGCGGTTCCCCCATTCCTTTGGCCCCAAAGGGGCCGGTCGGTTCTATAACTTCTACGATAAGCGGCCGGATCGTTGCAGCCAGGTCCAGAGAGGTAGGGATAAGATATTCGGCTAATGAAGGGGTCTTAAGGTAACCTTGGTCCGTAACAACCTCCTCCATCAGGCCGTAACCCAAGCCCATCGCGACGCCGCCTTCGATCTGGCCTTCGATCGCCTGCGGGTTGATCGCTTTCCCTGCATCGTGGGCCGCAACTATAGAAATTACTTCTACTTCACCTGTTTCTGTATCTACTTCTACCTCCGCTATCTGTGTACAATAGTGATAGGTTGCGTAGGCATCTCCTTGTCCGTCCTCATCAAGTGCCCCGCTGGCCGGGTTAAAGCTGCCGGCCCCAACGGCCAGCTTCCCTTTGGCCCGAGCCTTGGAAACCAACTCTCCGAATGAAATTTGGGCGCCCGTTTTTTTGTCGGTTACAAATCCGTTTCTGGCTTCCAAATCGTCTACTGTACCATTTAATACGGTTGCCGCCTCCTCCATGATTACTTGTTTGGCTGCGGCGGCTGCCCTCTTCACAGCATTACCGGAGATATATATCTGCCGGCTGGCAGTACTGAGACCGGCATCGGGCGTAACTGCTGAATTGCCGGTTCTGATAACAACGTCTTCAGCATCCAAACCCAGTTCATGTGCTGCAATCTGGACCAGGGCGGTGCTCGTTCCCTGACCCATATCTACTGCTCCACAGAGGACGATAGCTGAACCATCGACACAGATCTCTACAAATGCGCTTGAAGGGTTGGCCATGCCGGTATTACCGATTCCATAGATTACACAGGCGATTCCTTTACCGCGTTTTTTCACATCGATTCACCTCCCAGGTTATCTGTTTCTTGTACGGCTGCTTCGAGTGTTCTACCGATCCCCACTGCCTTTAATGTCTGGCCACTGCTGCTTACTGAACCTTCTTTATAGATGTTGCGCCTTCTCATCTCCAGGGGGGAGATGCCAAGTTCCCCGGCCAGCCGATCCATCATACCCTCATGCGCAACGGCAATCTGGGGAACACCGAAACCGCGCATGGCACCACAGATAAGGTTGTTTGTGTACACTGCGCAGGCGTCTATTTTAATGTTTGGTACAACGTAGGGGCCCACAGCCAGCGTGACAGCTCTGGTAAGCGTTGCCGGGCCATAGGAGGCGTATGCTCCAGTATCCGCGATCATTGTGATTTCGGCTGCAATTAGTTTGCCTTCGCGGTCTGCTCCCATTTTATAAGTCATCGTAAACGGATGTCGCTTCGTGCTGGCAACAATGGATTCTTCCCGGCTGTAGACCATTTTCACGGGTAAACCTGTTTTCTGGGCCAGCAGAGCTACATATACGTGTACATTGAGGTCAACTTTCCCGCCAAAGGCTCCCCCGGTGGTTGTTTGGATAGTGCGAACTTTATTTAAAGGAAGGTTCAGTACTGCCGCAATCTCTTCTTGGTGGTAGTGAACACCCTGGCTAACAGCATAGACTACGACGATATCGTCTTCAATTAGGGCCACCCCGGCTTCAGGTTCGATATAGGCATGTTCTACCATCTGTGTTTTAAAGGTATCTTCTACGATAATGTAAGCTTGTTTAAAGGCTTTTTCAGGGTCGCCGCGGCGCACCTTACGGGTAAGAAGTACGTTGCCCTGATCATGAATAAGTGGTGCTTTATCGGCCAGTGCTTCTTCCGGCGTGGAGAGTACCGGAAGCGGTTCGTAGTCTACAACGATCTCTTTTAGGGCTTCTTCGGCAATCTTTTCAGTTGTAGCGGCGACTACCGCCAAAGGTTCACCCATAAAGCGGACTTTGTCTTTGGCAAATACTTGCTGATCTTTGATTATATAGCCGACCGAATTGGTACCGGGTACATCCTCTGCCGTAAGCACCGCTTCGACGCCGGGGATGTTCCTGGCACGCCCGGTGTCGATTCCCTTGAGCAAAGCATGGGGATAGGCGCTGCGAAGCACCTTGGCGTGAAGCATGCCCGGAAAATGAAGATCAGCAGCAAATTTTGATCTGCCTAATACTTTGGACACGCCCTCTTTGCGCGCTATTGATTTGCCGATTGCACCCGGTCCGGCTTGTTTGTCCCGTTCTTTTTCCGCCCCGGAGACAGCCCCGGTGTACACTTCACTGGCAGTTTTATCGATAGCCTGGACTATTTTTTTGTAACCGGTGCAGCGACAGAGATTGCCGGAGATCGCTTCGTGGATTTCTTTTTCAGTTGGCCTTGGAGTTTTATCCAGTAGGGCCTTCGCCGTCAGCAGCATCCCCGGGGTGCAAAACCCACATTGTACGGCGCCTTCGCTGAGAAAATTTTTTTGTAAGGGGTGCAGCTTTCCTTCTTTACCGAGCCCTTCTACGGTCAAAACCTTTTTGCCCTGGACCTTGAGAGCCGGATAGATGCAGGAAGTTATCGGTTCTCCATCTACTAAAACGGTGCAGGCCCCACATTCCCCATTACCGCAGCCCCGTTTTGTCCCCGTTAATTTTAGATCCTCCCTAAGAACATCCAAAAGCAAAGTCTCCGGATTTACTTCCACCTCTACTGTTTTTCCATTCAGTTCAAAGGTTAATTGTTTCTTAGCCATTCAGATCACATCCCAAATTTTCTATTGCTGTTTTGAGAGCCCTATATACAAAAATTCCTACCATCTTTTTTCTGTACGCGGCCCCACCTCTTAAACTATTCCGGGGGGATGCTTTCTCCGCCGCAAGGTCGGATGCTTCTCTAATCCTTTTTAGACTGATCCGTGCGCCTTTTAGGGATGTTTCCGCTTCATCTGCACGCCAGGGAACAGTGGACACCGGCCCTGCTGCTATCCGCACTGTTTGGAGGTAGGCCTGGTCTTCACTGAGGTGAACATAGGCTGCTGTGTTCAAAACCGGAAGCGACAACGCTTTCCTTTTCGAAAGGCGCTTAAATGCGCTGGAAATACAACCTTCTTCCAGGGGAATGTGTATCTCCGTGAGTATCTCTGAAGTTGGGTCCAACGCAGTTTTGCCCACCCCGGTGAAGACCCGGCCAAGGGGAATGTCTCTTAAACCATCTTTTGATGTTATTATTAGATTGGCGCCAAGGGCCGTTAGAGCGATCGAGGTATCTGCAGCAGGTTGGGCGCTTACGATGTTGCCACCGATGGTCCCGATGTTGCGAATCTGTGGCGAGCCGATGCTTGCTGCAGCCTCTGCCAAGGCCGGCGCCGCACTTTTTACTAAGGAAGAACCAGCGAGCTGGCTATGGGTACAGAGCGAACCGATTTTTAGGGTTCCATCTACTACTTTTATCTGTTTGTATTCATCCAGAGCGCTAAGATCTACCAAGGCCTCTGCTTCACGCTCTTTTTTCCGGAGCTGAATGACCAGATCCGTGCCTCCGGCAATAACACGTGCCCTCCCTCTGTAGCTTTCCAGTAAATCCAATGCTTCGTCCAACGTTGAAGGAATATGATACCCATCCAAGTTCTACCATCACCTTTCATGTAAAAACTGTTGGCATCCGAGCAAAATACCCATCTTTAATAATCTACTGCCTATTTATTATTTAGAATCTATCCCCTACCCTCAATTTAGAATATGCAAATATTGTACCAATCATTTAAATGTTTTAGTTAACCGATAATCGTTCCTTACCTCTTTCCCGGTTTTCTGAACAAATGCTGCTTAAACAGCGTTTATGACAAATAATGATAGATGCTAAATTAGAAACCTTATTAATTAAAATCCATACAAAATATAACCAATCGCCGACATTATGATTCTCTTCTCCTACACCAATGGCTTTGCATCAACCCCGATACAGTATTGTGCCATAGGTGACACAAAGAATCTTGCTTGATACGCCTTTATTTTTCAACCTTAAAAAACTTAAGCACATAATAGGAACCTGCCCGGCCCCCACGCAATTGTATTATAACTTTTCATTTCATTAACTAATTTTTTCAAACTTCATACTAACCTCCAGGGGGGCCATTGCATCAAGTTCAATCTGAATGGTTTTTATAATAGCACTGGGTAGCGGGCAGTCTGCATGCGCAGATGCTTGTCGGCCGAGCGATAAACGATTGAATAACATATATTGCAGAAAATATCTTTTTGCCAATCCATAGATTCTAAATCCTCATTCATTTTTTGCAGCATCTTACATGCAGAGATAATCTTAACAGAAACCTTTTTCCTGCCTATACGCGTCGCTTTTATAACACTGGTAAAGCCACAAGCCCCAGCGAAAACCCTTGCTTTTGTGGTCATAATATAAGCATTCCCATACTATTTTTTTCATAAAGCCAAAATCAGCGTCTCTGTGAATAATTTTTACGCCTTTGGATTGCCCCCTATTAGGGGGATGTTAGCTGGACTTTTAAGTTTTTTTCTCTTTGGACGATAGTATAGCTTGGGTGTAGGGCATACCCAGCACCCAAGCTATACCTGAAACCAACGTAGAGGATCAAAGCTAGAATATCTTTAATCCTTTATTGTTCTGTTACGCTTTCACCTATCGCTAACTTTTTTTTGGGCATCCATACCTTTTGGAAATAGCTGTCTACTAATTTTTCATCGAGAGGAGCAGTATATTTACTAACCACTACCAGAACTATGGAGGCCACGACCAAAGTTGGAATAAAAGGCATAAAACCAAAGGTTAGGCTATTGGGAACCACTCCGGTCAGATACCCAACCAGAAGAACCGCACTAACAATGCCTGACCATAACGCCCCGGCCTTCGTAGCCTTCTTCCAATAGAGTCCTGCTACTACTACCGGGAACATTACCGTAAAGCCCTGAAATGACCAGGCACCAATCGCAATAACAACCGAGGGGGGATTAATCGCAAGAATTGTTGAGATAATTGCTACGGCTAAGATAACGATCCTCCCTACCAACACCTGCTGTCTGCCGCTGGCGTTTTTATTAAGGTAATTAACATATATATCCCTGGTTACGATCGAACTAATTACGAGGAACTGTGCAGAGGCTGTAGACATCAGAGCACAAAATATGCCGATAATCACGAAAGCTGCTATATAGGGATGAAATAGCTGACTGACCATAAGTGGAAGGATCTCATCGGGGTTTGCTAAATTCGGCAAAATTTCGTGTCCCCAAGCGCCAATGAGAACCATCGGGAAAAACAGTATCAGACACATAATAGGCCAATATACCATCATCCCCTGCATTGCTTTTACGTCCTTGCCCATATAGAACCGGGTAAACACTTGAGGCGTCATCGGCAATGAGATGGTTCCAAGCAGGGCGAAACTAATAATAAACTGCCATTTCCACAAACCCCTCGGGCCAGGCAGATAAAACAAAGAGCCCAAATTACTATCTATCAACCGATTTGTAACATCACCAAAACTGCCCACATGAGTGGCTGTCAGAACGAACAGAACTATAACTGAAACAAGCATTATTACTCCCTGGATAGTATCCGTCCAAGCTACAGCCCGCAAGCCGCCAATCAGTGTATAGAAGACCACTATCGCTATTGTTATTATTGCAGCCTCGAAATAGGGTATTTTACCCCCGCTGGCTACCTGAAGTGCGACGGCACCTCCAATCGTCTGGATGCCAATATAGGGAACAGTAAACACAATCGCAGTAATCCAGTAGACTACGCCTACGCCGCCCTTTGAATCAAACCTGTGGTTTAGAAATTCTGATGGCGTAACGAAACCAAATTCTTTGGAAGCTTTCCAAAGACGAAATCCTATAAAAAACACTAACGCAGCCATAAAAGCATCGCCGAAACCAATTCCGAGAAACTGGCCCAAGCCATCCGAATATCCGGATTCTGGGACACCGATCATTGTAAAGGCACTCATCCCGGTTGCAAAGGTAGTAAAAAGCAATATTATCGGACCCAGGCTCCTATTTGCTACAAAAAAGTCCTGCGGTGTTTTTTTCGTTGATTTATAGGCCACCAAACCGATAGTTACCAAGATACACAGGTATATTACCGCTGTGACAACTAAGGCTGTTACCATAAGGTTTCCTCCTCCATGCTCCTTAAGTTAATTAATCTTCATATTTTTCCCAGTAATTTGCAACAAATATTTTATAAACTACAAAAAATACCAGATACAGCAGGGCAGTATAGAGATACCAGAGGGGAATCCCGGCAATTAAAGGCGTATAACCCATCCAACCGAAAGGTAGATACCCTGCCAGGAAAATTATACAGAATCCTATGAACCACCTAACCATGTCCTTCACTCCCTTAAATTTTTTTTAGTATTGTCTTTAGATATCTAACTTTGATTAAAACAGATAAAGTATGAAATATTCTATTACACGTTTTCTCTCCCCTCTTTACCGTTTGGTTTAATTGTCTAACTATAAGAATATCCCTTGGCAGTTTCCGAC
The DNA here is from genome assembly GCA_012798895.1 of Bacillota bacterium. Classification (GTDB taxonomy): domain Bacteria; phylum Bacillota; class Dethiobacteria; order DTU022; family UBA8154; genus JAAZMI01. The sequence goes on from JAAZMI010000050.1 coordinate 16,021, forward strand.
ATTGCCCTTAGGTTTTTAATGTCCGTTTGTGTCGGCACAGCGCAACCCGGCATGATAATTAACGATCTGGGACCGGCATCCTCTATACACGACATCGTTTCATCCCTGACTTCTTCTACACTGCCTTCCCAAAGAGTGCGTATCGGGTCTACATTACCTGCCAATCTGACCTCCGGTCCAAAATGCTCCCGGGCTTTTTGAAGGCTCATTATCTGATCCAAACTCAGAGTATCCGCACCTGTTTCAGCCATGTAATCCCAGATCTGATCTGTTTGGCCACAGATATGCAAAATCGCCTTCGCACCAAGATCGTGGATGTGGCTGATCAAATTGGAAACATAGGGGCCGGCAAATTCTTTATAATGCTTCGGTGAAAGAGTATCCATCGATGAAAAAGGGTCGGGAATATAAAATACGCTGGCCCCTGCCCGGCGTATTTCTTCTGCAAAACTGCACAATATATCAGTCATCTGGGAGATAATACTTTTGACCACTAATGGGCGTCGATAGATAGCCATAATTAGGTCATTCGCATCAAATGTGTTAATGGAAGTCGTCAAGGGCCCTTCAAAGGTTACAGCAATAGGGCACGTGGTTTTTTTCTTACTCAATATCTCCACTGCTTCCAGCGTTGCCCTGGTAGCCGGCGAAGATCTTAAAGGTTTAGGGGATAAAACAGGATCGTCCGGAATCTTCATTGGCTTTCCTATTGCCCCGCTTATTGGCGACAATTCCACCTCGACACCCAGCGTTTCTGGAATGGCCAAGGCATCTGTGTATACTATAGTCCAATCCAACTTCGCCTCCTTTTGGAACATAGACATCACCTCGGCAAGTGCAGCCCCGTTATCCCGCAAACTGGCTGCGCTTCTGCCGGCAATTCTCGCGGCAAGACCAGTGCCGGTAGCAATAACCGGGATTTCGCCGGGATCCTCACCGTTTAAAAATTTAAATAAAATGCTTTCTTCAAATCCCATTCTCTTTCCCTCCTAAAAAAGTGTTTACCTTTAACTTTTTTGTTAGTAACTGTAAATACTATCAAGAATATGCTGAATACCGGGGAAACTGTGTTTGCTATGGGGAAAGGCCATTGCTTGAACAAAACGCGTTTGAAAATCCGGTTCCATGGCAGTTTCAACAAATTCTATAACCCTTGCCGCCTTTTCTGCTTCAATTCTTTTACCCCTATTTAAAAGTGCAAGTTTAGCCCCGTCCCCGGCAGTATTACCTACAGCCATAACCTTGTCCAGGTTGCAACCTGGTATCATACCCATAACCATGGCATTTTCCTTATTGATAAAACTGCCAAAAGCCCCGGCAAGTACAATGCGATCCGGTTTTTTAGAACCACTTTTTTCTATAAGGTATTCGGCACCGCAATAAAGCGCAGCCTTAGCCAGCTGTACAGCCCGTATATCGCCCTGGGTAATGGTAATATCTTTTCCAATTCCTGTCTCATCGGCAAAACATAGAACGTACTCCGCTATACCTTCGGAATTTTTTCTAAGGCGTGGATTATTGACGTTTTCGTTAAGCCTTCCAGTACGCCCCATGATTCCGGCTTTAAACATTTCAGCTATCACATCAATAATACCCGACCCGCAAATTCCCTTGGCAGTAGTAGCGTCCCCCCCTTTAAACCATCTATCTTGTCCAATTATTTTATAGCTCGGTTCCTGAGTAATGGGATCAATTTTTACTTGTTCGATGGCCCCGGGGGATGCGCGCATGCCAAAAGTAATCTGAGCGCCCTCCAGAGCCGGACCCGTAGCACAGGAAGTCGAAAACAGTTTTTCCCTGTTGCCAAATACAATTTCTCCATTTGTACCTATATCAATAATTAAAACCATTTCGTCTTGTTTATACGGTTCCTCAGCAATTAACACAGCAACATTATCTGCCCCTACAAAACCCGCTTCAATGGGTAGAAGGTGAACATAGGAACCCTGATTAATATTGATACCCAGATCGCGTGCCTTGATATCAACGCTATTTTTAACAGTTGGTACAAAAGGAACCCTGCCTACATATTCAGGATCAATATTTAATAGGATATGATGCATTACCGTATTACCAACAAGCACCATGTCTACTACGTCATCTGCTTCCAAACCAGCTTCCCCTACGAGGTTTTTGACCAGAGTGTTAATACCCTCGATAATGACGCTGTGTAGTTTTTTTAGTCCATCTTCGTTCATCGAAGCATACGTGATGCGGGATATAACATCCTCACCGTAAGTTATTTGGGGATTCATTATGGAACCTTTTGCAGTAGCTCTACCTGTTTTAAGATTGCAAAGGTAGGCAGCCATAGTAGTACTACCAACATCAACCGCTATACCCCAGCTATTTTCTGCTAAACCTGGAACAACTTTGATTATCTCCTGTTCCTTCCAAACATTTACTGTTACCTTCCAGTTACTCGCCCGGACCTTTCCCGGCAGTTCAAGCATTGCCATATAATCAATCTGGTCAACATTTTGGAGCCCGTAAGCCCTGGCTAATGCATTTTTCACCCGTGTAAAATCGTCCGTCTGATCCCTTAGCGAAGGGGGCTCCATTTCAATATAGTAAGTTTGCACGACCGGATCGACGGCAACCTCTCTATTTTTTCCAGTCTCTAGAATAACTTGTTGTGAACTGCAAGATTCTTCCGGAACAAAAACTAGTACATCCCCATAAACCTTGCAACAACATGCCAGGCGGTAATTACTTTGCAGCTCTTCCTGTTCTAACCTATCTTTTTCTTCCCTGGTTAAGGACGATATATTGTCCATTTTAGATTCAATCCCATATTTTTCAAAAACACCCTCCTCAATCCTGACCCTACACTTGCCACATGTTTGGGATCCGCCGCAAGGCGATTCTATATCCACGCCGAGCATTCGCGCAGCTTCCAGGAGGGTTTTCCCATTGGCAACCTTGCTCCGCCTTCCAGATGGCTGAAAGATAACGGTATGTTCCATCACTCCACCCCCCCCACAAAAAAAATATATCCGTCAAGATATTACCTCTGATTTTGTTGAATATTTTTCTAGGCAACCAGCATCTTAATGGCGTCTGGTTCTTTTTTTTCACAAACAGCCTTAGAATATCTATGCCGGCGGACGTGGCAGCGACACACATGGTTCAAATCCATAAGGCATTCAATTTATAACTAGTTAAAACTGGAATACCACCCATATTTTACTGGTAATTTTTAGCCAGAGTGACAAAAAGATCTAGATTTTCTATCTTTGTCTCCGGAGGGAGATCACAACCCGAGCTTAGTATAAAATTCTTTTTTCCCTCCATATCTTTCAACAATCTGTTCACTTCAACAGTTAGCTCTTCTTCTGAAGCAAATGCAATTATATTTACAGGATCAATATTACCGATAAGATATTTATCGGCCGGCAGCACCTTGATAACATCCGCCATATTGACCATATAATCGATACTAATGCCAATACACCCTGTTTTAATCATCTCAGGAATAAGAACAGTGGTGTCCCCGCAGATATGCAGCACAGCAGGAATAATCCATTTCTTAAAGATCTCAGCAACATATTGCCCGGAAAATGCATTAAACTGTGCCGGAGATAAAACTGTCGCTGTAGGCTCTAGCATAATAAGTGCATCAGCCCCAGCTTCAGCCATGGCGTTGCCAAAAACAGTGATCACCTTTGAGCAATATTTTAATAATTCATGGATAAATTCAGGGTTTTTCATAACACCCTTAACCACATTGGTAGCCCCGGTTACCAGACCCGCCAAAGTATATGGTCCAACAATATATGCCATAACCGGGCAATCAAAGGATTTCTTCATTTTTTTAATGACATCAATCCAAATTGGCATCCTGCCATCTTTCAGGGGATCAGGAATTTTTAATTTTTGAATGTCTTCAAGCGTTTGAACAGGGTGCTCCTTTACCGTGTAGGATGCATCGTCTGGTTTTAGCACATTAATACCTATTGCTTCAGCTTCTAAAGATAAATCCATCATTGTAATCATGGCATCTGGATGCAGCCTTTTATACAAACTATTAAGACTCTGAAAATGCACCTCCGAATTTTCAAGGTTTTGTTTGATAGTTGTCCCGGTAAGCCGTGCCCCTGGAAATCCCATCAATGGTACAACCGGAAATGTTCCCTGTGGCTTATCAAAAAGATCCATAAGAATATCTCCTTTACATTTAACTCAGAAGTATATAATTCATATCACCCGGCATCTTAAAGACCATTACTTGGAATCCAAAAACTTTACAACTTCAAAAGCATCTTTACAGTATCCGTCCGCTCCAATTTTTTCGGCCCAGTCCTGGTTAATTGGGGCCCCACCAACCATAACGGTATATTTATCACGCTTATTTTCAGCTACCAATTGGTTAATAACATCCTGCTGCACCCTCATTGTGGTCGTCATCAATGCAGACATGCCAATTACATCTGCTTGCTCTTTTTCAGCCGCACTTATAAAGTCTTGCACACTTACATCCCCACCTATGTCTATAACGTTATAGCCATTTGCCTTTAGGACCATGCAAACTAAATTTTTACCAATTTCATGCAAGTCACCTGCTACTGTACCCATTATTACTGTTTTTTTCTTGGCTTGATCGCCAATAGATAATTTGGGTTCAACAATTGACATTACATCCATCAAGGCATCGGAGGCAATCAGCAATTCGGGAAGAAATATCTCCTTTTTATCGAACAGATCCCCCAATTTTCTCATGCCGTCCGTCATTGCACCGATAATTGTTTGCGGGGAGACCCCTTTATCAAGCATAACTTCTGCCATTTTAATAGCCTCTTCATTTTCGCCGTCTTCGACTAAATCAAAAAGCTTATCCAGCATTTCCATCTAATAATCCTCCCTTTTACAATCTACCTTTTTATTGCATTTTTTGATAATGCTCGTATTGGTTAAAATTTTCACCGGGTGTATATTTTTTTACGATGAATAAACATGTTCCCATAGCGGTAACCGGCCTTACCCCTCTAGCTTTCCAGCAAACACATAGCTTTATTTAACAATGAAAAAATATATTATCTATACAGGTTTTACCATCTCCTTTCAGAAAATGATATTTACCAAGTTTAACTGCAAAATACAACAACAAAGGTCAACTTTTATACCCTTTTCAATCTCTATCTCCTGATTGCTACCACTATGTCCTGCAGACTGCCTGAAATTATATTCTGTTTTACGCTTTACATTTATGCAAGTACTGTACCAATAAATTTAAGAAACAAATCTACCTATAATTATTTCATCTCTCTTTTGGTAATTTATATGGGATATTGACCGGATAACGTTTGTTGCATGGAGATTACAGATAAAAATTTGGGTATTTTATTAATTTAAAACCATGCAAAATGAAAATAGACGTTTTATTATTTATGCTTTTTTC
>JAAZMI010000051.1 GCA_012798895.1 Bacillota bacterium
AAGGATCTTTGGGAGGTGGAGCTCGCCGCAATGTTCTCTCGAATTGGGTGTATTACGATCCCTGAAGAGATCATCGAAAAGAAGAGGGAGGGGGTTCTCCTCTCAGAAGATGAAAGCGCGATGTATCATGGCCATCCCATAGCAGGTTCCAAGCTGCTATCCAAAATTCCTCGCTTAGAAGGAGTTGCGGAAGCCATTAAATACCAATTAAAACAGTACGATGGGGGCGGAACACCCGATGGAACATCCGATGATAATCTCCAAGGTCGCGATATCCCAATTATTTCGAGGATACTGAAGGCTGTCACTGACTTCGATGCATTAAAAAAAGAGGGAAGTTCGACCCTTAGGGCATTAGAGATAATGGACAGGCATCTACATTGGTACGATCCTGATGTTTTAAGAGCCTTAAAAGAAGAGATAGTGGATACCGGAACGATCAGAACGATACCCATAACCGAAATTTTTCCGGGGATGTTGCTGCTTGAAGATATTAGTGATGATTCCGGCGTAGTACTCGTTCCTAGGGGAAGCGAGATAACTGCCGCGCTAAAAGCAAGGATCTTCAACTTTTCCAAGTTTCGCACGATTAATGAGGAAGTAAAGGTCATGGAAAACAGCATTTGATTATTGATATGAAAATTCAGCAACTAAAGCGAATGTCGCGGGCTGTACCCACTATGTTTCTAGATATTGCTGCGCTGGTTATCTAACGGTTCATTATTTAAAACAGGCTTTGATGCCGGGGTTGGCTGGGGCGTCCAGCGGGATTGGGCTTGGCTACCTGCTGGCCGGGTTTGTAACCCAAATTGTAGATCCACCCAAGGAAACAGCAGATGGGATGAAAGTAAGGCCCGGCTAAGGAATGGGTATATGCCGTTAATCTAATACCGATGGCAATATGGCCTTATTGCCCGGGCAAGCGCAGGATTCGACTAAAACTGTTCTAAAATTGATTGTGCTGCAGGGTTCCAGAAAATTCTGCCTGAAGACACGCTCTTTTATAATACCGTGCTTGGTTACCCCCCAAATTCTACTGTGGCTGCGAGGAAAAATATCAGGGATTCATGGGTTAAAACCGGCCTTGAATTATCAATATTACCGGGCATGAAGATTTAAAAACAATAAGGCTGAGATACAGGCGGGGTACAGCAAGAGACTTCATCATCGTACCCAATCATCGGTATCCCCGGCATCGGGTACTGCTCGAAGAAAGAATTGAGGCAATGTTGCCGGCATGGCGGAGCGGCTGCCGCGATCCCGATCACTTTGAAAAATATTATATTTAAGATAAACGGCCTGATCATCAGTAATTGAACAAAATCAGTATATTATCATTGAATGGAGGTATCATTATCGATGCCCGCTTACGATTTTTTATGTAGAAAATGTGGAAAAGAATTTACGGTGCGGACTTCTATCTCCCGGCGAAAACAAGTAAAATGCCCGCATTGTTCATCAGGTGATCTTCAACAAAGGTTTGGCGGTTCATTTTTCTTCTTGGGGAGCAAGGGTAGCTGCCAAACGCCTCCCCGGGGCGGCTTTAGCTGAGGGTAGAGCAAAGGAGCAGTTTGCTCCTGATGCGCTGGAAGCGGCTGCAAGGCTGCAAGGAAAGGAAGAAAATGTTTAAGGGGAAACGGGTTCGGGCATTGTACAAGGGGTGAAATCGTTTTCTACACACGGTTGGCCGGAGGGTAGCTGCTGTTAAAAAGAAAGGATGTATGCATTGAAAAAACAGGTTAAAAACAATGTTTACTGGGTAGGTAAAGTTGATTGGGAGCTGCAAAAATTTCACGGCGATGAATATTCCACCCATAAAGGGTCGACCTACAATTCTTATCTGATTCAAGAGGAAAAAACGGCCCTTATCGATACGGTATGGGCTCCTTTTGCCGAAGAGTTCGTTAAAAATCTGGCCGGCGAGATCGATCTACAGAAAATCGATTATATCATCGCCAATCACGGAGAGATCGATCATAGCGGGGGTCTTCCTGCTCTGATGAAGCATATCCCGGATAAGCCCATCTATTGTACGTCCAATGCCGTAAAATCTTTAAAGGGGCATTATCACGAGGATTGGAATTTTCATGTTGTAAAGACTGGCGACAAGATCGATCTGGGGAACGGCAAGGAGCTTGTTTTTGTTGAAATGAGGATGTTGCATTGGCCGGACAGCATGGCAACTTATCTTACCGGGGACAACATCCTTTTCAGTAACGATGCTTTTGGGCAGCACTTTGCCACCGAGATGCTGTTTAATGATCAGGTTGACCAGTGCGCTCTTTTTAACGAATCCATCAAATACTATGCTAATATTTTGACCCCCTTTAGTGCCCTGCTACGCAGGAAACTGGATGAAATCACGGCTTTAAATCTTCCCATCGAGATCATTGCCACGAGCCACGGGGTTGTCTGGCGGGACAATCCGCTGCAGATCGTCGAAAAATATGCAGAATGGGCCGATGATTACCAGGAAAACCAGATTACCATTATCTACGATACGATGTGGAATGGAACAAAGACGCTGGCCGAAAAGATTGCAGAAGGGGTTACCGCGGCCGATCCGGATGTTACTGTAAAGGTTCATAATCTGGCTAAAAGGGATGAAAACGATCTCATCACCGAGGTTTTTAAGTCCAAGGCAGTAGCCATTGGTTCGCCGACTATTGCAAATAATATCCTGCATTCCGTTGCAGGCTTTATTCATCTGATGAAAGGGCTTAGGTTTAAAAGGAAAAAAGCCGCTGCCTTTGGTTGTTACGGCTGGAGCGGTGAATCGGTAAAGGTTATAAATGAACTAATGGCAGATGCCGGTTTTGAAATTATTAACGAGGGATACAGAAACCAGTGGAACCCGGATGACGATGCCCAGAAGGCCGCAGTAGATTTTGGCAAGGCCTTGGCACGGGCTTAAAATCAGACACGGATCAAATTATACCGGGCGACACTTGATCTGAATGTATCTTGTTTGCATCCTACAGCCATAAGTAATCGCTTATAGC
>JAAZMI010000052.1 GCA_012798895.1 Bacillota bacterium
GTATTTTAATATCTATAACGCGTTGGCGGCGACCTCTGTAGCTCTGCTGGAAGGGATCGGGCTAGAGGAGATCAAGGAGGCTCTTGAGAAAATCGAAGGGGTTCCCGGCCGCTTTGAACGCATAGATCTGGGGCAGGATTTCGCGGTTATCGTCGATTATGCCCATACCCCGGATGGGCTGGATAATATTTTACAGACGGCACGAGAATTTTGCCGGGGCAAGATTATCACTGTTTTCGGCTGTGGCGGGGAGAGGGACAGGGCAAAAAGGCCGGTAATGGGGAAAATTGCCGGAAGATACAGCGATTATTGCATTTTAACTTCTGATAACCCCCGCAGGGAAGATCCCTGGCAGATAATTCACGAGGTGGAGGCCGGACTGAAGGAGGTAAAGCCTACCGGGAATGGTTACACCATCCAGCCGGACCGCTATGAGGCCATCAGGCTGGGTATCGAACTGGCCCGGCCCGGCGATATGGTGATCATCGCCGGCAAAGGGCATGAAGATTACCAGATCTTTAGCGACCATACCACACCTTTCAGCGATCGGGAGGTGGCCGCGAAGATTGTTACCCGGAGGCAGAACCGGAGATCTATACCGGAGAAAAGGTAATGATTTTTTCCAAAGAAGAAGTGTTAAAAGTAACGGGAGGAAAACTTTGGCGAGGGAAACCGGGCGGGGGTTTCACAGGGGTGGCGCTGGATTCCCGCCAGATTGGTCCGGGGGAACTGTTTTTCCCTTTAGCCGGGGAAAATTTTAACGGCCATGATTTTATCGTTAATGCTTTGCAGGGAGGGGCTGCCGGTTCGCTGTTAGAGGAGGCCTGGCTTCCAAGTTTTGCCGCGGGGGATTTCCCTGCGGGCAAAACAATCATCGTGGTGGAAAACACCCTGCTGTCGCTACAGAAGCTTGCCGCCTATCACCGTGCTAAATTTTCGTTGCCCGTGCTGGCTGTTACAGGGAGCAACGGGAAGACAACCACGAAAGATTTTATAGCTTCTGTTCTCTCTACCCGCTATAATGTACTTAAAACAGAGGGCAACTTGAACAATCACCTGGGGTTGCCGCTTATGCTGCTGCGTTTTAAAAAAGAACACGAGGTGGCTGTGCTGGAGCTGGGCATGAGCGGCCCGGGCGAGATTGCTCTTCTGACGGATCTCTGTCGTCCCACCAAAGGGGTAATCACGAATATCGGCGAAGCCCATCTGGGGTTTTTGGGAAGCAGGGAGAATATTGCCTGGGCAAAGGGTGAACTGCTGGCAGGTTTAAATTCACGTGGTAAGGCGTTTTTAAATGGCGACGACCCTTTTTTGGTCCAGATGGGGGAAAAATTTGCCGGCGAGGTTTTCTACTATGGTTTTACCGCCGGGTTCGGTATCGGCCTGCAGGCACTGGGGTATACCCCCACAGCGCGGGGGTGCAGTTTTGAAGTTGCCTTACCCGGAGGGGTGCGAGATAATTTTGCCATCCCCTTGCCAGGGAAACACAATGTCTACAATGCCTTGGCCGCTTTGGCCGTAGGTCTTGATTTTTCCCTAACGAACGAACAGATTAAGAAAGGGTTGGCTACTTGCATCTTTTCGGCTATGCGCATGGAGAAAACCCTAACCCAAAAGGGCCTCTGGGTGATCAACGATGCCTACAATGCCAGTCCTACCTCCATGCGGTATGCGCTGCAGTCTCTAAGGGAATGGGCGCCGGATAGACCTAAAATTGCCGTTTTGGGGGATATGTATGAACTCGGACCACAGGCGGGGGAGCTACACTGTGCTGTAGGGAGATATCTGGCCGATCTGGGGATAGATTACCTGTTAACGGTAGGTAAATTAGCAGCATCTATCGCCCATGGGGCATGTGAGGCAGGTATGGTTCCGGAAAATATTTTTATGTTGGGCACCCCTGAAGAGGCCCTAAGCTGTCTTCATGAGCTGGCCCGGCCCGGTTTTTATATTTTAATCAAAGGTTCGCGGGCCATGCAGTTGGAGAAAATTGCCGAAGAGCTTATAAATAGATACTAAAGGAGAAGATGTATTGTCGATTGCGATCTATCAGACGGCAGCCGTTGCCTTTTTCTTGAGCGTGATCATCTGCCCGCTCTATATCAGTTTTTCCCGTCGTCAACGTTATGGACAACAGGTCAGATCTGATGGGCCACGCCGTCATTTCAGTAAAACAGGGACGCCGACCATGGGGGGCCTTGTTTTTTTGTTTTCTTTTCTGGTTACGACTTTGTTGTTTGCGCCGAAGACACCAAGGTTTTTTCTGGTTCTTCTGCTGATTTTCAGCAGCGCTTTTTTGGGTTTTGTAGATGATTACCAGAAAGTTGTACACCGGCGTTCTCTCGGCATTCGTGCCAGGGAAAAGCTGCTGGCCCAGTTTGTTTTTGCCTTGATTTTTTATTTTACCCTGTTGATTTTGGGTCATTCCACGCTGGTAGCGATCCCTTTTACTTCCCTACAGGTCGATCTGGGGTTGTTCTACCCTCTGCTGATCTTCGTAGTGATGATCGGTTTTTCCAATGCCGTGAACCTAACGGACGGTATCGATGGCCTGGCCGGGGGCACGGCCATCCTGGCCCTTTTAGCCTTGCTTTTTCTTGCCTCCTTGCAGGGGATGCAAGATCTGGTATTTCTCTCCAGTGCGCTGATCGGGGCCTGTTTCGGCTTTCTAATCTTTAACCTGCACCCGGCCCGCATTTTTATGGGGGATGTGGGTTCTCTGTCCCTGGGAACTGCTTTGGCTGTGGTGGGCATCCTGGTTAAAGCGGAGTTAACCCTCGTGATTATCGGGGGGGTCTTTGTTCTCGAAACCCTCTCCGTGGTTTTGCAGGTCATCTTTTTCAAGCTTACGGGGAAGAGGGTATTTCTCATGAGCCCCTTGCACCACCATTTTGAGATAAAAGGTTGGTCGGAATGGCATGTTGTGATCGGGTTCTGGGCGCTGGGGTTCTGTTTTGCGATGATCGGTCTCTGGGAACATACTCCTTTTTTGAGGTGGTAGAAGGTGTTGTCTGCCGGAATTAAAGGAAAAAAAGTGCTTGTTCTGGGTCTGGCGAAAAGCGGCCGAGCTGCTGTAGGGTTGCTTCTGGATGCGGGGGCGGCCCGGATCGTGGCCAACGATGCCAAACCGCTTTCTTCCCTGCGGGAAACGATAGAAGAATTCAAGGATTTTCCGCAGGTGGAGATCGTAGCGGGGGGACATCCGGCAGGTTTGTTGGCCGGTGTGGCGTTTATTATCAAAAGCCCGGGAATCAGCCCGCGGCTACCGCTTCTCTTGGAGGCACGCCGGCTGGGAATACCCGTATACCCTGAAATTGAACTGGCTTTTCACCACAGCCCGGTGCCACTGATAGCCATTACCGGCACCAACGGCAAGACGACCACTACTGCGCTTAGCGGTGAGATTTTTGCCCGGCAGCAGGGCCTGAAAACCCATGTTGCTGGAAATATCGGTTTTCCCCTAAGTGCTGCTGTCTGCCGGGCTGCTGCCGGCGAGATCATCGTTGCGGAATTGAGCAGTTTTCAGCTTGAAGATACGCAAAATTTCCGGGCGCATATCGCTGCTGTTTTAAATATTACTGCGGATCATCTCGATTACCACGAAACGATGGACCGGTATATTGCCGCGAAGAAGAAAATCCTCAAGAACCAGGAAGGCGACGATTGGGCTGTGCTCAATTGGGATGACCCGCGAGTCAGGGATCTGGCCGGGGAGGCCGGGGGCAGGGTTCTGCCTTTCAGCCGTAAGGAGACGCCGAGCCCCGGTGTATACCTGCGGGAAGGGGCACTTTATATCGACTTACA
>JAAZMI010000053.1 GCA_012798895.1 Bacillota bacterium
ACCGTCTGCCCCAACAATTCGGAGAGCCGCCTTGCAACGGGATCCATGCGCAGTTCTTCCACGATGCGGCCCTTGGGACGGCCAAGATGGGAGGCAAGAATGATCCGGGCGCCCCGTTCCCGCAGATATTCGATCGTGGGCAAAGCAGCACGGATCTTCGTATCATCCAACACCCCTCCCTCCTTCGTCAACGGAACGTTGAAATCAACGCGCACAAATACTCTCTTCCCTTCCACCGCAATATCCTTCAGGGTTAACTTGGACAAGGTTGCAGTACACCCCCGTCAATATTTTAGAGCCTTTCCCCCAGAAAAGCAGCCAGATCGAGGGTCCGGCAGGCGTATCCCCATTCATTATCATACCAGGCAAGCACCTTGATCATTTTTTCCCCGATGACCATGGTTGACGGTGCATCGATGACAGCAGAATAAATGCTCTGTTTAAAATCGATCGAAACAAGGGGTTCAAAAGAGATACCCAGGAAACCCTTCATTGCACCTTGCGACGCTGCCAAAAACGCCTCGTTGATCTCTTCAACCGAGACATCCTTCTCCACTTCGGCCACCAGATCGACCAGCGAGGTTACAAAAGTTGGCACTCTAATCGCCAAACCGTTAATTTTCCCCTGTAGCTCCGGCAGAACGAGGCCTACATTGCGGGCCGCCCCCGTGGTAGTCGGTATCATGGAGACGGCCGCCGCACGAGCCCGGCGAAAATCGGTGTGGGTGATATCCAGCAGACGCTGATCATTCGTATAAGAGTGGATCGTCGTCATCAGAGCCCGCTTGATGCCCGCTTTTTCGTGCAGGACCTTAACGACCGGTGCCAGGCAGTTGGTAGTACAGGAAGCATTGGATACAACATGGTGTTTTTCGGGTTGATAATCAGCCTCATTCACACCCATCACGATCGTCACAACATCTTTGCCGGGTGCGGTAATGATAACCTTGCGGGCCCCCCCTTGCAGATGAGCTGCTGCAGATTCCCGATCCCTGAAAGCCCCGGTCGCCTCCAAAACAATATCCGCGCCGGCCTCTTCCCAGTCCAAGCGAGAAGGATCCCTATCCGCCAAGATTTTGATCTTTTTCCCGTCGATCAACAGATTCTGCCCCTCGGCCTCCACTTTAGCTTCAAAAGGGCCGTAGACGGAATCATATTTCAACAGATGCGCCAACAATTTTGGATCACGCACGCTGTTTACAGCGACGATCTCCAATCCCGGCATCTGCCTTACAGCGCGCAAACAAGATTTGGCCACCCTTCCAAACCCGTTGATCCCGACCTTCACAGTCATCAACTTTGCCTCCTTAATATTTACATGATGCAAAAATAATATTTACATGATACCAACATTTTATCCCGCCGTTTACAAGAATGCAGACCGGCACAGGAAACCACTCTTTTTTAATGCCTTTCTACCTTAATGCTTCTCAGGTGAAAAGATCCCCTCATTTTGGGAACGATTATCTTTATCCTCCCCCTCCCCATGCAATCTGAGAATCTCCCGGGCGGCGCCTTCATCCAGAACGAGCAGATCGCGGGGGTGATTCCCCACCACGGCTGCGATCGCCCGCGCCTTCTTCCTGCCCCCCGCCACAACGATCGCATTGTGTACCCTTTGGTCCAGCCCCTCGTGATATAGACCCAGGCTGGGGATGCGCTCCACGATCTCCCCCCTGCAGTTATAGAAAACCCCGAACACTTCCCCCACTGCTCCCCGTCTGCACAGCCTTTGCAGCTCCTCCGGCCCGGCCCCCCGGCGCCGGGCCATATCATCCGCCGCCCCAATCCCATGCAGCAAAACGCGCGCCGTATTGATCAAGCTGACGACCTCTTTGATCTTCTTCTCCTGCAACAACAGTTGCAGCGCGGCATCGCTCAGAGAATCGGGCAGGTATAACAAGCGATAGCGGGCATCTAACTTTAAAGCCACCCGCGCTGCAATGGTGTTGGCTTGGTAGTCGACGACCTCTCCCAACCCGCCCCTGGCCGGAACCACCGTAATCCCCGGTGGCCCGGGGGTCTCCGGCAACATATCGGCAACAGCGGCACAAGAAGTGCCTCCCGATACAGCCAAAACCATATCTGCAACGAGGCATTCCCTTAAAATCCTGGCGGCGGCACGGCCCATCTCCTGCAAAACAATCTCGTCTTTTTCCAGATCCCCCGGCACCACCAGCACACGCCTGACTTTTAATAATTTCAAAAGTTTATTTTCCAAGACATTTAGGCCCAAAAAGGATTTTAGATCGGGCGTTATAGAGAGAACCGCCGTTTTACCAAGAGCAGTCAGACTAATGCCCCGGGGTTCAACTTTCACCAGCCCTTGTTCCCGCAAAACAGCAACTTCCCGGCGCAACACCCTTTCCCCCACCTGAAAATAGGCGGCCAGCGTACGGCGGCCCACAGGCGCAGAATAATAAATTTTACGCAATATACGATAACGTCGCACCAAAATTTCGGGAAATTCCGGTGCCAATAGACGCAAGATATCTCCTTCCAGATTCAGGGCCATACAACAATTGCTCCCTTCATTGCTACCATTATACTATATATATTATGAAAAGTGGGTCAAAAAAAGACCCACGTGAGATCTTTTTTGACCCACTTTTATATTTCTCCGCATTCTATGTTGATCGATTTTTTAGCTTAAGCGACGGCGTTGTGACGAAGCCGGAATATTCATCTCCTGGCGATACTTGGCTATCGTTCGCCTTGAAACTTTGATGCCGCGTTTTCGAAGCTGTTCGGCAATCTTCCGATCGCTTAAAGGCGCACCCCGATCTTCCTTCTCCACCAGTTCTTTCAAATGAGCTTTAATGCTCAATGCAGAGTACGTTTCTCCCCGTAGGCCATCAATTCCACTGGAGAAAAAAAATTTGAGAGGATAGAGACCACGCGGGGTCTGCACATATTTGCCGGTTGTAGCCCGGCTAACCGTAGATTCGTGAATATCCAGCTTTTGAGCTATATCTTTTAAAGTTAAGGGTTTCAGGTTATATATCCCTTCTTCTAAAAAGGATTCCTGAATTTTTATAATCTGTTCCGTAACGCGATATAACGTCAGGCGTCTCTGTTCGATGCTTTTGATCAGCCAGAGAGCACTCTCTAAACGTTTTTTCAGGAAACCGCTAATCTGCTCTTCTTTTCCCTGCCTTAGCAAGCTGCGGTAATAAGGGTTGATATAGAGTTGCGGCACATTATCGTTGATGATGATCACGTATTCCCCTTCTACCTTCTGAACGACGATATCCGGATACACGTAGCGGACATCTGCGGCCCCGCCAAAATGTGAACCGGGCTTGGGATCAAGAGTGCGGATGAAATCTAATGCATCCTGCAATTTTTTCATGCTGATACCCAATTTCCCGGCAATTTCACGATACTTCCCCTCGGCAATCTCCGCTAGGTAACCCTTGATCAATGGTTCTACTGTAGAGGGGACGTTTTCACGCTCCGGCAACTGAAGAAGCAGACATTCCTCCAGGGTTCGTGCTCCTATGCCCGGAGGATCAAAACCCTGAACGAGCGAAAGCATCTCCAAAACCTCTTCCTCAGCCACTCCCAAAAAGCGGGCATGTTCGGCCACTGCACCCTGCAAGTACCCGCTGGGGTTTATATTTCCCACGAGATACTCCGCAATTAAAAATGACCTGCCCTTAACCGGGGACATCTTTAATTGAAATTCCAGATGCTCCTGCAGGCCGACCTCCTCGCTGGCATAGGATTCAAGGGTTGGATACTCGACATCCCGATCATACAACGGCTTTTCTCGCCTGTAAGGATAGTCAAGATCTTGAAAATATTCCTCCCAATCCAGGGAATCATCTTCTCCGCTGTCTGTCTTTTCAGCGGCATCCTCCCCTTCATCTTCATTCTCCAGCTCCTTTTCCCGGATCTCCAACAGCGGATTCTGTATCACTTCTTCTTGAATATAATTGCTTAGCTCCAAGGTTGAATACTGCAAAAGATTAATTGCTTGTTGCAGCTCCAAGGTCATGACCACTTTTTGCGCCTGTTCAATTTTCAGTTCAAAATTCAGGGCCATGTTTAAAACCCTCTCCAAGTGCTTCTCTATTGGAAGTCATTAAGGAATAAAGTTTTTTGTTCTTTCTCTATTTAGTATCTATTTGTTTATTTCGCCATCGCTCCTAAAAAACCTTCAATGATTTTTGTATTACCGGCCATGTATCTAAAAACTGTCAATAAACAGTTGTTATCCACAAAACAAAGACCCATACCTATTTTACCTTATTTTATCTGCCTTGGACAGCAAAAAACTAAAGCATGCAGGACAACACTGCAACCGGCCGTGTGACCCTGGATTGCGGGATCAGTTTGAAGTGCCCCCATTGTCAAAACACATTTTTAAGGATTTTAACAAGTTGACAACGGGCACCACCCGGTTTAAAAAAGTTAAGCCCACAGTTTCCTGGGGCTTTAACAAGTTGATGCTCGGCACCGTTATATCCCTAAAGGGCTCTTGAACCAGGGGGCCTGATCAGGCAGATATCAAAGCACCCGCGGGTTTCGGTAATTTTTCCATGTCTAGCCTGTTTAGTTGGCAGAAGTATTCGAAAAAGCGCTGTACCTGTTCCCGTTCCTGTGGCGCTTTTTTAAGAGAGATGATATCCTGTAGAATTTGAGCAACCCATTCGTTATCAAGGTAACGGTGACGTCCTGTATTCCAGGTCATCCGCTGTGGATATTTTTTATTAACATAGTAGTTCCAAAAAAGCATCCTCTCTGATTCCTGCCCTGAGAGGCGAAGCCTGTACTCCGAATGGGCGGGAATGTATCCATCTATACAGCGGCTGGCGCTGAAATTTTCGTCTACCATAAAGACACCCAGAATTCGCCTATTCTTTTCAGCCATATCGGCGTCCCTGATGGTTAAAATGGCAGCACTGTTTGGCTTGATTCGTGCCAAACGTCTTGGTTCACCCTTTCGCTTACCGCTCTTTATTGTGCCGGTAAAAACCTTCCATTCCTCAAAAATCTGTTCTACCTCATGGGCTTTGCACCAGAAGACAGACTGGGAACGGGGGTTGATTTTGAAAGTTTTTCGTGTCTTTATGGCCTTTTCCCGTTCCAAAAAACGTTGTCGATTTTCGTGTAAGGCCTGTGTTTTTTTAATCTGTTTAGACTTTTCCTTCCGGCGTTTCTCTTCCTTTTTTTCCGCAATTTTTCTGACCAGATCGGCTGCATTTTGATCGCTAAGAGTGAGAAAAGATCCAAACGCATCAGGGAAAACAAATTTCTTAATCCCTGAGGGAAATTCTACCTGAACATATAAATCATCATGCTGAACGATCCTGCCCTCTCCGAAAATTTTATGTGTTACCTGTTTACTACATAAATTCATCTAGATGATGATCCTCCCTAAATTTAAATGTGCAACTAAAAACCGGTTCCCACCACAAGAAAATCCCGGTTACATCTTATTTTCAGGTTGTAGTTAGGATCCAGCTGCTAATAGTATAACATTATTAGGGTATTAGTTCAAAATTTAGTATTGACAACTATTCTGACCCGTTATATAATAAAAATTTATCTGTTGCTATTCGGGCCTCGGAGGCATTATGGCTTCCCTCGGGGACACAGGGGGACGGTTCTTTTGTGTACCTACAGGGCAGGGCAGCGACACAGGGGGACGGTTCTTTTGTGTACCTAAAACCGTTCCCCTGCGTTGCTGTGTTGTGTTGAAGTGCACAAAAGAACCGTCCCCTTGTGTCCAAAAGAACCGTCCCCCTGTGTTAAAGTGCACAAAAGAACCGTCCCCTTGTGTCGTCCTTGTGTCGTCTTACACTCCTTCACCGCTTCTGATCTTCTGTGCTAATGCCCCGATGCGCCGCAGGCGGTGGTAGACACCCGATTTTGTCAGCGGGGGAACGGCTGCGGCAGCCAGCTCCCGCAAAGTTGCTTCCGGGTGCATCAGACGCAGGCGGGCCACCTGGGCCAGCGAAGGGAGGAGATTGTCCAGCCCCAGGGTTTCCTCCAGTACTTTGATATCATTGATCTGTTCCCAGGCAGCCACCACCGTTTTGGTCAGGTTGGCCGTTTCGCAGTTGACCAGGCGGTTGGTCTTATTGCGGATCCCTTTCACGACCCTTATATTTTCAAATTCCAAAAGGGCGTTCGAGGCGGAGATTACCCTTAAAAATTCCCCGATCTTCTCTCCCCCCTTCAGGTAGACGACATAATCATCTTTTCGCTGGAAATAGCGTGCCGGCAGGGCAAAAAAGGCCATGTTATCGACGATCAACCTTGCATAGGTTTCATAAGGGGCTGTGATTTCCAGGTGATAGGTTGCTTCGGGATTGCTCATCGAACCGCCGGCCAGAAAGGCACCCGCCAGGTAGGCGCGGCGGCAACATTTTTCGACTGGCTCGTCCCGGGAAACTAAAGAGGGGTGTGTTTTCAGGATTAAGCGCCCGTTTTGGGGGTGAAAGGTGAAAAAATCGAGTTCCATCAGCACGCGCCAGGCCTCTTTTTTGCCCATGATCCTTAGAAAATAAGTGTTGTTTTTCTGCAGCTTATTTTTGCGTGAAAACAGAATCTGCGGTGAAAGTTCAAAGCTAAACTTGAAAAGGGAAAACAGGCGACGGGCCAATGCCGCACTCTGGGTTTGCAGCACAAGCTCCTTTGAGTTTCTGCGAATCAGCAATTTACCGCTCAACTGCAAAAAAGCCCGCAGTTCGGCGCAAGCACAGCAACGTTTGTCCAGGACATTGCGGGCCAATTCATTTTTAAGCTGGTACGCAAAAGAAGCCAAATCGATCACCCCTTGGTTCAAACTTTGCGGAAAGCATGCTTTAAAATACGTTTCAGCTTTTTACGGGTTGCCGGCAAAGGATAACCGGCTGAAGCACCCATTTCTTTGCGGGCACGGCGCAGTTTCCCATCCAAATTGTAGAGCGTATAGGCCCAAAGACCATCAAGACCTGTCTCCCATCCTGCAAGCTGACTTAGAAGCAGGGCGGCCAGCTTTCTGCTGTCATGGCGGGCAACCTCATTGTAATCCAGCAGCGGGGCTGCGATAACCTGGATCGGCCACTGTGCCAGGGCTTCAGCATCAACTTCCACCAGTTGTGCACCTTCTTCTTCATATTTTTCGAGCAGGGTCGATGGCAGATCTGTAGAGCTGTTCACCACAATGCCATCGATCAGATCTGCACAACCATGCCGGAATAACGCTTTAAGATGTTCCGCCGCACTGAAACCCGCTGTTTCGCCCGGCTGGGTCATAATGTTGCAGATGTAGAAACATGGTGCCGGCGATCTTCGCAGCGCCTCCCTTACGCCGGGAACAAGCAGGTTGGGCAGAACACTGGTATAGAGGCTGCCCGGGCCCAAAAAGATGGCTTCCGCTTCTTCAATGGCACTGATTACCTGTGGAAGCGGGCAACAACGCGGGGGATAGAGGGAGATATTTCTGATCGGTTTTCCTTCCTGCACGATTTTCGTCTCCCCGACGGCACGGCTGCCATCTTCAAAAACAGCCTGCAAAGTCACCTGTTCCAGCGTAACCGGTAAAACCGTGCCCCGGATGGCCAGAACATTATTGAATTCCTGCAGCGCACGGCTGTAACCAAACATCTCCGCCATAGCTACAATAAAAAGGTTGCCTAAATTATGCCCGCCCAGTTCTTCGTTTCCGCGAAAACGATATTGGAAAAGCTGTTCCAAGAGGGATTCCCTGTCTGCCAGGGCCAGCAGGCAATCACGGAGATCCCCGGGAGGCAGCACTCCCATCTCGCCCCGGAGGCGCCCGGAGCTACCGCCATCATCTGTAACGGTTACGATCGCTGTAATATTGGAGGTATATTCTTTTAACCCGCGAATTAACACCGAGAGCCCTGTTCCCCCTCCCAGGGCCACGATCTTGGGGCCTCTTTCCAGGTAACGGCGCATATAAAGTTTTTCGATCAGGCTGCGGCTGTGACCGGGCAACAAGACGCCGGCAATTGCATTCCCCGTTAACTGTAGGCCCCAAAAAAGCAGGACGATACCCAGAAGCAGCAGGAAGATGCCCCAGAGGGGATGCCGGAAAAAACCTTCCATCATCCCCAATATAAGTACCGCTTCTTCCCTGAACAAGATTTCCTGCCTCCAGAAAAAGAGAAGCCCGCTCATGAAAAAAAACAGCCCCAACAGTGCCAACAACAGATAGCGTTTGACACCCAGGCCCGGATATAACCACTTTACCGCCTTTCGCAACCTCTCACGCCAGGCAACCAAAATGTTCCCCACTTAAAACTCTACCTTCCTTTCAGAACCTTAGCGGGTCAGGCTTTGTTTATATCACGATGTTCCGTACGCACCTCATAGCCTTTATCCGCCAGGATGCGGGTCAGCTCATTGGACAGAGATACGGAACGATGTTTGCCGCCGGTGCAGCCGATGGCAATCAATAACTGCGGTTTTCCTTCTTTAATATAACAAGGAATTAGGAATTCGATAATATCCTTGAACTTTTGAAAAAAGCGATGTGTAATGACCCACTTCCAAATATATGCATGTACCTCCTGGTTATTGCCATCCAGATCGCGCAGTGAATCGACATAATAAGGATTGGGTAGAAAGCGGACATCAAAAACCAGATCTGCATCAAGGGGAAGGCCATATTTATAACCAAACGAATTCACCGTGATCAGGATATTCTTTTCCCATCGTTCCGGTTCATAAAGCCGGTTTATTTTTTCCTGGAGATCGGCAACAGCCAGATCCGTCGTATCGATGATCACGTCCGCCTTCCCCCTGATATCCTCCAGCAGCGAGCGCTCTTCCCGGATGGCCGCCACCATGCTGCCGCGTTCGGCCAACGGGTGACGCCGCCTAGTTTCTTTATAGCGCCTGATCAATACATTTTCGGCTGCTTCCAAAAAGAGGATTTCATAATCAAAGCCCATCCCCTCCAACCGGTCCAGGGCTTCAAACAGGCCCTGGAAAAGTTCCCCGCCCCGGATGTCACAGACGAGGGCGACGCGGTTTATTTTGCCGCTGGACTGGATGCAGAGTTCGGCAAATTTGGGTATGAGCGCGGGAGGCAGATTGTCCATGGAAAAAAAACCGAGATCTTCGAAGCTGTGCAGCGCTCCACTTTTGCCTGCACCGGAGAAACCTGTAATTAATACAAATCTGCCTTTGAACAATCGGGCACCTTCTTTCGGGGTGGTGAAGGATGTGGTGAGTTACAAGTTC
>JAAZMI010000054.1 GCA_012798895.1 Bacillota bacterium
AATAAGCCAATCCGGCTTTGCTTCGCCAGGCGGAGTGATAGCCTGCCGCAGCAGTTGCACGCGCCGCTCTGTATTGGTAAAGGTCCCCTCTTTTTCCGCAAAGGCAGCCGCCGGTAAAACTACATCGGCGTAGGCAGCAGTCTCCGTCAAGAAGAGATCCTGAACCACTAAAAACTCCACCGATTCAAGGGCCTCCCGCACGTGATGCAGGTTTGCTTCGGTAAGCGCCGGGTTTTCGCCCACAACGTAGAGAAATTTGATCTCTTCATCCAAGATCGCTTTAAAGATATCTGTAATGGTCAACCCCGGCTGGGAATTAAGTTTGGCTCCCCAGGCTCTCTCAAATTTAAGGCGTGCGCTACGCTCATCCACTCCTTGGTAACCCGGGAAAACATTGGGTAGGGCTCCCATATCACAGGCACCCTGGACGTTGTTCTGTCCCCTTAAAGGATTTACCCCGCTGGAATATTTACCAAGGTTACCGGTGATAAGGGCTAAATTAGCCACTGAAAGCACAGAATCAGTGCCCGTGGTATGGTTGGTAATCCCCAGCGTATAGAATAACGAAGCCCGCTCTGCACCGGCAAAAAGGCGTGCCGCTTTGCGAATATCATCCGCAGAGACACCGGTAATTTTTTCGGCATGTTCCGGCGTGTATCTATCCACAACTGCTTTCATCTCTGCAAAGCCTTCCGTTCTCTCTCTGATAAACTGCTCATCAGCCAAGCCTTCTGTAATAATCACATTCATCATGCCGTTTAAGAGCGCTTCGTTTGTCCCCGGGTGTAACTGTAGATGAATATCGGCGTAATCAGCCAGTTCAGTCCGCCGGGGATCGGCCACGATCAGCGTAGCACCTTTTTTCTTGGCCATTTTAATTCTGTAACCGATTACCGGATGTGCCTCCGGTGGATTGGCGCCGATCACCATCATGGTATCGGCATCTTCGATCTCACCGATGCTGTTCGTCATGGCGCCACTGCCAAAAGCTGTAGCCAGACCGGCTACGGTTGGCGCATGTCAGAGGCGGGCACAGTGATCGATGTTATTCGTACCTAACGTGCGTAGAAACTTTTGAAAGAGGTAGTTTTCCTCATTTGTAGCCCTCGCCGAGGAAAAACCGGCCAGTTCTTCGCCCCGCAACCTTTTTAACTTGGAGGCAATTAAATTCAGGGCATCTTCCCAGGAAACCTCCTCCAATTCGCCATTTTTCCGGATTAAGGGTTTCTGCAGGCGTTCCGGGTGATGCAGAAAATCGATGCCGAAATGCCCTTTGACACAGGTCTGCCCGCGGCTGGCCAGACTTAAGGGATCCCCCTTTACCTTTACAACCTTGTTATCTTTGACGTAGAGTTCCAGCCCGCAGCCGGTCCCGCAAAAGGGACAGACAGTGCGTACCATCTGCAACTCCCAGGGACGGCCCTGGCGGATGCCCTGTTTGGGCGTCAGCGCCCCTACCGGGCAGACATCCACGCACATGCCGCAAAACACACAGGGGGATTCAACCAGCGGATCATCAAAAAACGGGGTTACCTTCGTATCGAAACCTCTATTCGTAAAATCGATGGCCCCTGCTCCGTTAATCTCATGGCAGACGCGCACACACAAACCACAGAGAATACATTTGTTCATATCCCGGATGAAGAAGGGATTGCTTTCATCAAGAGCGTAATCTTTCCGCTCTCCCTCATACTCGCTCTCGGAGATCCCATAGAGATAACAGTAATCCTGCAGGCGGCAATCACCATTTTTTTCGCAAGTAAGACAATCAAGGGGGTGGTTGGCCAACAGAAGCTGCAAGTTTTCCTTACGGGCGGCATGAACCCGCTCCGTATCAGTATGCACCACCATGCCCTCCATCACCGGGACGCTGCAGGCCGCCATCAGGGCCCGCGCCCTCTCCACCTCCACCAGACACATGCGACAGGCTCCAACCGGGGCCAGCCGGGAATCATGACACAAGGTGGGAATAAATATATCTAATTTATCTGCCGCTTCCAAAATCGTACTTCCTTCTTCTACTTCCACATTTTGACCGTTTATGGTTAAAGAAATCACCGATTTCCCTCCTTTGCTCCGTTATTTTACCTTTATAGCGTCAAATTTACAGCGTTCCGCACAGCTTCCGCAGTTAATGCATTTTTCTTCATCGATCACATGCGGTTCCTTCTTTTCACCGGTAATCGCCCCCGTGGGGCACACCCTCGTACAGGCACGACAACCAGTGCACAACTCCGGATCGATATAGTAAGTAAGCAACTCCTGGCATTGGCCCGCCGGACAACGGCGGTCAAAAATATGCGCTTCATATTCGTCCTGGAAATAACGCAGGGTGGTCAACACCGGATTGGGCGCCGTCTGCCCCAGGCCGCACAGCGAGCCGTCCTTGACCGCGAGGGCCAGTTTCTGTAGGCGGGGGATATCCTCCGCCACCCCTTGGCCCTTTGTAATGCGCTCTAAAATTTCCAACATGCGCTTCGTTCCCTCGCGACAGGGCGTACATTTGCCACAGGATTCGCTCTGTGTAAAGCTAAGAAAATAACGGGCCAGATCGACCATGCAGGTATCTTCGTCCATCACGACCATACCCCCGGAGCCCATCATCGCCCCGGCAGAGGTCAAAGAATCGTAATCGACGGGCTGATCCAGATGGGATTCGGGCAGACAACCGCCCGAGGGCCCGCCGATCTGTACCGCCTTAAATTTCTTTCCGTCGCGAATACCGCCTCCGATGTCGAAGATGATCTCGCGCAGGGTGATGCCCATGGGAACTTCGCAAAGGCCGGTATTGTTAACTTTCCCGGTCAGCGCAAAGATCTTTGTGCCCTTGCTGCCTTCCGTCCCGATCGCGCTATACCAATCCGTTCCCTTGCGCATGATCAAGGAGACGTTGGCCAACGTCTCTACGTTATTGATGCAAGTCGGCTCTCCCCACAGGCCCTTCACTGCCGGAAAAGGAGGCCGCGGGCGGGGCATACCTCTTTCGCCCTCAATGGAGGCCAACAGAGCAGTCTCCTCCCCGCAGACAAAGGCACCGGCTCCTTCCTTGATATTGATCTTGAAACCAAAACCGGAGCCTAAAATGTTTTCTCCAATTAGACCGTATTCTTGCGCCTGGGCAATAGCTGTCCTTAGGCGGCGGATAGCCAGCGGGTACTCTGCCCGCACATAGAGATAGGCCTCATCGCTGCCAATCGCCAAACCGGCAATGATAATCCCCTCCAACACGGCATGGGGATCGCCCTCTAAAACGCTGCGATCCATAAATGCCCCGGGGTCTCCCTCGTCAGCGTTACAAACCACATATTTTTTATCGCTCTCATTGCGATAAGCAAATTCCCATTTCATGCCGGTAGGGAAGCCGGCCCCCCCCCGGCCCCTCAAACCAGAGCTCTTAATCATATTGATGATATCCAATGATTCCATGCGGAGGGCCCTTTCAAGACCCTGATACCCACCGCGGATAATATATTCGTCGATATTCTCGGGATCGATCACGCCGCAGTTGCGCAGCGCCAACCTCTTTTGTTTGCTATAAAAAGGGATCTCCTGATGAGAAGTAACGGCATCCTCCGTAACCGGATCTTTGTAAAGCAACCGTTCTACGACATTCCCTTTCACCAGATACTCTTCAACAAGTTCCGGTATATCTTCTGCCTGAACTTCGCAATAGAAAATATCTTCTGGATAGACAATAAAAATTGGCCCTTTTTCACAAAAACCGTGGCACCCGGAGAGAATAATGCGCACTTTATCTTCCATCTGATGTTTTTGCAACTCTTTCCGCAGTGCCTCATGAACCTGTAAGCTGCCGGAGGAAATGCAACCTGTTCCGGCACAGATTAGAATTTGTCTTTCGTACAATTTTTAATCCTCCTCCGTGGTCATGACTTCAGCTAGCTGTCCCGGTAAGCGGGACTGTGGGCCAGGCGTTGGACAATAGCCTCTCTTTTTTCTTTACAAGCAGGATTTTCATGACAGAGAGGGCCTGATAGACAGCATTCGATAAACTGGGTACATGGGTTGTCTTTGCTGTTAAAACATTCTGGGCAACAAGGATCAATAAATCTCTTCATCTGCCAATTTTACTCCTTTCTTCTGCTACATTTAAAACTTTTCCAGAATAGTTTTGACCTTGTCGGGGGCCAATTTACCGAAAGTCTGGTCGTTAATCATCATCACCGGAGCCAGACCGCAGGCCCCAATACAGGCCACCTCTTCATAGGTAAATTTCAGATCTTCGGTTGTCTCCCCTACGCCGACCTTTAAGATCTCTTGTGCTTTTTCCGCCACCTTTGATACCCCCCGCACGTGGCAGGCAGTACCGCGGCAAACTCTGATAATATTCTTGCCCCGCGGTTGGAGGTGAAACTGGGCATAAAAGGTGGCTACCCCGTAGATCTTGCTTGCCGGAATCCGCAACATTTTCGCTGTGTACTCCAAGGCAGGCCGTGGCAAGTAGCCAAATTCCTCCTGGATTTTTTGGAGAATAGGCACGATCATGCCCTTTTTACCCAGGAACTCTTGTAAAAGATTCTCTACCCTGTCGAAATCAAAACTACTATTCCCATCAATTTTGACAGTTTCCGCTTGCAAAACATGACCTCCTTTTTACACTTTTCGCAATAGGGGGAACATATTTAAATTTCTCTTTTGACCGGGGTTTATCCTGCCTCACATCCAATTTTTTTTCTGTTTGCCGTTATAAAGAAAAAAAAACCTGTGGTATAATCAGGATGGTGATGGGTACATGGTGGTTTTTTTTATGGGTTTGCTGTTATACTGTTTCCAACTGAATTAAATGAAAGCCTTTCAGAAAAGGGGAGTTACTTCTGCGGGCAATTAAACGAAGAACCTATATTTTCGCGGCTTTAACTACCCTTAGTATCCTGTTTATCATTTCTGCCGTAAAACCCCCAGATTTATCCGTGGGGAGTATGTCAATAAAGCTAACTGCCTGCATTTTCTTTTTCCAGCGCCAAAAGGTATGCTTTTCTATCCAGACCGCCGCCGTAGCCTACCAATTTCCCATCCGCGCCGATAACCCGATGACAAGGAATGATGATGGAAATGGGATTTTTACTGTTGGCCATGCCGACAGCACGGCCGGCCTTTGCATTGCCCAGCGTGCGTGCGATCTGACCGTAGCTTCTTGTCTGGCCATAAGGAATATCCTTAAGGGCATTCCACACTCTCTGCTGAAAAGCAGTACCGGCCGGTGCCAGAGGCAGGGAAAATTGTTTGCGTTTCCCGCTGAAATATTCCTGCATTTGCCGATCCGCTTCTTTTAACAGGGCTGTTTCTTTTAAGGCAGCATCAGGAAAGGCGGCTTTAGCGGTAGAAATAAGATCCGAACTAGAGGTAACGTCACCGACGATGAAATAAAGGTGTGTAATTGCAGCGCCATCCTCAACCATTAATATCTGGCCCAGGGGTGAATCATAAAAAAACATGCTTTGACTATCCATTGATAAGCCTCCTATCATGAGCACAGGAGCACACGGGGCGGGACACAGGGGGACGGCAGACTGGGGACACAGGGGGACGGTTCTTTTGTGTACCGGTTTTTGGTACACAAAAGAACCGTCCCCCTGTGCTCCCACGTGTTCTAATAAGCGCGGGCAAAGTAGACCATCCGGTTGTTTTCTTTCCCGCAAAACAGGCAGGCGCCTTTTTCTTTTTGTTCCGGCTCAAGGGGGATACAGCGGATCGTCGCCTTCGTTTCGTCTTTGATCTTTTCTTCGCAGGCAGCGTCACCGCACCAGAAGGCTTTGATTAAGCCCATTTTTTCCTGCAGGATCTCTTGAAATTCCGCGTAATTTTGCACAAAATGCGTGTTTTCTTCACGGAAGGCCAGGGCCTGGCGGAAAAGGTTATCCTGGATCTCTTTTAAGATATGGGGTAGCCTTTGGGGCAGCTCGCCGGCGGGGATGGTACTTTTTTCCCCCGTGTCGCGCCGCACGACCGTAACCACACCTCGTTCCAGATCGCGGGGCCCCACTTCCAGCCGCAGGGGCACGCCTTTCATCTCCCACTCGTTAAATTTCCAGCCCGCCGAATACCCTTCGCGATCGTCCAACTGCACGCGGGTCTTTGGGGCCAGCTTTGTTTTTAGTTCCCGGCACTTCTCAAATACTTCTTCCCGCTTCTTTTTGGTGATGATGGGCACGATCACCGCCTGTACGGGGGCAATCTGCGGGGGCAATTTAAGCCCGCGGTCATCTCCATGCACCATGATCACGGCGCCGATCAGCCTCGTCGAAACCCCCCAGGAGGTCTGCCAGGCGTATTTTAACTGCTTGTCTGTATCCAAGTATTGGATACCAAAAACCCTGGAAAAATGCTGGCCCAGGTTATGGGAAGTTCCTGCCTGCAAGGCCTTGCCATCGGCCATCAGTGCTTCGATGGTGTATGTCTTAAGAGCCCCGGCAAACTTTTCCCGCTCCGTTTTCAGCCCGCTGATTACGGGAACAGCCAGTTCAGTTTCTACAAAGTCTTTATAGACCCCCAGCATTTTCAGAGTTTCCTCTTCGGCCTCTTCCTCCGTAGCATGAACCGTATGCCCCTCTTGCCAGAGAAACTCTGAAGTGCGCAGGAAGGGACGGGTCGTCTTCTCCCAGCGAACCACGTTACACCACTGGTTGATCAGGAGAGGAAGATCGCGCCACGATTGCACCCACTTGGCATACATGCTGCAAATGATCGCCTCTGAAGTGGGCCTAACCACTAAAGGTTCGTTTAACTTTTCGTCGCCGCCGTGCGTAACGAGGGCCACCTCCGGGGCAAAACCCTCCACATGCTCCGCTTCCTTCTGCAAAAGCGATTGCGGGATAAACAAGGGGAAATAAGCATTCTGATGGCCCGTAGCCTTGATGCGCTTGTCCAGCAGTTGCTGCATATTCTCCCAGATCGCGTAACCGTAGGGGCGGATGGCCATGCAGCCCTTGATCGGCGCATAATCCATCAGCTCTGTTTTTAAAACCAGATCTATATACCACTGCGAAAAGTCTACAGCACGGGGCGTAACTTCTTTTACAAATTCTTTTTCGTTCAGGCTCAACTTCCGCCAAACTCCTTTCCATGACACAAGGACACAAGGGGACGGTTCTTTTGTGTTCCATTGTGTTACTTTTTTTTAGGCATGTGACCGATCATCACCGGCTCAATCAATTTTCCACAGCGCCCTATCTGCCATTCTTTAGCGGGTAAACGATCGAAATAGCGTGCTGCTCTTCCAGTAGATGCGTATGCAGCCTTTTTTCCAGATCCTTGATCGAGATATTCTCCAGAATATCGAGAATCTCAAAAAAATCGACTTCGCGGAAGTAATGGGCCAGATAATTATTGGCAATGAACTCCAGGGAATTGAAGCTCTTAAGCACCTCTCCCCTCATTTTACGTTTCTGCCGGCCAAAGCTTTCCGTCGCCAGGCCATTCTTTTTCGTCTCATCGATAGCGATAAGCAGTCTTTCGTGCAGTTTTTCGGGATTTTCTGTCCTGCCGCCCAGCAGGGTATGACCGTAAGAGCATTCTGCGGTAAAGCCAAAAGAAAACTGTTCGTCGATCAGGCCTTCCTCGTAAAGAGCAGTATAATTAGGACCGCTCTGGCCAAAGATCATCTCCAGCAGAAGTTCCGTGCTTAACTTGCGCGCCAGAAGCTCCCGCCCGGTAAGATGGGAATATGTGTCTTTAAAACCCATATTTAAAAGAGGCTGTGAAACGGACAGCTCCAAAGTTACTTCCCGCTGGTTCACGGCTGTCTCCTCTTCGGGATAGAGCCGCTGCACGAGATTAAAAGGCGGGAAAGAGCGCCCGGTCAGGCTTTTTTCCACAAGCTTTAAAACATCATCCGGTTCCAGATCGCCGGTGACAAAGATAGCCATGTTGCGCGGGTGGTAGAATGTATAGTAACACTTGTAGAGAATATCCTTGGTGATTTTGCTGATGCTTTCCACAGAACCGGCGATATCGTTGCGCACCGGGTGGCGGGCGTAGAGTGCTTTTAGAAGTTCAAAATATCCGCGCCACTGCGGGTTATCCTGGTACATGCGGATCTCCTGTTGGATGATGCCCTGTTCTTTGGCCACGCTCTCTTCCGAAAAGTAAGGGGTCTGAACAAAATTCAATAGCAAGCTGAAGTTTTCAGCAAAGAAATCCGTGCAGGAGAAGAGATATGTTGTATGTGTAAAACTGGTAAAGGCGTTGGGCGAGGCTCCGTAATAGGCGAAGCGATCAAAAACATTGCCCTCTTCATCATCGAAGAGCTTGTGTTCAAGAAAGTGGGCCACCCCGTCGGGAAGCACGATCTCTTCTTCTTGCCCCCGATCGTTCCAGCGGAAAGCATGATCGATGGAGCCATAACGTGTAGAAAAGATGGCGTACTTCTTGTTATACCCCTGCCTGGGAAAAACAAAAAGGGCGGGGCCCCCGTCCGGTACCGTGTAGAAAACCTTTTCCTTTAAAGATTCATTTTCTTTGATCTGCCAGCGCATCTAGTTCGCTCCTCCTTCCTCTTCATCCGTAGAACGGAGAAAATATACAGTATCGAGATGGATATTCTCTGCTACAGCCACAACATCATCCTTGGTAATCCTTTCAACCTTTTGAATGAGCTCCTCTGTTCTTTCCTCCGGCCTTCCCCCGATCAAACCATCCAGGTAGTAACCTACCAAACTATAGGGGCTGTCTCCAATGATCTTTAAGCGATTAATGATCCCCCTTCTGGTGTTTTCCATCTCTTCCCGGCTAATCTGCCCTTTTTTGACAGCATCAACCTGCTGGAGAATGATATCCAGCGCCTGTCGGTAATCTTTAACTTCGATGCCCGAACCGATGAGCTGGATCCCTTTGTGTTTCTCCAGCCGAGAAAAAACGTAATAGGCGAGGCTGGCTTTTTCGCGCACATTTTGAAAGAGTTTGGAATGGGGAAATCCCCCTAAAACTCCGTTGTAGAATAACAGATCGAGGTACTTGCCATCGCTGTAGGAGAGATTCGTCCGGTAACCCAAAGTAAGCTTGCCCTGGTTGACGGGCAGTTTTTCTTCTTCATAGGAAACCCTTTCCGGGACGCATTCCACCCTTACCGGAGGCAGCTTTACAGGCTCGCTGCTCCGCCCAAAATCGAAGGTTTCCCGAATCAAAGAAAAAGTCTCCTCTATATCGACCTCGCCGACAACGAAAATATCCAGCGGGTTTCCCCTCAAAATTTCACGATAATAATCGTACAACCCCCCGCTGGTGATCGGCTGCAGTTCCTCTACGCTGCCGTATTTATAGACGCCGAACCTCTCCCCGGAACACATCTCTTGCACACAGCGTTCCAGGGCATAGTTTACCTTATCATTCACCAGCCCTTGGATCTCCCTCGCCAGCTGCTCCTTCTCCTGGCGAACATAATCTTTATGGAAACCGCCATTCTCTAAAAGCGGAGTACCGATTACCTCTTTAAGAATAGAGAGGCCCTGCTGCAATAAATTTTCTCCGGGGGCAAATTTATCATTGATCACCTCCAGAGAAAAAGTGAGAATCTGTCTCTCACCCCTTTTCACCACATCTGCCGTTAAAGTTGCACCATAGAGTTCTTCCAAACGGATCTCCAGATCCCGCAGGGTGGGATACTGCTTCGTGCCCCTTTTTAAAACAGCGGGCAGCAGAGCTGTCTGCGCTGCGCTCTCCCGGTTTAAGACCTGCTGCAGCGACACAGAGACGAGTGTGGTTTTAAATTTAGATGTCGGCAATAGATGAATACCGGTATTGACGGGCAATCTTTTGCTCTTCAACGATATCAAGGGAATACATTCCTTCCTACATCTTTTCAGCGGAAAACAGGCGGAAAGAGATGTTATATTTTATATTTTATACTGCACTGTATGTTGCACTATATTTCCATTTTAAAACGCTAATCTCCTGCCGGGCAATAAAATTTGTAGAAAAGGCGCTCCT
>JAAZMI010000055.1 GCA_012798895.1 Bacillota bacterium
GCCGGCGAGATCATCGTTGCGGAATTGAGCAGTTTTCAGCTTGAAGATACGCAAAATTTCCGGGCGCATATCGCTGCTGTTTTAAATATTACCGCGGATCATCTCGATTACCACGAAACGATGGACCGGTATATTGCCGCGAAGAAGAAAGTCCTCAAGAACCAGGAAGGCGACGATTGGGCTGTGCTCAATTGGGATGACCCGCGGGTTAGGGATCTGGCCGGGGAGGCCGGGGGTAGGGTTCTGCCTTTCAGCCGTAAGGAGACGCCGAGCCCCGGTGTATACCTGCGGGAAGGGGCACTTTATATCGACTTACAGGCAGGGGGGGCGGGTCCTTCCCCCCGCCTGCTCTGCCGGGAAGATGAGATTAGGATCCCCGGGGTGCACAACCTCGAAAATGCTCTCGCTGCGGCGGGTATCGCTGCGGCCGGGGGCGTGGATGCAGATAACATTGCCTGTGCCTTAAGGGCTTTCCCCGGAGTTCCCCATCGCCTGGAAAAAATTGCGGTCATCCGCGGGGTAACCTTTATCAATGATTCCAAAGGTACTAATTCTGATGCCGCCCTGCAGGCTCTGCGTGCTGTGCCCGGCCCGAAGGTGCTCATCGCTGGCGGTCTGCACAAGGGGGGCGATATGCAGTCCTTTATGCGCGAACTGCTTCCCCAAAAGGTGAAAAAACTGATCTTGCTGGGCCGGGCCGCCTCTTTTTTCGCCGCCCAGGCCAGGGAAGCGGGGTTTTCTTCGGAACCGGTGATCGTTTCTGATCTGAAGGCAGCTGTGGCGCAGGCTTTCCAAGCAACAGAACCTGGGGATACCGTTCTACTTTCACCGGCCTGTGCCAGTTGGGATATGTTTAACAGCTTTGAGGAGCGGGGTGAGATATTTAAGGCAGAGGTACTTTCTTTAAGGGGGGCCCTGGAAAAATGAGGAGGATCTCCGCCGAGCAGGAACAACGAAAACTCCCCGATTTTACCATATTTTTTACCGTGCTCATCTTAACGGCAATTGGTTTGGTCATGGTTTTCAGCGCCAGCTACATCACGGCGTTGGAATCGAGGGGGGATGCCTTTTATTTTCTGAGGCGCCAGGCCTTCTGGGCCTGTTTGGGATTGATCGGCATGGTTTTCACGGCGAATTTTAATTACAAAAAGTGGCATAGAATGGCCCCCGTACTGTTGTTTCTTAATTTTATTTTTCTGTTGCTTGTTTTTATTCCGGGGTTGGGTGAAGAATACGGGGGGGCTCGCCGCTGGATCTCGATGGGTGGCCTCTTCACAATACAGCCTGCAGAATTTACGAAGTTAGTGCTCGTCATCTTTACGGCATCCTTTTTAAGCAAGAAAAATATTGATATGGATGATTTCTGGCGCAGCAGTTTTGTACCGTTGCTTATGATGGCTATCTCTTTTCTGTTGATCATCAAACAGCCCGATCTGGGTACGGCGGTGACCCTGGCCTTGGCTGTGGGCGTGATTGTTTTTGCTGCGGGCATGCCTTTCAAACAGCTCTTCTGCCTTGCTTCCTTCAGCCTTCCGGCGATGCTCTATTTTTCCATGAGCGAAGAATACCGCATGGAGCGCATTTTTTCTTTTCTCGATCCCTGGGCCGATCCGTTGGATACAGGTTACCATATCATCCAGTCGCTCTATGCCTTGGGGCCGGGAGGGCTTTTCGGCGTTGGGCTGGGGCGCAGCCGCCAGAAGCTGTACTACCTTCCCGAGCCGCAGAACGATTTTATCTTTTCAATTATCGGCGAGGAACTCGGGTTTTTGGGGGCTGTAACGATCATGCTGCTTTTTTTTGTCCTGATCTGGCGGGGTTTTAAAACTTCCCTGATGGCGCCGGATACCTTCAGCAGCCTTCTGGCTATGGGCATTACGGTGATGGTGGCCGTGCAGACGCTGTTGAACATCGGGGTGGTTACCGGTTCTATCCCGGTGACGGGGATCACTCTTCCTTTGATCAGCGCCGGGGGAAGTTCGCTTTTTTTTACGATGTGTGGCCTGGGCATTATAATGAATATTTCGCGGTATAATCGTTGAATGCAGGAGGATGAAAATTGCGGATTATCTTTACGGGCGGGGGAACCGGGGGGCATATCTACCCGGCCCTGGCTTTGGCACGTTACATCGAAAAAACCGATCCGGGGGCCGAGCTGATCTTCGTGGGTGCCAGGGGAGGAATGGAGGAGAAGATTGTACCTTCTTCCGGATTTCGCCTTCTTACCCTACCGGTGCGCGGCCTTTCCCGCAAATTAGGATTCGATTGGGGGAAAACATTTTACCTGTTGGGAAAATCCATTAGCCGGGCGCAGAAAATACTGGATGAGTTCCAGCCGGATTTTGTCGTGGGTACCGGGGGCTTTGCCGCTGCACCGATGATTTTGGCGGCCCTGCTCCGGCGCAAAAAAATCCTTATCCACGAGCAGAACGTGATCCCGGGAGTTACCAACCGCCTTCTTGCCCCCTTTGTCAGCCGGGTCTGTCTCTCCTTTGCAGCCTCTCGCCGGTATTTTAGGAGGCAGGCCAACTTGTATGTTACCGGCAACCCCCGTGCCTCGGAAGTGGGAAATGTAAGCAAGGCGGCGGCGCGGCGGATGTTGAACATGGATGCAAACCGGCCATTTTTGCTGGTGGTAAGCGGGAGCCGGGGCGCGGCCAAGATTAACCAGAACACGGTGGATTTTTTAATCCGTGCCGCCGGCGATAAAAATATGCAGGTTCTCTATATTACGGGGGAGATATATTTCGAGGAGGTGCTCTCCCGGCTCCGGGCAGCGGGGATCATGCAACGCTATGATGGCCGCTTACAGGTGCGCCCCTATCAACAGGAGATGGCCTTGGCCCTGGCCGCTGCCGATCTGATGATCACGAGGGCCGGGGCAACCACCCTGGCGGAGATTACCGCCCTGGGGATCCCGGCGATCATCGTTCCTTCGCCAAATGTTGTTCATAATCACCAACTGATCAATGCGCAGGAGATGGCCCGCCTCGGGGCGGCCGTGTTGATCGAGGAACATAATTTAACGGGACAGATTTTACAGAAAAATATCTTTGACCTGCTCGCTAATCCCGATAAATTGGAACAGATGAAGAAAAAAAGCATCCGGTTGGGGCATCCGCAGGCTGCTGCAGATATCTACCGGTTAATGCTTCTATAAGAAGAATATGGACAAGTGCTCTTAAGGCACGCTGTCTATAATCGTTGCATAGCATATAGTAGAAATTGGGTGGCGAGGGTTGTAGCCTGCCTCAACCTTTCAATACCCCCAGGTGGGAATAGGAAAATATAGGCCGGGGTGGATACAGATGGATTGGAAGAAAAAATTATATCATATTCTAAGTGTGCCTCCCCTTGTGGAGGAACCTATGTCTAAACATACTTCTTTGCGCATCGGCGGTCCGGCAGAATTTTTGGTTTCCCCCCAAAGCGCTGCCGAACTCCAAAACCTGATAGAGATGGCCTTTCAATATGCTGTTCCTCTCTTTGTCCTCGGGCAGGGCACAAACCTGCTGGTAAGCGATCGGGGCCTGCGGGGGATAGTCGTCAGTTTAAGCGGGTTTTGTTCTACGTACGAATTTCTTGAAGGGGGTCTGTTAAAAGCGGGGGCGGCGGTATCTCTGTTCAAGCTTTGCCAGGCGGCAGCCGGCAAAGGTTTGGGAGGGCTGGAATTCGCAACCGGTATTCCGGGGAGCATGGGGGGTGCTCTCTATATGAACGCCGGTGCCTACGGTTCTTCCATGAGCAATCTAATCCGGGAAGTGACCACCATCGATCTGCGCGGGAAACGTTGTGTTCGCCCCGTCGAAGAACTAAAATTCGATTATCGTTGGAGCAGCTTTCAAGATGAAGAGGTGATCATTCTCGAGGGGTTGCTTGCTTTGACGCCCGGAGACAGGGAAAAGATTCTGGCCCGGACGGCAGAGGTCTTAAACGACAGGCAGGCCAAACACCCGCACCTGCCAAACGCCGGAAGTGTTTTCCGCAATCCACCGGGCCGGCCGGCCGGCAAGCTTATCGAACAGGCGGGGGCCAAGGGCCTGGCTGTCGGCGATGCCCAGGTTTCCCTGCAGCACGGCAATTTTATCGTAAACAAGGGCCGAGCCACAGCCAGCGATGTGTTAAAGTTGATCGCTATGGTTAAAGAAAAAGTGAAAGAAAAATTTGATCTGGACCTTGCTTTGGAGATTAAAGTAATCGGGGAAAACGGCAGTAAACAGGGGAGAAGATGAGATGACAAAGTTCGTGATCAAGGGAGGAAAAAAGCTGGAGGGGACCCTGCCGATCAAGGGCGCTAAAAATTCAATGCTGCCCATTATGGCTGCCGCTGTTCTCAGCAGCAGCAGGGAAGACATTGAATTGCAGAATATCCCGGCGATTGTGGATATGCAGGTGATGACCAAGATCCTGCAATCCCTGGGCGCCAAGGCCAAGTTTGCACAGAACACCCTTTGGATTAACGTCCGAGATCTGCAAAATTACACCATCACTGAGGAACTGATGCAGGAGATGCGTTCTTCCATTTTTCTGATGGGCCCACTGTTGGCACGTTTTGGAAAAGTGAGGGTGACCTACCCGGGGGGATGTTCTATCGGGCCCCGTCCCATAGATCTGCATCTGAAGGGGTTGGAGGCGCTGGGTGCCCGGATAAGGGAGGAGAACGGCTACATTACCGCTTCCGCACCCAGACTGCACGGCACGGAGATACATCTGGATTATCCCAGCGTTGGCGCCACCGAAAATCTGATCATGGCCGCTGTTCTCGCCCGGGGTAAAACGCTCATCTACAACGCGGCGAAAGAACCCGAAATTGTGGATCTGCAAAATTTTTTAAATGCATTGGGGGCTGATGTTCGAGGGGCGGGAACGGAGACGTTGCGCATCAGGGGCGTTGAAAGCGTGGGCCGATGTACATACCGCATCATCCCGGATCGTATTGTCGCCGGAACATATCTGATGGCGGCGGCGATAACGGGGGGGAGGTTGTTGCTTGAGCAGATCATCCCGGAACATCTGGATGCCGTCGTGGCCAAAATGAAGGAGGCTGGAGTAGAGCTCGTAGCTACTGCAGACAGCCTGGAGGTTGTAAGCAGCGATCTAAGGGCGGTGGAGACGTTGCACACCCTGCCCTATCCCGGTTTTCCAACAGATCTGCAGGCGCCGATGATGGCTTTGCTTACTCTTGCCCGGGGAGAGAGCAAGGTGACGGAGAGCATCTTTGAGGCCCGCTTTCGGCATGTTGATGAATTAAAACGTTTAAGGGCACAAATCAATGTTGAAGGGAGAACAGCCTTGATTCGAGGCGTAGAAAAACTGAGCGGGGCAGAGGTGCAAGCCACTGATCTGCGGGCCGGCGCGGCCTTGGTTCTGGTCGGCCTTGCCGCCGAAGGGCAGACAGTGGTTCATAATATCAAGCACATCGACCGCGGTTATGAACGCATTGAAGAAGATCTGGGGAAAATAGGAGCCGAGATCTACCGGGTTTAAAATTGCCGGAAAGATGCGATATATATTATAGGGCATCTAGCCGGGCATGAAGCCGGTTTGCTTTGGAGTTAAGGCTGGCGATAAAATTGGAAAATTCTGTGCGTAAATTTCCTTTAGGCCGTCATGGGCTCATAGCAGAGCGCAAGGCCGAGGGAAAGATCAAAAACAAACTTGGCTTTGTCTTTCTTTTGCTGTTGGCGAATCTCTCCCTGCTTCTTTTTCTGCGTTCTCCTTTTTTTACCATTGGGGAGCTCTCCCTGCAGGGTCTGGACAAGCTTTCAACCGACGAGGTCCATCTGGCCCTGGGGATCCGGGAGGGGGCAAATATCTGGAAGATAAGCCCCCTGGAACTGCAGGAACGTATCTCGGTGCTGCCCCGGGTCGACGAGGCAGAAGTGGAGCGGGTGTTGCCGGATAAGCTGCTGGTTAGCATCCGGGAGAAATATGCTTTGGCCCTGATCCCGTACCACGGTTACTATCTGGAACTGGCCGGGGATGGCTCTCTAATTGGGATCCGGAACAATTACGCCGGGGAGTTGCCTCTGATTAACGGGCTGCCCCGGGGGCAGTTGAATGTAGGTTCAAATATTAAAGAACAGAGCCGGGGGAAAATAATCACAGCTTTTTTAAGTGCTTTGAAGAGCGTGCCACCCCCCCCGCTGGCTGAAATTAATGTCGAAAATCCGGAACAGATTATCATCTATACCTGGGATGGCACAGAAGTATGGCTGGGGGATAAAAAAAATTTATCCAAAAAAATAGAGGTGCTAAAAGGCATTCATGCCCATTACTTTCCTTTAAGTGTTGATGCCGCCGGGGGGCATCTGGATCTACGGGTTGCAGAATCGCCGGTGTTCAGGCCATTTTAAAATAATTTTTTACGCATAAAGGAAATAAATTAAAAATGTGGAATAAGTAGAATATGTGCCGATTGAGGGGGAGCCGCGACTTTAGGGGGTGTATGTTTGACCAAGCGAGATCTAGTGGCAGGAATGGATATAGGAACTTCCCATGTTCGCGTGATCGTTGGAGAAATTGTGAGCGATGGGGCGATGAATATCATTGGTGTGGGGACGAGCCCGTCCGAAGGTATTAAAAAGGGCGTTATTATCGATCTGGAACGGACTGTTGATTCCATCAGCCAGGCCGTAGATGAAGCTGAACGCATGGTGGGCGCAAAAATAGGCCCGTTAAATGTTGGCATTGTCGGTTCTAACATCGGCTTGATCAATAACAAAGGGATCGTAGCCGTAGTTAGAGAGGACAAGGAGATTACCGAAGAAGATGTGGAAAGGGTTTTACAGGCTGCAAAAGTAATTGCTCTCCCTCAGGACAGGGAGATTATTGATATAATCCCGCGGGAATTCATCGTCGATGGTTACGACAGTATTCGTGATCCGGTGGGTATGATCGGGGTACGGTTGGAAGTGGAGGCCATGATCATTACCGGTGCGTTAACCTCTTTGCGTAATCTCTTGCGCTCCTTGGAGATGGCCGGGCTGGAGATTAATGTCATGGTTTTAAATTCTCTGGCCAATGGCGAGATATGCCTCTCCCGCGATGAAAAAGAACTGGGCGTATTTCTGATCGACATGGGGGGAGGGACGACCGAGGTCTCCCTTTTTCAACAGGGGGCCCTGACAGATCTGGCCGTCTTATCTGTGGGCGGTGATCACATCACCAATGATCTTGCTGTGGGCCTGCGGACAACCTTTGAATTAGCGGAGAAGCTAAAAATAGAACACGGTTTCGTTCTGGAAAACTTGACCTCCGACGATGAAGAGATCGAGGTTGAAGATATCAGCGGCAAGGAACAGCGCAACATTTCTTCGCGCCAACTTTTTCACTTCATTGAGCCTCGCGTTTTAGAGATGTTGCAGCTTTGCCGGGAAGAGATGGCACGTTTGGGTTTTACCGAGATGCCATCGGGGGGGGTTGTGTTGACGGGAGGGGTATCTCTTTTAAGGGGAGTAATAGATCTTGCTGAAGATATTTTCGGTTGCCCCGTCCGGTTGGCTCAACCAGAATACCTGGGGGTAAAAAGCCCCATCTACTCAACGGCGGTGGGAATTATCAACTACGTTATGCGCCATTCCCCCCGGAGACGGGGTCGGATGGCCGGGCGTACGGAAAACAAAACAGGATTTTTACATGTTATATGGCAGCGTATTAAGGCCTTTGTGTTGGATATATGGCAATAATCCGGGGTGATTATTGTAAACCGGGGAGGTAAATAAAAAATGATTGATCTGGAGATAGAAATGGAGCCATATGCTCAAATTAAAGTTATCGGTGTGGGTGGGGGTGGGGGCAACGCCGTTAACCGCATGATCGCGGCAGGGTTGAAGGGCGTTGATTTCATCGTGGTCAATACGGATGCCCAGGCCTTGGAACTCTCCAAGGCCGGCACAAAGTTGCAAATTGGCAACAAGCTGACCAAGGGGCTTGGTTCCGGTGGCAACCCGGAGATTGGGCAGCAGGCAGCCGAAGAGAGCAAACAGGAGATCGAATCGGTTCTACAGGGTGCCGATATGATCTTTATTACCGCAGGGATGGGAGGAGGCACGGGCACGGGGGGCGTGCCTGTTATTGCAGAGATAGCCAAAAATCTCGGTGCTCTGACCGTTGGTGTAGTAACGCGTCCCTTTACCTTTGAAGGCCGCAAACGCATAACCCAGGCTGAAAAGGGGATCTCCGCCTTCAAGGAGAAGGTGGATACGCTGATCGTCATCCCCAACGACAAGCTTTTGCAGGTTGTGGATAAAAAAACCCCGTTAATCGAGGCATTTCGCATCGCCGACGATGTTCTACGCCAGGGCGTGCAGGGTATCTCAGATTTAATAGCCATTCCCGGTTTGATCAACCTTGACTTTGCCGATGTTCGCACGATCATGCAGGAGACAGGGACAGCCTTGATGGGCGTGGGGAGTTCCAGCGGCGATAACAGCGCCCTGGAGGCTGCCAAAGCTGCAATTTTCAGCCCTCTATTGGAGACCTCCATCGATGGGGCACGCGGGGTTTTGATCAATATTACCGGTGGCAGCAACCTAAGTTTGTTCGAAATTCACGAAGCAGCGGAAACGATTTCGGAGGTAGCCGATTCCGAGGCAAACATCATCTTTGGTGCTGTAATCGACGAAAGCTTCAAGGATGAATCCCGTGTTACCGTGATCGCTACGGGTTTTGACAAATACCCGGCGGCCGAGAAGAAAGAAGAAGCGCTCCTGCGCCCCAACTTAAACGAATCCGATATCGATATCCCGGCTTTTCTACGTCGCCGCCGCTCGGGATTATAAGGTACACCGGCTGGTAACCGGCTATCGACAGTAAACAG
Organism: Bacillota bacterium; assembly: GCA_012798895.1. GTDB lineage: Bacteria > Bacillota > Dethiobacteria > DTU022 > UBA8154 > JAAZMI01. Next base: position 8,822 of record JAAZMI010000055.1, read on the forward strand.
ATTGTTATCATTAAGGAATAATTTGCCGGGAAAATATTTTAATAGATCCTCCCCTAGAAACAGGGTATAGGTAAAACTATACCTTTTTTTATTTTTTTTGATGTCAAATTATAACAAAATTTTAACCTGATCTCCGTTATAATGCTAGGTAGTGGATTCTGGTTTCGGGCATAGATCTATCTTTCAAGGCATAACAATAGATATCCGGCCTTTGTTTTTGGGGACAGGTGAGGGGATGTATCTCGATCTAATAGTAGCCCTAAATTTTATTGTAAATTATTTCCTTTTATGGCTGACCGCTTTTGTCACGGAACAGAAAACTTCTACAGCCAGGCTGGTAGCCGGTTCTCTATTCGGCGCAGCATTTATTTTAATTGTTGCCTGGCCTACCTGGTATCCTCTTTATACCTGGCTTGGCAAGACGCTTCTTCCGCTATCAATGATCCTGCTCACCTTTCGGCCACGGTTTTTTGGCCAGGGCCTTCTCCTTCTGTTCACTTTTTATCTTTGTTCCTGTACATTGGGCGGATTGGTTTTGGCCTTCAGCCTATGGGGGGAATACCCCCTGGATTTTGCAAGGGGAATCTATTACCTGCCGGCACCTTTTCTTTATTACCTGCTTTTCTTTTCCGGTGTTCTAATATTTTTTTTGGCACGCGGTCTCAAACCTTTTTTAGTGGAAAAGTTTAATTTAAGTCTCCTATCAAGAGAATTTGAAGTGGAGATTGGATTTTGTGGGAAGAATAAAAAACTTTCCGCCTACTTGGATACAGGTAATATGCTCCGGGAACCTTTTTCCGGATTACCCGTTGCCATCACCAATCATACTGTTATCCGGGAGATGCTTCCTCCGGAGAGCGGGCGGGTATTTGGCAACGGGGGGGAGATGAACTGGCTTTTGTGGGAAAAGCTGTTTGCCGGGAATGACGAGGCAACAAAATTTTATCTTATTCCCTACCATACGCTGCAAGGCAAAGGGTTTCTTTTGGGCTTTAAACCGGAAAAAATTAGAATATGGAAAAAGGGCCGGGACCTCGGTTTCTCGCAAGAATTAATTATGGGCGTTCAGCCAAAGCAAGTCCATCCTGCGGGGGAATATGATGTTCTACTGCCGCTGGAGATCTGGCGTTCTGCCTGTAAACAAGAAGGGTTAGGGTTATGAAAATAATTTTACTGTTACAGCGCTGGAAAACGAAATTAACATTTCTATATTTCAGCCGTAAACTGGGTTTGCCATACAGTAGGATGGTCTACTATGTTTCAAGCAGCAAGGCGCTTCCTTCTCCCCTTTCTCCAGAAGAAGAACATACGCTTCTGGAACGCCTTAAAATTGGAGAAGAGGATGTCCGGAACGTTTTTATCGAGCGCAATCTACGCCTCGTGGTCTATATTGCCCGCAAATTTGAAAACACGGGGGTATATATAGACGATCTGGTTTCTATCGGCACGATTGGCTTGATCAAAGCTGTAAATACTTTTGATCCCCACAAAAAAATTAAACTCGCTACCTATGCTTCCAAATGTATAGAAAATGAAATATTAATGTTTCTGCGGAGAAATAATAAGATTAGGGCGGAGATCTCCTTTGATGAACCCCTGAATGTTGATTGGGACGGCAATGAATTGCTGCTTTCAGATGTTCTCGGGACGGAGAGCGATCTGGTTGTCCGCAACCTGGAAAGCGAAGTGGATCGAAAACTGCTCTACTTAGCGATGGAGAAGCTTGCACCCCGCGAAAAAAGGATCATGCAGTTGCGATTTGGGCTCAACAACGGGCAAGAGAAGACACAAAAGGAGGTGGCCGATCTTCTGGGCATCTCTCAATCCTATATCTCGCGCCTGGAAAAACGCATTATCAAGCGTTTAAAAAAAGAAATCAAAAAAATGGAATAGACCTCTCCGGTATAAAATTAGATGCTCAGGAAATACTTCTATTGAGGATCCAAAGTACAAGATATAGCCAAGTCACTGCCAGAGGAGAGGATATCCCCGGTGAATAAAGTCGAAATTTGCGGCGTAAATACTGCCAAACTGCCGGTTTTAAAAAACAGTGAAATGCGCAAGTTATTTACCAAGATGCTCAATGGGGATAAAGGGGCCCGGGAAAAGCTGGTCAATGGGAACTTAAGGCTTGTTTTAAGCGTTATCCAACGCTTTAACAACAGGGGGGAATACGTTGATGATCTTTTTCAGGTGGGCTGCGTGGGCCTGATCAAGGCCATCGATAATTTTGATTTAAAACAGAATGTAAGGTTTTCTACCTATGCTGTACCCATGATCGTCGGAGAGATACGCCGTTACCTAAGGGATAACACCCCGGTAAGGGTAAGCAGATCTCTGAGGGATATCGCCTATAAAGTGCTGCAGATTAGGGATCAGTTGGCCTATAAATTTTCGAGGGAGCCCACCCTGGAGGAGATATCCCAGGAGATCCTAGTGAGCAGAGAAGAGATCATCTTTGCCCTTGATTCCATCCAAGAACCGGTCTCTCTTTTTGAGCCCATCTTTCATGACGGGGGCGACCCTATTTTCGTTATGGATCAGATCAGCGATGATAAGATCCAGGATGAAAAATGGCTGAATGTGCTCTCCATTAAGGATGCTCTGCAAAAATTGAACGACAGGGAAAAATTGATCCTGACGCTCCGGTTTTACCGGGGGAAAACGCAGATGGAGGTAGCCGACGAGATCGGCATCTCCCAGGCACAGGTTTCACGCCTCGAAAAATCGGCGTTGGGGCAACTGCGAAAACATATCCAGTAGATTTATTTAAGGTTATCATCTTAAAAACAAAGGAGGGTAAACCATGCAGGGAAATAAGAATAGATTTTACAGTTACCTACGTCTGTTGTTGTTGGGGTTCGTTCTTTTCAGTTTTTCATTCAAGTTCTCCCTGCAAGAGGGAAAGCTGGCCTTTGCCTACAATACATATAATCTTGAACGCAGTTCGGCCCATGAAAGACTGGTACAAAACCCTGCAGTAAGCGAAGAAGCCGATAGCGGTTTTGAAAATAATTCCATAGGGATCTTTTAGGAATAGATCCCTATCTTCAAAAAAAGAATAAAAAAATAAGACGATCCCCTGCCGGCGTCATAGCCAGCGGCGGGGGATTTTTCTGTATCGCCGGCAGAGGCCGGCATTCGTTCTGTTGTTCTAATTTTTAAGTTATGTTTTAGAAGCGAAAGTATAATATAATAGTATAGTAACGAGGGCTGCGATCAGCCGGCGGGGAGGGAAACACGGTATGGTTCGTCTCAGTGATCTGCGCGATCGGGATGTGATTAACCTCGATGGCAAAAGGTTGGGCGTGATCAGCGATCTGGATCTGGATCTGGAAAATGGGAGGATCAGGGCGCTTGTTCTACCGGGGTCGGGGGGGTTTATGGGGATGCTCGGTGCCCGCAAAAACGATCTGATTATTCCTTGGGAGCAGGTGCGAAAAATCGGTGTGGATGCCATTCTCGTTGATTATCCCATCGAATTTGAAAGGGGCTAGGATTGGACAGACCGCGGGGGCTTTAATATAATGAATTTAATGATCTACAAAGGCCCGGCGGCGGTAGGCCGGCCGGCGTGAGGGGGTGGTAATTTGGTGGGGGATGCTTTCCCTTTTAAAGAGATCTGCAAAAGAGATGGGAGAGTGGTGCCCTTTGATCCCCTTAAGATTACGCAGGCTATCTTCAAGGCGGCAAAGGCCGTGGGCGGAGAGGATTATGCCCTGGCTAAGGAGTTGACGGGGGAGGTCATCGCTTATCTTCAGGGGCAGCAGATTGCCGGGCTGATCCCGACAGTGGAAGAGATCCAGGATGCAGTGGAAAAGATTCTCATCGAAAGAGGACATGCCCGGACGGCAAAAGCCTATATCTTATACCGGGCGAAGAGAACCCGTATCCGGGAAGCCAAATCAGAGCTTATGGATGTCGTTAAAGATATACTGCTCTTCGAGGGAGATCGGGGCCAGGATGAACATAGCCAGTACTCACCGGCCGGAAAGATGCATCAGATTGCTTTGGCGGCCAGCCAAAAATACTATTTCGATAATTTGCTGCCGGCGGAGATCGCGGCTGCCCATCAACTGGGTAGTTTTCATATACATTGCCCGGGTTATTATAGTAAAACTTTGGATTCTTTGCAGTTGGATCTGTTCCCCGTGCTTAAAAAGGGTTTTGATCTGCATGAAAAGGCTCCGCCCGGCGATTTCTTAGCGATGCTTTGGAGAGTGGCCCTGCTTCTACAGAAAAATCAGCATGATCTCTTTGGTGAACAGGCCCTGCCTTTTTTTGACTGTGTGCTGGCCAGGCTGTGGCGCACCTTTAAGATAAAAGCTTCGAAAAAGGAGCTGCGGGCTGGAATATATACATTTATCGATTTTTTGGGAGCCCTTTCCTATATAGGTGGGAGTGCGCTGCGTTGTAGCATACAGTTGGGGCTGGATCAGACCCCGGAAGGAAGAGAGATTGCCGGGATTATTTTAGATGGTATTATGGCCCGTAAAGAAAAAAGTGGTGCCTGGCCAAAGTATATTTTTGTGCTGCAGAAAGGAATAAATTTTTCTAACGGCGATCCCAATTATGATCTATATAAACAGGCCTTAAGGGCAGCAATCGCTGTTGGTAGCCCTTCATTTTTAGTCTGTAATGTACCCCACAGTGCCCCCGGTTTTCCTGATCCGGCGGGGCCGTGTTCTTTTGGCAACGGGTTGCGGGTGTCGGGCAACAGGTGCGGCCCGGAAGGGGGGAAAAAAAGGGGAAACATCGCCTCTTTGACCATTAATTTGCCGCGATTGGCCTTGAGTACCCGTGCGGATGATCTGTTTTTTGTAGAGTTGGACCGCCTGCTGCGCCTGGGGGTGCGCCAGTTGCTGCACCGTTTTGAGGTGCTGACCTCCTTGCAATGCAAGGATCTGCCTTTTCTGATGGGCAACAAACTCTATCAGGGAAGCGAGAGCCTGGCCCCCTGGGAAAGCATTCAAGAATCTTTGAAAAACGGCCTTTTGACATTTAATATTGCCGGCTTGCCGGAGACCCTGCGGGTCTTGGCCGGCACAGGGCAGAAGAAGGAGCAGGCTGCTGTTGGGATGGCGGTTGAAGTTTTGCGGCATCTCTCCCGGCGCGTCCGATCTTTTGCAGAGGAGTATGAGCTAAACATTGCCCTGTGCGGGGTGGAAACCGAGGACAAGTTGTCGCGTTTTGTCGAAAAGGACCGCCATGAATTTGGCATGGTCTCCGGTGTTACAGATAAGGATTTCTACAATTCTAATTTTATTCTATTTCAAGAAGATGCCGGCCTCGCTGATAAGATTGCCCTCGAGGCGGCGATCCACCAACATTGCTCCGCCGGGCACGAATCCCGTGTCATCTTGCTTTCCGGCATGGAGGCCGAAGGGGCGGAGGAGATGGTTCGGGGACTGGTGGAGGCCGGGATTGATTATCTATCGCTTAACACGCTTTGTTAAGGGGCGGTATGGCGGGAAAACCGGCACAGTTTTTTCCCGGGGTAGCGGGGTGATGAAATGAGGAGAAGAAAACCAAGAGCCGGGCCCAGGCCTTCTTACCTGAAGGTGATCGAGGGCCAGGGCCGGGGAGAAACCGTGCCCGCAAAGGCCGGGATGGAAAACAGGGGATCGCAGGGGCCGGTGTATTTTCTTTTGTTTTCGCTGGCGTCTATTTTGATCGTGCAGATGCTTATCGGCTGGGTTTGGGGGCCAACCACCCATAGCTCTCTTCACACTGTTTCTGTTGTTGAAAGCAAGGCCGATATCTCTTTTCCTATATCGGGGATCATCACTTTTAAAGAAAAGGTTCTCCTCGCTCCTTGTGCAGGGTTTGTATATTACAATATTAACGGCGGGCAGAGGGTTCCCGTGGATAAGGAACTGGCAATAATCTCTGCTTCCCCCCTGGAAAAGGAGGCTAAAACTGAGGGTAATGGTACGGCAGGGGCGGAGGCATCGTTGCAACGTTTCAAGGGATGGTTTTGGGGGGAAGAAAGGGAAGAGGGGCAAGACCGGGGGCATGCACATCTTTCACCTATCCACGAAGAGGTCAAAATCTATGCACCGGAACCCGGCCTGGTCAGCCTGAATTTTGAGGGCCTGGAAGGATTTGGGCCGCAGGGCGGCTTCCCGTATTTTTCGGCGAAAGAGTTACAAGATAAAGTATGCCCGGCGGATTCTCTTCGCTCCGGGGACAGGGTGTGCCGTTCCCAACCCCTGCTCAAGATTATCGATAATTATTACTGGTATTACAGCGTTGTTCTTCCCCGGGATCCGGGGCAACTGATTGCCGAAAAGCCCAAGGTGAAGTTTTATTTTTCTTTTGCTCCGGAGACCCCCGTCTGGGGTGAACAGGTGGAGCTGAAAGAAAACGATACGGATGGTACGCTGTTGGTAACATGGCGCATCGATCGGGAGATACCCGGTCTTTATAATCAACGCTGTTGTAAAGCAGAGATCGTCTACGAGGAAAAACCGGGGGTGCTCGTGCCCAAGAGCGCCCTTGTGGAGGCCGGGGAAAAACAGGGGGTCTACTATTTGGAAAAAGGAGCGGTGCATTTCCGTGAGATCGAGCTCCTTCTTGAAAAAGGGGAGGATGTCTTCATCAAAAGTTGGGATGGACAACAGAGAATAATAGCCAACCCGGAGAGCGTCAAAGAAGGCCAACGGTTTAGATGGTAGCATTAAAGGAGTGTATGTAGTGATGCTTGAAAAAAATTTGGCAGCAGTGCGGGAACGTCTGCAGAAGGCCGCGGCTAAGAGAGGGGCTTCCTTGGGGGATATCACCCTCGTTGCTGCAACCAAAACCGTGCCGGTAACGACAATCCGCCGGGCGTATGCCCTGGGGATGGCACATTTCGGAGAAAATCGCCTGCAGGAAGCCGAGGAGAAGATTGGCGCCCTGCCTCCCGCCATCCATTGGCATTTTATCGGCCACCTACAGACCAACAAGGTAAAAAAAGTATTGCCTGCTTTTGAACTTATCCATTCTCTGGATCGGATGAGATTGGCCCGCAGGATACAGAGAGAGGGAGAAAAGATCGACAGGAAGATAGATGTCCTTTTACAGGTGAATATCGGTTTAGAAAAGAGCAAACAAGGCTTCCACCCGGGAGAAGTAGAAGATGCCCTGACCGAATTGGCCACTTTTTCCCACCTACGAATATTGGGTTTGATGGCTATTGCCCCTTTTTTTGATGATCCGGAAGAGACCCGGCCTTATTTTCGTCATCTCTCCGATCTTTCCAAGCAGATCCAGATCCCGGGGGTTGCGATGAAATATCTTTCCATGGGTATGAGCAACGATTTTGAGGTGGCGGTAGAGGAAGGAGCAAACATGGTGCGTTTAGGCAGCATTCTTTTTGGCGAACGACATTAGATCTAACACAGATCGGGTGCTCTAGGCAGGGCTTCCAATGTAATCGGAAAGGGTGATTAAAATTTATTTTAAAGGTTTTGTCAACCTCCTTTTTGAACTGTTATACATCTTAATTATCATCCGCCTTCTCTTCAGTTTTTTGCCGGTAAGCTCTTTTAGTATTCCTTTTCTAAACAATTTTTTTCGTTTCACATACCAGATTACAGAACCTATCCTGGCCCCTTTTCGCAACCTCATTCCCTCTCTTAGGGCGGGTGGCGGGGCCCGCATAGATTTTTCCCCTATTCTTGCCCTGTTGGTGTTGAGCCTGGTGCGTCGTTTCCTATTGGGTATGCTTTAACCTAAGATGCGGAGTAAAAAATGAAAGGTGTTTTCCACTTTTATCCCGGGAAGGGGGAAGGCGATGTCTGAAGAAAAGCAGCTTTTAGCTTATCCATTACTCACGGAGAAAAAATGGGCGGCCTCCTTTTTGTCCTTGCTTAGAAAGGCGGCTGCTTCTCAAAATAGGCAGTGTTCACTTTTTGCTGACCCGCGGCAACAGGAGATTGCCCGGGAGCTGCTACGACATTTTCCGGAACTTAAATGCTATCTTTGGGGAGGATATCCTGCTGCGGAGCGGGTTAGAATCTGCCTGTCTTCTTCTCCGCTGGCCGGCGATGAGGAGAAAGAGGTGTTGAGCTGTCTGGTGCTGCGGGGTGATTTCCCGGCGGATATGCTCAGCCACAGGGATTTTCTGGGGGCACTATTGGGATTGGGCCTAAAAAGAGAGATGATCGGCGATATTATCTACCAGGGGGCAGAGAAAGTTTTCGTCATTTTAGCGAGGAAGCTGGCTTCTTTTGTGCGATTTAATCTAAAAAAAGCAGGCAGCTACCCGCTGGAGGTAGAGGAGTTGCCCCTGGACGAATTAAGGTCAAGTTTGGCGCCGCGCCGCGTTAAAGAGATCAGAGGCACAGTAGCCTCCTTGAGGCTTGATGCGGTCTCCGGATTGGGTTTTGGCCTTTCGCGTTCTAAGATTGCTCCCTTGATCCGGGGCGAACAGGTCAAGATCAATCACGAGGTTATCAAGCAGCCCGCGAGGGCGGTTCAAGAAGGGGATCTGATCTCCCTTGCCGGAAGGGGAAGGATCGAGATCGTAGAGGTCGGAGGGAAGAGCCGCAAGGGAAGGACGCATCTTCTGGTTCACCGCATCATCTAAGCTGCCGGCCGGATCAATGCCACAAAAAAATAAATATTGCCAATTTTTGTCGTTTAAGGTATGATGTTGTTAACAGGGTCTGTTATTAGGATAATTTTATTTAAATTTAATTTAAAATGGTCGATATATTTTGGTATGGTATTGATCGGGAAGGGAGGATAACTGTGAATATCATCGACATTCAAAACAAGGAATTTGATCGTGCTTTCCGGGGCTATAAGATGGAGGAAGTTGATGAATTTTTGGATGTGACGGCCAAGGAATTTGAACTTCTGCTTAAAGAAAGAGTAAGCCTGGAGGAAAGATGCGCCTTGTTGGAAGAGCAACTGGGGCAGTACCAAAAATTGGAAGAGACGCTGCACAATTCCATCATTGTTGCACAAGAAACTGCCGAGGATGTTAAGCGCAATGCCAATAAAGAGGCCGAATTGATCCGCAAGGAGGCTGAAAAGGAGTCGCAACGCATTATCGAAGAAGCCCGTTTTAAAGCCAGCCGCATCCTGGCCGAACATGAAGAAGTCCATAAGCAGGCCCAGATTTTCAAGTTGCGATTTCGGTCTTTTATTGAGGCACAGCTTGCTTCGTTGGAGCTGGAGGATTTCTGGTTGCAGACAGAAGACGAAGATGAGCACGATGTACAAGATATCGGCTAAAAGTTAATGTGTTGGCATTTCGTGAACAGGTTCCCGCCGGTTTGGTTCACGGGGCCACCCCAAGGCTTGTTTTCAGGCCGGGGGGCTGGTATACTATAATTAATAAATTGGTGGTAAAATAGGTTAAAAGCCAGGAACGGGAGAGTAAGTAGGGTTAAACTCCCTCCCAGCGAGCCGGGTTGGGTGAAAGCCGGTAAGGGAGCCGTACTGAAGATCACCCGGGAGCTCTTATCCCCAAAGCAGCGGGGGGACCGGAGGGTAAGCGTACGATCTGGTTGCGCCGGCGGCCGTAAGGGTAAGCGTAGTACAGGGCTGCGTTAAAGCTTATAAAGAGGCAATTGTATCCTTCTGCCACCTTTGGGGAGGGTTATAAACTGTTGCCAGAAGGGTGGTACCGCGGGAAATTCTCGTCCCTGGAGGCGGGATTTTTTATTTTTCGACAATAATATAGACATAAATTAAAATAATTAAAGGGGAGGGTTGAGCCTGGTTCTCTATTTGAACATCATAATGGCCGGATTGGACCAGGCAGTTGTCTATGGATTATAGCACTACTTTGAATCTACCGCAGACAGATTTCCCCATGCGGGCCGGGTTGCCGCAGAAGGAACCGCAGCGGTTGGCCTATTGGGATAAAATCGATCTCTATCAGAAAATGAGGGAAAGCAGGCAGAAGGCGCCCGCTTTTATTCTGCATGATGGGCCCCCTTATGCCAACGGCAGTATTCATATGGGTACGGCGATGAATAAGGTTCTTAAAGATATCATTAATAAATACAAATATATGCAGGGTTTCGATATCCCTTACGTTCCGGGTTGGGATACCCATGGTCTGCCCATCGAGTACCAGGTGATTAAAACCAAGAAGATCCGGCGGGAGGAGATCTCCGCGCTGGAGTTTCGCCGGATGTGCCGTGAGTATGCTCTGCGCTATGTGGATATCCAACGGGAACAATTTATTAGACTGGGGGTGGTGGGCGATTGGGATAATCCCTATCTGACGCTTACCCCGGATTATGAGGCGCGGCAGATCGGCATCTTCGGGCAGATGGCGCAGAAAGGCTATATCTACCAGGGGCTCAAACCGGTCTACTGGTGCCCCCAGTGTGAAACAGCCCTTGCAGAGGCGGAGATAGAATATGCAGAGCGGCGTTCGCCCTCCATCTTCGTTAAATTTCCGGTGATCGACAGCCCAAGGAAATGGGATGCAGCATACCGGCCGGTATCAATTTTAATCTGGACGACGACGCCCTGGACGATCCCCGCCAACCTCGCCACGGCTTTGCACCCGGATTATCGCTACGTTCTGGCGGAAGCCGGGGGAGAATATTTCATCCTGGCGGAGGAGCTGCAGGAAGAAGTATTTGCAAACATCGGTTTTGAGCAGCACAAAGTATGTGCCACCTTCCAGGGCCGTGAACTGGAAGGGTTAACCTACCGCCACCCGCTTTATGAGCGCGAATCGAAGGTGGTCCTGGCCAACTATGTAACCCTCGAACAGGGCACCGGCTGCGTGCACATTGCACCCGGCCACGGGCAGGAGGACTATGAGACGGGTTTGCAGTACGATTTGCCGATCTATGCTCCCATGGACGAGAAAGGGATCTTTACAGCGGAGGCAGGTGAATTTGCCGGGTTGCGCTATGATGAGGGCAACAAAGCCGTTACAAAGGCGCTGGAGAGGGAGGGCGCTCTCTTGGATCTCTCCTTCATCACGCACCAGTACCCCCATTGCTGGCGCTGTAAGGACGAAGTGATTTTCCGGGCTACGGAGCAGTGGTTTGCTTCGATTCAGGATTTCCGGGAACAGGCCTTAGCGGCCGTAGAGGAGGTGCGGTGGATCCCGGCCTGGGGGCAGACCCGCATGGCCAATATGCTCAAGGAACGCCGTGACTGGTGCATCTCCCGCCAGCGGACCTGGGGCGTGCCGCTGCCCATCTTCTACTGCATCCATTGCGACGAACCTCTTTTGAATGCAGAAAGCATCGCCGCCGTGCAGGAACTTTTCCAGAAGGAGGGTTCCGATGCCTGGTATATCTACGATGCCGCGGAGATTTTACCGCCCGGGTGCAGCTGTCCGGCCTGCGGGAAGAAAGACTTTCGCAAAGAACAGGATACGATGGATGTCTGGTTTGATTCCGGTTCCAGCCACGATGCTGTTTTGCAGGACCGGGAGGTAGAAAATCTGCGTTGGCCGGCAGATCTGTATCTGGAGGGAAGCGATCAGTTCCGGGGTTGGTTTCAATCTTCTCTTTTAACGGCTGTAGCAGCCAGGGGCAAACCTCCTTATCGCAGCGTGCTCAGCCATGGCTGGGTAGTGGATGGCGAAGGCAAGAAGATGTCCAAATCCCTGGGGAACGTGATTGCCCCGGAGGAAGTGATCAAAAAATATGGTGCGGATATTCTACGTCTCTGGGTTTTCAGCGCCGATTTTACGACCGATGTACACCTTTCCAGGGAGATATTGAAACAGTTGGCCGAAATATATCGCAAAATCCGCAATACCTGCCGTTTCTTGTTGGGGAATTGTTACGATTTTCAGCCTGCACAGCACGGTGTTCCCTACGAACAGCTTGCAGAGGTGGATCGCTGGGCATTGCACCGCTTATTTAAACTGGTCGAAAAAACCACAGCCGCCTATGAGAACTTCGAATATCACCAGATTTTTCATGCCATCCACAACTTTGCCGCCGTGGATATGAGCAATTTCTACCTCGATCTGGTCAAAGACCGGCTCTATGTGCTGGAAAAAGAGGCCTCTTCCCGCCGGGCGGTCCAGACGGTGCTGGCGGAGATCCTAAAAACGCTTACACTATTGATCGCTCCCGTCCTTTCTTTTACGGCGGAAGAGATCTGGTCTTACCTTCCCTTCGAGAAAGGAGAAAGCGTGTTTCTAAGAGCCTGGCCCGAACTTCCTGCTTACTATGCAGATCAGGAACTGGCTGATCGCTGGGAGGTGTTGCTGCAGTTGAGGGAGGAGAGCAACCGGGTTTTAGAGGCGGCTCGGAGAGAAAAGCTGATCGGCTCTTCCCTGCAGGCTGCTGTCGAACTCTACCCGGATGCGGAACTCTACCCCAAACTTGCTGCGTACGCAGAGCTGCTTCCCATGCTGTTGATTGTCTCGGATTGCCGCCTGCATGAACCCGGTGCCGGCATCGGGCCGGCGGAGGGCGGGAGAGACGGGGATGGTCTGGTTGCCGCCCAGGATCTGGGTTTGAGCCTTAAGATCTATAAAGCGCCGGGTTCTAAATGTCAGCGTTGCTGGATGTATTCGCCGACAGTGGGGCAATACGGGGACGAACAAGGGGAAGTGTGTTCCCGCTGCCGCGAGATTCTGGCACGGAGCAAGACGGTTGCCGGGCCGGATAACCAGGCGCAAAAAGAGTGAAAAATATATCCCGGGGGAATATATAGGTACTGGAAAAGGTGGAGGAAATTTTTGCAAGCGGATGAAGATCGCCATGGAAAAACCCGGGAGGAGGAGGCAAAGGGCCGGCGGGTACTTTTGGATAAGCTGGCAGAGCTGGCCCAGCAGATGGAAAAATTTAATATAGCGGCTTATCTGGAGCAGCTAAACAATCCCCGGCGCTATCTAATGGTTAACTTTTTGGGAGGCGTCGTGCGTGGCCTGGGCATCATCTTCGGCATGACCATTTTGGGGGCCCTGCTCCTCTATCTATTACAAAAATTGGTTGTTTTAAAGCTGCCGCTGATCGGGGATTTTATTGCCGAACTGGTCCGCATTGTCCTTACCTACCTTTGAAAGTAGATAACGAAAGAAACGGTGAAAAGAATGGCAAAACTGGATTATGCGCATTTTAACCGTTTGTTGCAACAAGAAAAAGCGGCTCTCCTCCAGGATGCAGGCGAGGAAGGGAGGGGCCGGCACAGCTCTTTGAAAGACAGCACCGGCGAACTCTCCCTTATCGACAATCATCCGGCTGATACCGGTTCGGAGCTTTTTGAACGCTCTAAGGATCTGGCCCTGCACGAAAACCGTTTAAAGACCCTGGATGAGATTAACCGGGCCCTGGAGAGACTTGACCGGGGGGTCTATGGACGCTGTGTAGTCTGTGGGCGGGAGATTGGGCGCGAACGCCTCGAAGCCCTTCCTTATGCTGCCTGCTGCCGGCGTTGTCAGACCAGGCAGGAGGAGAGCAGCAGGGAAGAAGATGCAGATCGCCCTGTGGAGGAATCTGTGCTGGCACCGCCTTTTCTACGTACTTTTAAGGACGGCCAGGATTATACCGGGTTCGACGGGGAGGATGCCTGGCAAAAGGTGGCACGCTATGGTACCTCCAGTTCACCACAGGATGTACCCGGCAATGTGGATAACCCCGCTTTTATTGATGCTGGGGAAGAGATCGGCCGGGTGGATCACATGGATGCGTTACCTTCCAGGCGCGAGATAAAAAGAAAAAAAGAGTGGGGAGAGGAAGAAGATGCCGGAGGAGGAGAAGATTAAGACAAAAAAAGGTGTATATCTGCCCCAATCTCTGTTGAGGTGGATCCGGAAGCAACAGTTGACAGACCGCGCTCTTGCCTTGATCACCCTGCTTGTTTTTGCCGGCGATCAACTCAGCAAATTTTGGGTGGGGCGGGTTTTCATGTTGGGGGAAAGCCGGCCCCTCCTGCCGGGCATTTTTCACTTAACCTATGTCCGCAATCCGGGGGGTGCTTTTGGGCTTTTAGCCCATAAGACATCCTTTTTTATCGTTGCTTCTCTTCTCGTCATCTTTTTGATTATTTTTGGGGGCCGCTATCTGAAGACGCACTTTTTTTTATCGCGTCTTGCCCTGGCTCTGCTGCTGGGGGGTGTCCTGGGCAATCTTGGCGACAGGCTGCGCACGGGCTATGTTATCGATTTTTTAGATTTTCGTTTCTGGCCGGTTTTCAACTTTGCCGATGTGGCCCTCGTTCTCGGTATTTTTCTGCTGGCCGCCGGTTTTTTAGATCCGGATTTTCTCCCCCCGGGGCATAGAGAGTGAACCGCATAAGAAAGGATCTTACATGGAACGAAAGGTTTTTGTTGTAGACGCGGAGGAAAAGGGCACCAGGTTGGATCTGTTCTTAACGGCCCGGGGGGGTTCCTTTTCACGTTCATACTGGAAAAAGTTGTGCCTGCAGGGCAACGTCTTAGTCGATGATCAAAAGAAGCTGAAAGGTTCTTACCGTCTGCAGGCCGGCCAGAGAGTGGAGGCGTGGATTCCCCCGCCGGATATCTTCCGCGTTGAACCGGAGGACATCCCCCTCGAGGTAATCTACGAGGACGAAGATCTGTTGGTGGTCAACAAGCCCAGGGGCCAAGTCGTGCACCCTGCAGCAGGGCATCGCCGGGGCACCCTGGTCAACGCTCTGTTGGCTCACTGCAGGGCTCTTTTCGATTTCGATGATCAGATCCGGCCGGGCATCGTTCATCGCCTGGACAAGGATACCACCGGCCTGCTGGTTGTGGCCAAAAATGAGCTAGCTTTTAAAAACCTTTCCGCTCAATTTAAGGCCAGAAAAGTGAAAAGAGAATACCGGGCCCTTGTCCGGGGGCGGCCCCCGGCGGAGGAAGGAACCATAGATGCACCTCTGGGGCGGGACAGGCATTACCGGAAAAGGATGGCTATCCGGGAAGATGGGACGGGCCGCCGTTCTGTTACACATTACCGGGTCTTGAAGCGGTGGGGCTCTTATGCGCTTCTTTCATTGTTATTGGAGACAGGCCGGACACATCAGATCAGGGTGCATCTTGCTTCCATTGGTTGTCCTGTTATAGGCGATCCCCTTTATGGCCCTAAGAAGTCTTCTTTTAACCGGCAGGGGCAGATGTTACATGCTAGAACACTGGGTTTTATGCATCCCCGCAGCAAAGAATACCAGGAATTTATCGTTGAGCCCGGAAGGGAATTCTGCGAATTTTTGAAATGGTTGTCGAAACGGGAGGGGAAAAGGAATGCGCAAAAGACAGATCATGGATGCAAACGGTATCCGCCGTGCCTTGACACGCATTGCCCATGAGATTGTTGAACGCAACAAGGGCACCGCAGATCTGACCATTGTCGGCATAAAACGCCGGGGAGAGCCCCTGGCACAGAGGCTGGCCGGGCTGATCAAAAAGATAGAGGGGATCGGGCCGCCCGTAGGGTTGCTGGATATTACACCTTACCGCGATGACCGGCAGGTCGATAATCCGGCCGGGGCCCGCAAAGAGGCCGCCTTCCTTCCCTTTGAGGTTACGGGGAAGGTTCTCGTTTTGGTGGATGATGTCCTTTATACGGGGCGCTCTGTAAGGGCAGCCATGGAAGCACTTATGGATCGGGGTCGGCCGCGCCTTATCCAGCTTGCCGTCTTAATTGATCGCGGCCACCGTGAACTGCCTCTCCGCCCGGATTTCGTGGGCAAAAATGTGCCCACCAGCCGCAGCGAAAAAATTGCCGTCTGCCTGCGGGAAGTAGATGCCAAAGAAGAGGTTCTGATCGTAGAGGAAGAGTGAACCGGCCGATGTTATTATGGAGCTTGAGGGAAAAAGAATTGTGTGCTGAATCGTAGGGGAGGAGTGAACCTGTTACGTAGAAATGTGTGGGGCCACGGAAAAAACAGTTTTTGTCGCTCTGAACGAAATGAATAATTTGTCTTAAGCACAAAAATCATAATACCCCCCGGCTTTGTCTTGGGGTAACAGACGTTGAAAATTAGGGCTTTCCGGTTTTACCGATAAAAGAACGCAGCTTTTCTTCGTGTGGCGTAACATATTTTGTTCTGTAATTGCTGTAGGTGACAAGCCCCGGTTTTTTCCCCAACCGGCGGACATTTTTAACCTGCGTGTAATCGACAGGAACATTGGAGGAATGGGCGCCCCGGCTGAAATGGGCAGCTAGTAGAGCTGCTTCTTCGATCGTCTCTTCCCGGGGGTGCTCTGCTTTGACGATGATATGGGAACCGGGCAGATCCTTGGCGTGTAGCCAAAGATCGGTTTTAGCAGCGAAGTGGTGCACAAGGAATTCGTTTTGGAGGTTGTTGCGCCCCACGATAATTTCTTCTCCCCGAGAAGAGGTGAATTTTAAGGGAACTAGCTGCGATCTTGTTTTCTGAGGGCGGGGTTTTTTGGGGGCCGGCAGGTAACCGGTTGCCACCAGTTCTGCTTTAATCTCCTGCAAAACTGCCATATCGGCTTTTTCGAGTGCAAAAAGCACGTTTTCGAGGTAGGCCTTCTCCTGGCGAGTCTGCTGCAGCCGGGCGGCAATCTTCTTTTTCCCCTGACGGGCTTTGCGGTATCTTCGAAAATAGCGCTGGGCGTTTGCAGAGGGTGATACCTGCGGGTCGAGTTTTATTTTAACGTAATCTTCTTCTGCCCGGAAGGCGTTTTGCAGAAGCACTTCATTCGATTTTTCCGGGATCTGATGCAGGTTGATCAGCAACAGTTCGCCGCACTGGCGATAATAATCAGCTTTAGCGGCTTTCTCCAGCTCTAATAGCTGGTTTTTTTCTTTGCGTTTGTTTTTCTTTAGGGCTTGTTCTGCACTGCGGGTTACTAAGAGGCATAGTTTTTCCTTATCTTCCTTCTCTTCTTTTGCGCTATAAAATTCATCTAAAAGAGAGCTGATCGAAGAAAAGAACTGTTGGCGCCCGGGAAGGGGCTGCGCCGGTTTTAAGACGTGGTAATCATAGGGTTGGCCTTGCGGATCCAGAAACAATGCCGGGTTCCAGTTCCGATCCCGGTAGATATCTAAAACTTCATACAGCTTTTGCCAAAGAACGGGCGCTGCTTCTGCTGTTAGAAAGGTAGAACCGGCCCGGGCGGCGATCTCTGTCGCCAAAAAGGGGCTAAGCCCCTGCAGGTTGGCCAATAGCGCCCTCGAGGCGGGTTGGTTTTCCAGCCTCTCTATCTCCTGCTGGAAATGTTCATAGTTAAGAGCATAAGGGTGTAATTTTTCCTGTGGCGGCGGCGGAATGTAGGTGTGGCGGGGCAGAAGCACCCGGTAGCGGTTTAGAGAGGATGGTATCGGTTTTAGGGCGCCGAGGATGATCTGCTTTCCTTTTCGATCGGGGGTATCCAGCAAGACAAGGTTGCTGTGACGCCCCATGATCTCCACAGCCAATGTTTTCTGCACTTTCTCCCCTCGTGTATTCAAGACGGTGAAGTGCAGGTAGAGCACTCTTTCGAGGGGAGGCTGTTCGAGGGAGGCGAGGAGGCCGTTTACGAGGTGTTTGCGCACGAGCATGCAAAAAGGTGGGGGGGTCGGGGGGTGGCTAAAATTGCGTTCTGTAAAGTTGATGCGTCCTCTCTGCGTATGTATAGAGATAAAAAGCGGTGTTAAAGGCACCCCCCCTCTAAAGAACAGCAGCATCTCCCGGGGGTTCAGTTGATATACTCTATTTAATCGTCCCCGGTTTTCCAGGATATTTTCTTCTATTTCTTGTGCTACAGCATTCAGGACAAAGGCATCAAAAGCCATCCTGGTTTCCTCCCCATGGTACAGTTTGTTCCCCGGCCGCGGCCGCCTTAGGGGTTAAAACCCAAAGATGGCCGCAGCCCTTAAAATGTTTTGGATCTTTAATTTCCGCTTGGAGCTGATTCCACAGTAAGTATAACTGCCGCCGGTAGAAAAAGCAAACACTGAACCCTTGGAAAACCCGGGACAAGCGGGTCATTTTTTCCTTTGGAAAGGAATATGAATAGAAACGGGATTTTGCCGGCAGAGCCGGGCATCTTTTTTGCAAAAAAACAGAACGGTGATGAAAAAATGAAGAGATCTACCTCCATTCTCTGGGCCCTCTCCCCTCTGCGGGAGATCTACCGCCACTACAGGGTGGAGCCGGGCCATGGACTGGCCGGGCTGGAGGCCTCCCGCCGTCTGCAGCAGTGGGGCAGCAACACCTTGCAGGAAAAAAAACAAAAAGGAATGGCAGAGATTTTTCTCGATCAGTTTAGGGATTTTATGGTACTGATCCTGCTTGTAGCCACGCTTATCTCCGGGTTGCTAAAGGAATACAGCGATGCTCTGACCATCATCGTGATCGTCGTTTTAAATGCGGTGCTTGGTTTCGTTCAGGAATTTAGGGCAGAACGTTCATTTGCCGCCCTGCAGAAGATGACTGCACCCCGGGGCAATGTATTGCGAGACGGTCTGCGCCAGGAGATACCCGCCTGGCAGGTGGTCCCCGGCGATCTTATTCTTTTGGAAGCCGGCGACCGCGTCTGTGCTGATGTGCGCTTAATGGATGCCGACGCGCTGAAAGTTGATGAATCCCCGCTGACGGGGGAATCGACGCCGGTGGAAAAGGAGACATCAACCCTAAAGGTGCTGCCTTCTTCACTTGGCGATGTTAAGAATATGGTTTTCAAGGGCACGCTGATCGTCAACGGCCAGGGTTTTGGCGTGGCGGTGGCCACCGGCATGCAGACAGAGATGGGCCGGATCGCTTCCTTGATGCAGGAAGCAGAGACAGGCAGCACACCGCTGCAGAGGCGCCTGGCCATACTGGGGAAATACCTGGTGGCCGCCTGCTTTCTGCTCTGTCTGGGCCTGGCTTTGCTAGGGCTTTGGCGGGGAGAGGAGTTATATAAGATGTTCATGGCCGGAATCTCCCTGGCTGTGGCGGCTATTCCCGAGGGGTTGCCGGCTATAGTTACCATTTCGCTGGCCCTCGGCGTACAGCGCATGGCCAGGCGCAGGGCAATCGTGCGGCGTCTGCCGGCCGTGGAAACCCTGGGCTGCGCGACGGTGATCTGTGCGGATAAAACGGGGACGATCACCCAAAACAGGCTAACAGTGAAGAGAATCTATGCGGAGGGCCGTTTTTACAACGTGGAGGGTGAAGGGGACGATCTGCAGGGGGGGATCTACGCCGCCGGGAAAAGGATCGGTGCATCGCCAGAAGCAGGCCTTAGGCAGTTGTTCTTGGGTATGACCCTCTGCAATAACGCTACCTTACTGCGCCCTGTGGGACTGCTCGGGGATGAAACCGTGTTTGCCGGGCCCGGGCCGGTGCGGGGGGCGCCACGGGAGATGCTGCAGGGTGATCCCCTGGAGAGGGCCCTTTTGATCTGTGCGGCCAAAGCCGGTTTCTGGAAGGAGGAACTGGAAGATAATTATCTTCGGATCAAGGAATTTCCCTTTAATGCCGAGCGGAAATGTATGTCTATAATCTATCAAAAGGGCGTTGAAAAAGTTATCTACGTGAAAGGGGCACCGGAGAGCCTGCTTGAAAAATCTGCTTACCTGCTGGAAGGGGGACGGGTGAGGCCTCTGCATCCCGGCGATCGACAAAGGATCTTATCACGGGTCGATGAGATGGCGACGGAGGCTCTTAGGACGTTGGCGGTAGCTTACCGCCTATTACCGGGGCATATCGAGCCCACGCGGGCGGAGGCAGGCGAAGTTGAGACGGAGCTGATCTTCGCCGGTTTTTGCGGGATGATCGATCCTCCCCGCCCTGCTGTCTTTAAAGCGATACAGAGCTGTATCAGGGCCGGTATCGGCATTAAGATGATTACGGGAGACCACCGGCATACGGCGATGGCCATCGGGCAGAAGACGGGCATACTGCGCCCCGGTAGCAGGGTCATCACCGGGGAAGAGCTTGATCGGCTTAGCGAAAAAGAGCTTTTCAGGGATATTGACAGTTTTGCCGTCTTTGCCCGGGTCAACCCGGAACATAAGCTGCGCATAGTACGCTGCTTAAAAGCCCGCGGGCATATTGTGGCCATGACCGGAGACGGGGTCAACGATGCCCCGGCTATAAAAGAAGCCGATATCGGCATCGCCATGGGTTCGACGGGAACAGAGGTGACCAAAGAAGCGGCCTCCCTGATTCTGGCGGACGATAATTTTAAAACGATCGTTGCCGCAGTAGAGGAGGGGCGAAATATCTATGAAAACATCCGCAAATTCATCCGTTTTCTGTTAGGGTGTAACTTCGGAGAGATTCTAACCATGTTTTTAGCTATGGTTTTGGGGTTGCCCCTGCCTCTGCGCCCCATCCAAATTCTCTGGGTCAACCTGGTGACAGACGGCCTTCCGGCCATTGCTCTTGGTTTGGAGCCACCCGAAGATGACGTCATGCAGGATCCCCCCCGCTCCCCGCAGGAGGGAATTCTGGGGCGGGGGCTCTGGAGAAAGATATTGCTTCGTGGCATTATTATCGGTGCAACCTCGGTGCTCATCTTTGCGCTGGCGCTCCGGCAGACGGAGGTATTGATCTATGCCCAGACGATGGCTCTGTCCACCTTGATCGTTACCCAGCTTTTCCATGTTTTTGAATGCCGTTCCGAGAAGCGGACGGTTTGGGAAACAAGCCCAAGGTGTAACTGGGCGCTTATCGGGGCGGTAATTTTCTCCTGTTTCCTTCTGGTCATCATTGTCTACCATCCTTTCCTGCAAGCTGTTTTCAAAACCTACCCCCTGCGGGGTCAAGATTGGTATCTCATCTTTATCGTCTCCATCCTTCCTTATTTTGTCGGTTTTTTCTTGCACAAGAGCTAATTGATGGCGATGGAATTGAAGGATACTCTTGCCAATGAAAGAAGAATCCCGCAAGCTTGCCCGTTGGGCATCAATTTCTTTTTTTCCCTTGATTATGCCCGTTATTATGATAAAATAGGGTAAATAGAAAAATCGTCCGGGTAAAGCCGAATAAAAGGGGTATGAATTTGCTTAAAAGTATGACGGGCTATGGCAGAGGGGAGGAGAGCGTTAACGGTTATCGTTTTCTGATCGAGATCAAAACTTTAAATCATCGTTATTTTGATCTGGTGCTCAGGGCACCGAAAGACCTCTGGTCGCTGGAGGATAAGATCAGGCGCATGTTGCAGGAGAAGATCCACCGGGGGAGGGTAGAGATCTTCATTACCCTGGAGAGGAGTCGGGGAAAGGGAAAAAGTGTGACGATCGATTGGGAGTTGGCCGCGGCTTATTTTGATTCACTGGAAAGGCTGCAGGATTCTCTGCAGTTACCTGTAAAAAAGCTAACGGTTACCGAATTGGCACTTTTACCGGAAGTTTTAAACCTGGAAAATCTTCCCGTGGATCCAGAGATATTAACGCCGCTTTTGGAGGGCGCAATGGATGAAGCCATCTCCCAATTAATTCAGCAGAGAAAGGAAGAGGGGGAGAGGCTGGAGGCGGACATTCTTTCGCGGTTGGATAAACTGGAGGAATATAATACCCGGATTAGAAAGAGGGTTCCACTTTGTTTGGAAGAATACCGGGAAAAATTGCAGGTGCGTTTAGAAGAGCTCCATGCCGGACGGGAATATGATCGGCAACGTTTTTTTACAGAGGTTGCTTTTTTCGCGGAAAGATGTAATATTGAGGAAGAAACTGTCCGCTTGGACAGCCACCTAAAACTTTTCCGCAAGGCAATGCAAAAAGATGAAGCTGTGGGCCGTAAATTAGATTTTTTTATGCAGGAGATGAACAGGGA
Organism: Bacillota bacterium; assembly: GCA_012798895.1. Taxonomy (GTDB): domain Bacteria; phylum Bacillota; class Dethiobacteria; order DTU022; family UBA8154; genus JAAZMI01. The sequence continues at coordinate 30,461 of JAAZMI010000055.1, forward strand.
AGTAAATACGATCGCTTCCAAAAGCAGCGATCTGGATATCTCCCATCTTGCAGTGGAAGCCAGAAGTGAGATTGAAAAGATTAGGGAACAGGTGCAAAACATCGAGTAATGGACGACTTATCTAATCTTGCTTGAATTACGGGGCAAATGATCTTCAACTGATAAAGGAGGTGCAGGCCTGATTCCGGTTCAATCGAGGATGTAAAAATATTGAAAACGCTTGGTCGGGATCAGGTTAAAATGCATATTAAACTAATAAACATCGGCTTTGGAAACATCGTATCGGCAAACCGTATCATTGCTATTGTCAGCCCTGAATCCGCCCCGATTAAGCGGATCATTGGGGAGGCTAGAGACAGGGGCATGCTGGTTGATGCCACCTACGGGCGGAGGACGCGTGCTGTGATCATCACCGATAGCGGGCATGTGATTCTATCCGCTGTGCAACCGGAGACGGTACGGCATCGCCTGCAAAACCGGGATCCGGTGCAGGAAGAAAGCGGTTCCCGGGTGTAACCGATCTGTGATCCGGTATGAAGAGATGATGAAAGGGGTTTTGGTTGTCATCTCCGGGCCTTCCGGAACAGGTAAGGGGACGATCTGCAGCAGGCTTTCCCGGGAAAATTCAAAATTGTATAATGCCATCTCACTCACCACCCGCCCCCCCCGGCAAGGGGAAGAAGACGGCGTAAGCTACTTTTTTTCTTCTGAAGAAGATTTCCGAAGGCTTATTCTGGAGGATGCTTTACTGGAATGGGCCCATGTTTACGGCCATTACTATGGAACCTTGTGCGAGCAGGTAGAGGAAAAACTTGCACTGGGGTTCGATGTTATCTTAGAGATCGATACACAGGGAGCGGAACAGGTTCGCCGTAGAGAAAAAGAAGCGATCTTTATTTTTTTATTGCCCCCTTCTATGGAGGAGCTGTGGGCCCGGATTCAAGGCCGGGGTACGGACAGCCAGGCGGCTATCAGGGAAAGGTTTGCCGCTGCCCGCAGGGAGATAGAAGAGGCTTGCAAGTACGATTATGTGGTGATCAACGAAGATGTAGTGGAGACGACAAAGGCTGTGGAAGCGATTATTTTAGCGGAAAAATGCCGGGCGGAAAGGAACCAAAATATGATTCGTCGCTTAAAAGAAGGTGAAAAAGGATGATCTATCCTTCTGTTGATCAGTTGTTAAAAAAAGTGGACAGCAGGTATTCCCTGGTGATCATGACGGCCAAAAGAGCGCGCCAATTAAGGGAAAACCAGTTAAACAGAGATGATTCTGATTTTATTAAGGAAGTGACTGCGGCCTTGGAAGATATTGCAGTCGACAAGATCTATTTTGAAAGGATAAAGGATGGCATTAAGTGATCTCGATCTTTGGTCGGGTTCGCCCGGCACGCAGTTTTTTGAAACATAACAGATAACGGAGCAGACTATGTTGAAAAACAAGATCATTCTTTTGGGATTGACGGGTGGTATTGCGGCCTACAAAGGCGCTGAACTGGCCCGGCTGCTGATCAAGGAGGGTGCGGCTGTACAAGCCGTAATGACGGATAACGCCAAGGCTTTTCTGGCGCCCCTTACGTTAAGAAGCCTGACTGGGCGCCCGGTTTACAGTGCCTTGTTCGAACCCTCCTATGGTTCAGCAACCATACATATCGATCTGGCCCGCGAGCCGCAAGCTTTTGTGGTAGCCCCGGCTACAGCCAATTTTTTAGGTAAACTGGCTGCCGGGTTGGCCGATGACCTACTTACCACCTTGTTTCTGGCCGTCGATCCCTTAAAACGTCCTGTTATTCTTGCCCCGGCGATGAATACGGCTATGTTTCACAACCCGGTCGTTCAGGAAAATATAGAACGGCTGCGCCGTAGGGGTTTCGTAATTGCCGACCCGTCTTCCGGTGTGCTGGCTTGCGGCGATGTAGGTAAGGGCCGCATGGTCGAACCGGCGGGGTTGTTAAAGCTAATCCGGGATAAGTTGTTGGCTCCGGTGATCGTGCCGGATTATCGCGGGCAGACCATCCTCATCACGGCGGGTCCCACCAGGGAACCGTTGGATCCCGTTCGTTTTATCAGCAACTATTCCAGCGGGCGCATGGGGTATGCTCTGGCCCGCGCCGCCAAGGAAAGGGGAGCGCAGGTTATCCTCGTGACGGGGCCCACCTCCCTGGAACCGCCGCCCGGGGTAGAACTTTGCCCGATCGAATCTGCGCGGGAGATGCACCGTGTCGTAATGGAGAAGCTTCCCATAGCCCAGATCGTTATTAAAACCGCAGCCGTGGCCGATTACCGCCCGGCGGAGAGCCAGCCGCAAAAAGTCAAAAAAGGCGGCGATCTGGTACTAAGGCTTGTGCGCAACCCGGA
>JAAZMI010000056.1 GCA_012798895.1 Bacillota bacterium
CGGTTAATCATATATGTGTCAAAGATGCAAGTTGAGGTAGGATATTGTGATCACCCGGACAGCGCACTGGCCGGGAATCTGGCAGCACAGCAGGCTCTTATCGCCTCCGGCAGGGGAGAGCGGTGCGATCTCGTCTTGCTTTTTTGTACGGCGCGCCATGACGAGCTAGTGTTGCGCCGGGAGATTGCCAAAATAACCGGCAACTCCCATTGTATCTTTGGTGGGGGAGCAGCGGGGATTATCACCAACGATGCATTCGGCTACGCAGGCGATCAGGTTGGCGTTGCCTGTATCTGGTTGGACGGCAGCAGCTACCAGGTTCTAAGTGCAGGCGGGCTATCCGATGACGAATTTAATACCGGCATGCGGCTGGGGGAAAAATTGGCGAAAGTGGGTGTAACGCCATATTCCCCCGTAATGTTGTTCTACGATGCTGTGCACAGAACGCCGGCGCCGGGTCATTCCCGTCTTGTGATGTCCACCTGGCTTTTAGAAGGCATAGAAAAACAACTGGGCTTTCTGCCCGATCTGATGGGGGCCGGTTTGCAAGGCGATCACATATTGACGCCCACCCGGCAGTTTTTGGGCCATACGACGGAAGAGAGCCACGCCTTTGCGCTGACTTTTTCCAACGACATCCATATCGACAACGTCATTCTGCATGGTTGCCATCCCGCTTCGCCCTATTATACGGTCACCAAAGCAGATGGTTCAACTATCCTTGAAATCGATGGGAAACCGGCCATCCCCTTCATCGATGAACTTCTGGGTTCTTCGATCGCGCCGGATGAATATCCTTTTTTCCTGATTTTTGGAATCAACCACGGTGCGGCCGACGAGGATTTCGACGAAAAAAACTATGCCAGCAGACTTTGCCAGAGCATCGATAAAGAACGGGGCGGGATTGTAATGTTCGAACCGGATATGGTGGCCGGGACCAAATTTCAGGTTATGTACCGGACACAGGAACCCGACTACATACCGCCAAAACTTGAGAACTTGTTGGCCGGCCTCGGGGATAGAGAGCCTTTCTTTGCCATCTACATAAACTGTGCCGGGCGTTGTGCCGGGTACGGGGGAAACGACATTGAAGACGCCCGCGTCATACAGGATGTCGTGCAAGATCGTTTTCCGCTTTTTGGGCTCTATTCCGGCGTAGAGATCGCTTCCATCGGCGGTAAAGCGAGAAGCCTCGATTGGACGGGAGTATTCTGCGTGTTCTCCAAAGGGAGAGGCGCTGTTGGTGGGGAAAGGAGAGCCGGGCAGGATAAAGGACGGGTTTGGGCCGCCCCAAAGACCGCCTCGCACAGAGAAAAAAATTTATCGTACAGGCAGGTAGAAAAATTTTGTGTGCAAAATATGGCCAAAGTGCTGGCCTTAGATGCCCAAAACATTGCAATTCGCAATGAGCTGGAACAAAAACGCAGGGGTTTCAGCTTGCTGGCAGAGCTGTCTGTATCCTTAAGGGATGTTGGAGACAGTGAGACAGATCTATTTCTGGCTACTACACGACGCATCAACGCTGCGCTAAACATGCAGAAAACCGTGCTTCTTTTCCCCGGGGCGAAGGGATACTTCATCCCCGCCGTTTTGCAAGGCTACACAGAAGAAGAAAAAGAGGCCCTGATGGGGAAACAGATCAAGATCGACCCCGCATTGCTCAGCACGGCAAAGGCTGTTCTAGTCACCGCAGCCGATGATCGAAGTTTCCTGGCCGATCTTAGGGCGATCCTAAACATCCCCTACTTTATATCCACCCCCATCGTGGTGGAAAATAAATTGGCCGGCATATTGATCACCGGGCGGATGATGGAGGCGCCCCCGTTTCTCTCCCGCCTCAACGAAAACGAAGCGGAGACAGTCCAGGCTATCGCCACCTTATTGGCATCGACCATGGTATATCAGAGGCTCGATGAGGCCTACCGGCAGGCGCGCACCGATGCGCTGACCGGGCTGTATAACCGGGGGGCTCTCGAACAACAGGTTGCCCTGCTGCTGAAACAGGAGTTTCCGGAGGATGTCATCTCTGCATTTATCCTCATCGATCTGGATCACTTTAAAGATATCAACGACAGCTACGGCCATATCGTGGGAGACCGGGTGCTAAGAGACTTCGCCCGGATTTTAAGCAACAGCTTTCGCTCAACCGACATCATATCACGCTTTGGCGGGGACGAATTCGTTGCTTTCTGCACGCCGGCCCGTGGGTTGGAGGGCATTCAAGCAAGGATAAAAAAACTGATCGGCGATTGGAGCAAGAGGCCCCTCTATACCGAAGAAGGAACGGCGTTCTATTCCACGCTAAGCATCGGCGTTGCCATTGCCCCCAAGCATGGAACTACCTACATCGAGCTGCTGCGCAAGGCCGATGTTGCTCTCTACGAAACAAAACAAAGCGGGCGCAACGGCTGTTTCATCTACGATGAAAAAACGATGAAAAGGGCGACGCATTGGATACCGTCCTAATTATTTTGACACATATTATTTTATATGGTAAATTAAATTTTAGAGTATTAAAACTAGGGAAACCTGAAAAGGTTTTCCTGTAAGAGATAAAAGATTCTCTTTTCAAAAAATCATTTCAGAAAGGAGGTCGGTTGCGATTAAAATTGCAATTATAGATTCTGATGTGGAGAAAAACAAAGCTCTGTCTCAAGCTGCACTCATGGCGACTGCCGGTATACCAGTAGTGTTTGTGTTGGAAGAAGTTACCAGAAAGGATATAATTGAAAAGATGGATCTGAAGGAAGAACTGCCGGTAGTAGCTATCGATGGCAAGGTTGTGTCCAGTGGCAAACTTCTGGATAAAGAAGAACTTAAAAAAATGTTCTGGGATTACTATGAAGCCTCCCGCAAGGAGGCAAAAGCCTAAAATTTTAAAGGAAAGTTTGCCACTGGTATTGTCCCCTCGTCTACAAGATTGCCAGATTGCTATCATCTACTTACGATTGCGTGCGGGTAGCACACATCATTTAGACACGAAAGGTAGTCGGAAACCCCATGGGGAAGCGGGCAGCCAAGTGCACCCCCTCCTGGGGTTCTTTCTTTTCCCATGATACTGCCAAAAGTGTTAATATCTAATATCAGGTGCCATTTTCTCCCTCTAAAATTCTTAGGGCTTCATCGAAATAAGTTTTATCTATCTCAAACCCCACAAAATCGAGGCCCAATCTGCTGCAGGCAACAGCGGTATTTCCGATGCCCAAAAAAGGATCCATTACGAGCTCTGTTTTATCAACGCCATGCAGCCGGATACACATCTTGGCAAGTTCTGCAGGATAGCTGGCCGGATGAGGCCGGTCCTTCATGCGGTTTAAAATAGTTTTATAGGGGATATACCACGAATTTCCTCTGCAGCGCAACCCTTTTTTTCCGCTGTTCCAGCGGGCAATATTGGTCTGGTCTTTGTAGGGCACCCCGATGGACAAGCGGTCCAGCTCTGTGTTTCCATATTTTGTAAGGTGAAATATGTGCTCATGGGTATCATTTATGAATCTCTTGCTGTTGATGGGTTTATAATGGCCCACATTCAGCTCAATTTTTTCTCCGTAGCTTTCGTGCTCGATATAGATCGATTTGATCCAATGGATTACATTTTGCAGTTCAAAATGTTTCCGCATTTCAAAGGCAACTTCAAAGGGAACCCAGGGGTCCGAAGGTTTCGAACCGATATTGAGAAAAAGCGATCCATCATCCTTCAAAACATTTTTCACAATTTCAGCCCACCTGCCGAGCCAGTTTAGGTATTCTTTCCGAGGCATTTTATCATTATATCTGTTGTAGTCTACCCCTATGTTATATGGGGGCGATGTGACGATGACATCGATGGATTTTTCGTCGAGATGCTTTTTCATCCCCTCGAAACAGTCCCCCCAGAAAAGCTTTATCGTCGATAATTTTTTAGTTTTGATCTCCCTCAGATGCACTTTGCGCTCAATCCTTTCCGGGCTGCTGTGTTCTGTCGGCAGGTATTTTGGCAAACGGCATAAACGGCATAGAAAAGGATTTTCTCCCTTCCGGCCGGCGTTATCTGATCATAGTGTATCAGATAGAAGCGGTTAACGTGCAGTCAGGGTTGGTTTTATGTTATAATATCCTTTGTATAGAAAAAAACAAGGCTACTTGGAAGGTTGTTAAAACTGCCGCCGGGTTACCGCCGGCAGGCTGTTTCCAGCGGGCTTTTTTTAAAGAAGGAGGCACATTTTTTAATTGCAAAGCGATCAGTTTCAAATTGATGTAGTGCAGGACAACGATAAAGATAATGGCTCGGCCTACATCGGAGAAGACAATATAACGACGCTTCTATATCGTTTTTCTTTGCCGGCAATCGTGGGCATGTTGGTAATGGCCACCTACAATGTTGTGGATACTTTTTTTGTCGCGAGGTTGGGCAGCGAGGCCATCGCCGCCCTCTCCGTTGCTTTCCCCTTGCAGATGTTGATGGGGGCGATCGGCGTCGGTAGCGGTATAGGGGCTGCTTCGCTGGTTTCTCGCTCTCTCGGCGCCAAAGACAGGGAAGAGGCAGAGAACGCATTGGGGCAGGTGATCACGCTGGCGATGGTCTTCGGCTTCATCATTGCGGTGGCCGGGTTCATCTACATGCGTCCCCTGTTGGTATTTCTGGGGACAAACCCCGATATTATTGCGCTCACAGAAGAATACCTACTGGTTATTACCAGCGGATCGGCCTTGTTTTTCCTGATCATGATCCTAAATAACGTCGTCCGTGCCGAGGGGAACCCGATGCTCTCCATGAACATGATGATCGTCTCCGCAGTGGCCAATATCATCCTGGACCCCATCTTTATCTTTACCCTGGGGATGGGGATCCGCGGTGCCGCCATCGCTACGATGTTGGCCAAGATCGTGGGCATTGTGATGATGCTGCATTACTTTATCTCGGGCAAAAGCGTCCTCAGATTCCGTTTTTCCAGCCTCAAGCTGCGCTGGAAAACGATCCTAAATATCTACAAGATTGGTTTGCCGGCGATGATCCTCCAGTTTTCAAACAATATCTCCCTGATTATCACCAATGTCGTCTTGGCCGGTTATGGCTACATCCCCGTGGCGGTGATGGGCCTCGTTTTTCGCCTGCAGCTATTTGCCATCATGCCGGCGATCGGCATTGCGCAAGGGCTGTTGCCGATCATCGGTTATAACTTTGGGGCCCAAAAGATGGATCGCGTCAAAGAAGCCTTTTTAAAGAGCGCGGTAGCAGGCACGGTTTTAATTACCCTCGCCGGCGCCATATTTTTCCTGTCGCCATCCTTTTTCCTGGGCATCTTCAGCCAGGAAGCCGAGCTGCTTGCCATCGGGAACCATGCCGTGCGCATTATGGTGATCATGTTTCCTTGCATTGCGGCCCAGATCGTCTCCGGCTCATTTTTCCAAGCCATCGGCAAAGGCATCCCCTCGCTTGTTCTATCGCTTTTGCGGGAAGTGATAGTATTTATCCCGTTCCTGTTTCTACTGTCCGACCACTTTGGGTTGACAGGCGTCTGGGCTGCCCGCCCCGTAAGCGACCTCGTGGCCTTTCTGCTGACTTTCATCCTCATTTTCCATGAATTTAAGAAGCAGGGAATGCCTTTGAACCTGCGCCTGTTACATTCGTATAAGTAGAAAAAAGATGCGGGTCGATAAGAGCCGATCTGAACTGATGCGGTTAGCCGGGGGCAGATCTGAACAGATGTGAGCGGGATTTATGAGAGGATGCGAGCTGATGTGGTTAGATGCGGTCGGAGCCGGGCAGATGTGATCCGATGCGCCTGCGTTTAATTTTTATTGACGGAAGGAGAACAAAATTTCTATGTTTTACGCACCGGAATGTGAACCCTGTATCAGAAGACAGGTACGGGAAGCACTGAAGCTGTTAGAGGCAGGAGAAAAACAGGCCCGGGAGATCACCGCGGCGACAGAGAACCTGTTTAGCCGGCGGGAAGAATTCGACGACGGCCTGGCATTTGCCGCTGCCATCCATCACAAGATCGCAGAGATGGCTGGTACCGGCGATGTCTACAAGGAGATGAAAGATGCCTCCACCCGGCAGGCCCTGGCTCTCTTCCCAAAAATAAAAGAAGCCGTAGAGAAGCAGGGCGATCCTCTGCTTGCCGCCCTCAAAGTGGCGGCAGCCGGCAACATAGTGGATGCCGGGGCGGTCGGCCTCGATATACCAATTGCGGAGGTAGTGCAGACTGCAATAGACGAACCCTTCGGGCGTGACGACAGCGCCCGGCTGGCCGGGGAACTCGCTGCGGCGGAAACGATCCTCCTCATCGGAGACAACGCCGGCGAAACAGTCTTCGACCGGCTCCTGTTGGAGATAATCTTCCAGCAGCTTGGCGCAAAAAAAGTCCACTATGCGGTAAAATCTGCACCCATCATCAACGATGCCACCGCCGAAGATGCCGAAGCGGCAGGGCTGGACAAAGTAGCCGCTATATTTGATCTGGGGGCGGC
>JAAZMI010000057.1 GCA_012798895.1 Bacillota bacterium
CGTTTCTGCAGCCCGGCTATAGTATCCTGCAATAATTTTTCGACCTTTTCCAGTTCCACTTCTTTGGAGGCAAGCTTCTCTTCAAGATAATCTTTTTGGGCCAAACCGGCGTTATAGAGGCGGGAAAATTCTCTGCTTTGCCCCTCCATTTTTCGTTTTAGGAAAACATTGGTTGCCTGCAGGTTGCTGGCCCGGGCAAGCGTATAAGAAGTGAGAAGATCGAGGGTGTGCAGCTCTGGTGGCTTTTGCCATCCCGGTGAAACATCCTCTTCTATATTTTCTGTTTTGTTTACTTTTTCCAGATCCCGGGCCGCAAAATCATCCGGCTGCAGCATTCCTTGCAGGGGATCGCCGGCGGCCGCGAAAAAAGAAAGCCCCCAAAATCCTTCGCAGGGCATATTTTCTGCGGGGTTGCCTGCGGGACGCAAGCGCAGCAGCTGTATCCCCTTGGGCACTGTTTGTTTTTTGCCCCATTGCCAGTTTGTTTGGCCCTGATTCCCCCGTTTTTTCTGTTTACCCTTCTGATTTCTTCCCTTTTTGCCCTGTTTTTCTGGTTTTTCCTGTTTCTTTGCCGCAGAATAGAGATGGAAAATAGTATCTCCTTTTTTCCAGGTTAAAAACAAATTATCCCCATATCGGAAAAGCGGGGCCCAAAAAAAAGAATCCGGCGCAATCTCCAAGCTAAAATAATCCCCCCATACACCGGCGGGGTTACAGCGGGCATAATACAAAAACATCGTTTTTTTTCGGTGCCCAAGCCAAGCAAGGTGCAAGGTGTTGTCTGCATCAATTAAAAAGGAGGGAAAATAGCACTCTGTTTTCTCCCTTTCCCCTTTTATCTCCTGCGGAAAGACGGTTTTCCCAGGATAAGGAGGTTCGGCCGATGATCCCACACAGTCAGGCCCGGGAAAAATGGTTTTGTCCAGTCGGGACGGGTTGCCCTCTAGCCGGCGGAAGGCGAGGTTATATCTACCTGCGCCAAAAAGCCTGTACAGGACGAAGAGCCGATCTTTTAGATCTGTGCCGATCAGCCCGTATTGTTCCGGGGGGCCGTATCCAAAATCGATAACCGCAGGTTCCATCCATCTACGCAGCCCATCATCCTGTTGCTTGCCGCCGAGATAAAAAAGCCACCACATCTTATACCGTTCGCTGCGAGCCAGGAAAAGAAGGTGCAGATTGTTTTTTTGATCCCGGCAGGCTGAAAGATGATCGATCGTTTTATGCGGATCCCGGTAAAGCAGCAGCGGGGGATCTTGCCCGGCCGGAGGCAGGGTCAGATAAAACAGACCCGTTGTTGCCCCGTAGCCCAGGAGATGGATGACACCCAGTGGATCGACAGCGGCGTCAAAACCATCTACTTTTTGCCGGAAAAGATCGCCGGAAAGCTTCTCCCGATGCTTTCCAGTTTCGGTATATAAATAATACTGTAGCCGCCCTGCTGCATCCAGTTGAAAGTAATGCTTCTCTGCAGCCAGCAAGGAAAGGCGATCGGGCTTTACCGGCCAACCTTGCAGCATAGCCCTCACCCCGGTTATTATGAAATATTTCTACCTTCTATATCAATATGAACAGGCCCATCAACTTATGGCAAGAAGGATAAGAACACATGAACACAGGGGGACTGGAACACAGGGGGACGGTTCTTTTGTGTACCAGTTAACTGGGAACAAAAAACACTAGCGCTACCTTAAACAACACAAAAGAACCGTCCCCCTGTGTTCAAAAGAACCGTCCCCCTGTGTTCCCCCTGTGTTCCCCTTGTGTTCTTTTGTGTTCCAGCCGAGCTGTAGAGCTCTTTGAGCTCACTACATCTTTCACCACCTTTACATTTATTGGCATGATGCGTTATAGTGCTAAAAAATCTTTTGCCCCGGCGCTTAAATACCAACATTTTCTATTTTGTCTATACA
>JAAZMI010000058.1 GCA_012798895.1 Bacillota bacterium
CAAGACGGCGTTGCCGTACCATTTAACGGCAACAATACTAACCGGTATAGCCCCTGTGATGCCGGTAACTTTTGCCCCTGCGGTTATATCCTCGAGGCGGGCCACCTATTTTCCCCTCCTTAATTTCCCCTTATCTGGCTGTTAACATTTAAAAGGTAAGTATGATATTTTGAATTTTCCAAGTATAATTGTATCATAATGCCCGAATAACGACAACATAATCGATGTTACGGGTTATATTCCGGTGTGATGGTAATCCTGGGCGGGTAAACACAAAGTACCTGCAAGGAAAGCTCATATAGGATGTTTTCCTGCAGATTCCTTTCTGAACAGGCAGAAAAAATATTTATGGATTCTGCCTTCTCTTTAAAAATCTGCCGTTCCCCTTTATTCTTGGAACTATCTCTGTTAAACTTTACCTATAACAATTTTTTTAAAAAGGAGTCCTGCAAAAATGTTTAAAAAACCGTTTTCACGTTTTTTAGCGGTGCTGGTTATGGTTATTTTTGCATTCCTCTACATAAACTTTTTTTCAGGAACAGGATCTACTCCCGAAACTGAGCCCCTAGATGGACGCGAAGAAACTGGTAGCATAGAAAATGCCAGCCCCACGCATACGCAAGACGAGGGACGGGATGAAATAAACCGCCCCCAAAGCGTCGTCTTGGCCGCGGTGGGCGATATTATGATCCACAGCCCCCAATTTAACGGGGCTTATGTTCAGGCGGAAGACAGGTATGATTTTAACGACAACTTTACTTATATCGCCCCGTATCTGCAGGAAGCTGATTATGCCGTTGTAAATCTGGAAACAACTCTGGCCGGTCAAGAATATGGTTATAGCGGCTACCCGATGTTTAATTCCCCTCCGGAGATCGCTTCCGCTTTGAAGAACTGTGGCTTTGATCTACTGTCTACCGCCAACAACCACTCCTTGGATAGAGGGGAAGAAGGCATTCTAAATACTATCGCGCATATTGAAGCAGCCGGCCTGGACTTTGTAGGGACTGCCCGAAGCGAGGAAGAAGGAGATGAGGATTTTGTACTTCTCCTCAACGATCTCAAGATTGTTTTTTTTGCTTATACATACGGGACAAACGGTCTCCCCGTACCCGCAGGAAAGGACTACCTCGTTAACCTGCTCTCCAGAGAAAAGATGGATGCCGATATCCGCAGGGCAAAAAACGAGCTGAAAGCCGATATCATCGTCCTCTGCCTGCACTGGGGCGATGAATACCACCGCTTGCCGGCAGAACAGCAGAGAAGTCTGGCTGAAGATCTAATAGACAAGGGAGCGGATCTGATCATCGGCAACCACTCCCATGTCGTTCAACCGGCGGAGTACATAAGAACCGATAACAATGCTGGCCTGGTTTTGTATTCGCTGGGAAATTTTATTTCGAACCAGCGCGATCGCTACTGCGATAGCGGTGCAATTGCTTTTATTGAGATCATAGATGATCCCCGCACGGATACAAACAGCGTATCACTGCAGAAAATTATCCCCACCTGGGTATACAGGTATTATGAGCAGAACCGGGCAAAATATAAAATACTGCCGGTGTTGGGCCCAAGTTGCATAGAAAGATATCAAGAGATGTTTAACCTTAGCACTAACGACCGGCAACGCTTGGAAGAAGTGCCCTTAGAAATTAGGGAGATCATGGGATACTATTCTTCTGCCCCCTGAGATAAAAAAAGCAGAGGAAGTGAGACAGTATTTAAAGATTGGATGTCTACATCTCCGGCTTTTTTTAACAGATCATCATAGTTTTGTTCCGCAGGCACCGCAGAAACGCGCCCCGGCTGTAGTGCGGCTGCCACATTTGGGGCAGAGATCGATGCCGGCTGCCGGTTCGATTGATGCAGGTAGCTCTTCATTGCTGTCGAGCGGAATAAAAAGCCAGTCGATCTCTGCGCTGTCCCCGGAAAAGCCGATAGCCCCTCCCGGTGATACCAGATAGAAGCTGTCTTCATCGCCGAGGCTTTCTTCATCGTGAATTTTGGCCATCTCCAGCAAGCTAGTGCAATCATAGAGCTCCTCCCGCGCAGTAGCAAAGCACCATTCCCCACAGCGGGTAGCGGCAACCTCTGCCGCCTTGGATAAAGTTTCAAATTTTTGGCTATCCACGAAAAGCCCTCCTTATCATGTTAAGGTATTTCTAACGCAATTAAATTATTGATCCGCCTTCAAACCAGGTGTTACCAGTCATAGAGAGTAGCCGCCAGGCCAGTTTCGTGCCACATTTTCAGCAGAACGTCCAGCACCTCCTGTTTGCAAGCCATACCATGCAAGAGCTCTATCTGCATCGTTCCGGAATCGTCGCCGAAGGTCAGGTAGATCTTGGTCCGGTCGATGATAATATCGGTAAGTTGTGTCCCGTGAATTCCATCGCGGCCCCATTTATAGATCTTATCGCCGATCAGAAGGCCAAAAGTGGAGACCAGGGTCTCTTCTGCTTTATATTTCACGCTATTCCCCCCTATAAACAGCCGTTTATCGGAAGAGCCGTCTTTAACGGTACTCCCTCCTCCCCTGCTGCCTCCGTATTTTTTCTCGGAGCGCTTTTCATCACCCCCAGTATCCTTGCTGCTAAGGAAAGGATTCCCGGTGTGGTCTTCTTCACATTTTCTAAGGCGGGCTGCCGGCTGGAAAAGGCGGGAATGGCCTTGCGGCAAGTAGATGATCGCCGACGGTACCGCCAGGATACAATTATCCCGTATAAGCCCGGCATCATAGAGCAGGCGACACTGTCTCACTAGAAACAACAGCAGAACGATACCGGCAGCCCCGGTAATAAAAGCCGGTATAAACATGCGCTTTACCGCAAAAATTGCCGTTAAAAAAACAGCGATGCTGAAAAACGCGGCGTAAGCATTTCGCCGTTTTTTTATCGTTTCCATGAACAACATTCCCCCTCCCCACGATGAGAAAACGTAGCACCGGAACATTTCATTTGCCATATGTCACAGAAATTGTTCCTCCGGCTGTTGGGTCCCGCCAGTTGGGTAGTTCAATTTTAATGTTAAGCCACCACTAAAGATCATCGAAAAGATGATCGGCTGCTTTTTTCCCCCGGCCCTTCTGCCTCCCCCGGTTTATCTCTTTTGTAGAGTCTTTTTAGCAGATAAAGCCCCGCCCCAATAAGCCCTATGTAGAAAAGGGGATAGAATATTTTTGTTACTGCCTCCCGGTAGGGCAAGCTCCGAAGGGGAAGGATCAGCAGGCGCATCAGGGAAAACCAGATGCCGTATATCAAGAAAGCGGCACCCGGGGGCAGCCGGCGCCGGTAATAAAACCATGCCACGGGGATCAACCCCAAAAGGGCCAGCGCCAGCTCAAAAAGCTGGGTTGGATAGAGATTTACGGTGAAATTGCTCTCTACCAACAGGGAAAGAAAACTGCTGAATAGTTCCCGTCCCTCTTCTGGAATCGGGAATGCTACTCCCCACCGCGAGGCGGTGGCCCTGCCGGCGCAGCAGCCGTTAAAATAGCAGCCCAGGCGTGCCCAGGCAAAAGCCAGCCCCGTTGGCAGCACCATTGCATCCAAAAGTGGCCAGGCACTGGTCCCCGCAGCCCGCGACCAGATCAGTAGCGCCAGCAGCGAGCCGCAGATACCACCGTAAAGCGATAGCCCAACCAGGCGCAGACTCCAAAGGTTCAGCGCACCGCTGTAGGCCGCCGGGTTAAGGGCAAAATTAAAGAGCCGGGCCCCGGCCAAAAATGCTGCCGCCATGCAGATCAAAAGCCCGGAAGCACCCCGGGCCGGCAACCCTTCCCGCCGAAGCAGGGGAAGGGCTGCCGCAGTGCCCGCCAGTGCACCCAGCAGGGCAAACAAATTGTAAGACTTGATCTCCAAGATCGCACCAAACAAGTTAAAAGCGACTAAGGGGTGCATCTATTTTGCAGCCAGCGGCTTGCTGCCTTTTAAGCGCATGAGTATGCCGATTCCGTCCGAACTGTTTACATCACCTAGCTCCATATCCCCACCCAGAAGCACATCCTTGTTCTTTTCTCCGTAAGAGGCAATCAGCAAACCCTTGATCGAATCATTATCAATAGTAGCATTAATGGTAAGTTTGCCATCGTTTTCGTTATAAACAAAGTCGAACGGTTCTAAAAATGTTTTGCCGGCCTCTGTAGTTTCGCTTTCTTCGGTAATAAGAACCAGGGTGCCGTTTTTTTCGCCGGTTTTATTAATCTCCATGGTCATTGGCAGTTCTTGCCCCTCCAGCCCTTTAGCAACAGCCAACATCTGAGCATCACAGCCACCGGCATCATCCGATTCCATAGCCTTGGCCATTAATGCGTCGGGTATATTTACCTCGGCGATCTGTAAACTGCTGCCCGGGTATTTTCCCACCAGTTCATCGAGGGTAGGATAGGCCGGCAGGCTTACGGTAACCGTATAATCTTTTTTGCCTTCATCGTGAAGCCCGGTTACCAGCACGAGGAAGAGATTTTTTTCCTGCACCTGTTTTTTGAAATTATTTAACGCAACCAAACCGCTACCACCGGAGAGTACCTCTACATTTTTACTCTTGATTGCAAAAACACGTACATCTGCGCCAGGTGCGGAAACTACAGGTTCCAGCTCGTCATCAAATTTCTTCAAGTCCTTCTCGTCCACGGTTAGGGCTACTAATTGGGCTCCATAGGGGTCTATATTCACTGTGGTAGTGCCGAAGACCGGCTCCTCTCCTTTATCCTTCTTGACGGTAATGTCATCGGCAGCAGGGATCTTGAGCGCCAGCGCGGTGCCGATCCCCTTCACCTTTCCTTTAGCTAAATTAGAATGTAGTGTGCTGGGGGAATAACTACTGACCTCACCTTTTACTAGCGCCTCATAAAAATCGCCCGCCCAGACAGAAGCCGGGCCGGTGGAAGAAAGCAGGGCCTCATCCCAGGCAGCCCCGCCCCCGGCAATGGTATAAGCGTTCAGGGTAAATTTCTCTCCCCGTTTTTTTGCCAGGAATTTGATCAGGGGCATGCGGGCGTAACCGTCGGCGGCATTGTTCTCTGCCGGAAAGACGCCGGAAAAAACCCTTTCCTTATATGCTTCCACAATGGAAGGAATCTTGCCGGCAGCTTCCCCTTCAAAATAGGTGGCGGTGGCCTCATCAAACCAAAGCAGATCGCTGGATGTGGTCACATAATTGAACTGCACAAAGTGGAAAAATTCATGGGCCAAAAGAGGCTTGATGGCATCGGGTCGAAAGCCGCCTTCGAACAAGCTGCGGTTGAGATAGATCTTACCGGCGGCCCCGAGTGATCCGTAGGAGTAATAGCCATCTTCATCTAAGGATTGGATGTGAACCTCCATCGGCCACTTTTCACGTTTATCATAAGTGTAACCTTTGCCTAAATAATCATTATAGACGTCCTCTAAAGCAGAAAGAAGGGATTTGCGGTCACTGCTGGATTGAAGAATAAAGGGTTTACCTAAGGGATAGTAATAGACAACGAAATGACCGCCATCGACAAAAGCCGTATTTACACAGAAAACCCCCAATTGGAGGCGCTCTTGCGATGGCTTGGCGCTACCGTTGGCACCGTTTACCGACAACTGTTCCAGATACTCCACCGGAATGAAAGTCGCCGTAGCGATTCCCTCCGCCACCCCGGCCTCCACGTAGGAGTAAAAAACTTCCGTGCGGCCATCGGCCAGGACAGCCTTCGAACCAAGCCCGATTACAACCTGAGCTTCTTCTCCCCCCTCCCCTGTTTCTTGAAACGGTATGCTGATCGTAACCGGCTGATCGCAGGTTAGATCCAGATAGAGTTCAAATAAGGTAGAAACCAGGCCCTCCGGTTCCTCTCCTTTTTTTGATTTAATAACGGTAAGCGTACTTTCAGAAGAATCAGAGATCGAGTTGGCCCCAAAATCAAGTGTGGCTCCTTCCAGTTCAATCCGGCCGTCATCTACACCGGCGGAGGGACCAACCCCGCTTGTACAACCGGAGAGAACAAGTACCAAAACAGCCAGCGCTGCAAATGTGATCCCGATCGGCGTTCTAAAGAAATTTTTTCTTAACTTCATAACATAACCCTCCCTTATAATCTTTTTTTATGTTTTCTGCTGTTGCACATCTAATGGACTGTGAAACAAAGAGACCCCCTTTTTGTTTTTCGTTTTTGAATGATGATTTGTCCCTACGCTTTGTGGATCAGTATAGGAAAAAATACGGAAAAAAGCATCGACCTAAAGTATGAAATAACGCGAAAAAGCCCCTCATCCTTTAGGATGAGGGGCTTAAAATTGCCGATTATGATGTTTTCGATTATAGATAGGATTGGTTTTTAAGCAGGGTGCTGATTAGCTCGGCGCGACTGCCGATATCATATTTGGAAAAAATGTTCCTGGTGTGGGTTTTAACTGTGTTTTCGCTGATAAACAAGGCCTGTGCTATCTCGCGGTTGGATTTACCGGATAAAATATGTTCAAGAACCTCCTGCTCCCGGGCTGTAAGTTTTGCCAGCGTTTTTGTCTGCCGGATGATATCTATCTGTTGTTCTGTAGCCAAGCGATCATAGGCAGCTAAATAAGTATGGTTTTTCAACAGTATAGTAAGCTGTTTATTAAGCGGCGGCAGCATCACCAGCGTAACACATACGATCGTGAGCGCGATTACCGCCACCTCCGCGCCGGGAAGCTGGATGGACGTTACCAGTATCCCGACAATACCGCCGCAAAGAACGCCGCATACATTCGCAGAAAGCCCGCTGCCAAACATCTTTACGGGGTTCGCAGTATATTCCAACATTTCGCCCAGGATGCTCCACCAGAACAGATCAAAAATACCGCAGGCGCCGAGCATCAAAGTATCTACAACCAGATAACCGGGCACACCCCGCCCCATCAACATAAAACTAATGAATGCTCCCATGATCATGGCCATACCGATGTACAAAAAAACAGAACGCTTTGCCCGGAGCGGCAGATTGCGCATCACGAGAAGGGCCAGGATATAGGGCACGGCCCAATACCAGCAGACAAGTCCCGTCAGATGCTCAAAAGCAGGGTTTATAACATGATACATCAAACCGGAATTGATCGTGATCACAAAAACAAACAGACATAGCAGCAACAACGGTTTTTTTATGTCGCCGGGGGATTTGTTTTTCTCTTTTTCCTGCCATGTTTTCTTTGTACTAACCGGCAGAACCCGGATGAGCGCCATGCCGGCAAGGAGACAAAACATGGTAATGGCCAGTCCCATTAAGGGTGAATAATTGATGGCCACCACATTGATGGCGATCATAATTATGTTAGAATAGATCAACACATCCGCGCAAGATTTGATGCGTTCGTTCTTCGGTGTAAACGCCCATAGGAAATATCCCCACGACGCCACAGCAAACCCCGTCAGATACCCGCTGACGATTAATCCTACGGCCCATAGCACAGAGGGAGCGAAAAAAAAGGGGGCGGTAGCCGGCAAACATGCGCCCATGCCGCAGAGCAAGGCGTGTTTTGTTGCTGTTGGGGATTTAACCAGATAACCACAGGAGAATAGCCCGCCTAAATGTGCTATTATAGCGGCCAGTATGTAACCAGGGGCTTCAGCCTCGTGCAGTTCCAACAGGCTGTATAACACCTGTCCCTCGAAAAGAAAGGACATGATATAGGCAAAAAGAAGGGAGAATCCGACAACAGAAAGGATACGCCCGGGCAAATCTTTAGACTTTTCCAAGTTTTTGCACCCTGTTCACTGGAGACGTTAATACTGATGTTCCCAACCTTTTTACCGGGGCCATCAATTGGAAACGGCGGAAGCTATTACTATAATACAAAAATCTGCACAAAATGGCAATATTATTTGCAGTGCAGAGCATCTCTAAAAACATTCGAAGCTGTTGGCCGGGTCCAATTAACCGATCGATATTTAATCCGGCGAAGTAGTATTTGGTTCATGACTGTTTTGGTATTTCTTCGGACTTTCATAGAAACAGAGGGAACCGCTACAGGGGTTCCCGGCGTCTTATCTAATGAAGGCAAGTAGGAGCATCTGCTCAAACAGATCAAAGAGGGGGAAATTTTCCGGTGAAAAACGATCCGCTGCAAGGTCGGGGTCAATGTTCGGATCAAAGTGGGGATAGAGGCAGAGGCAGAGGCAGGGCAAAGTATAATATATGTATCTGGGCGCTCTGTATCGTATTTCTAATCACTGTGGTGGCTGGTTGCAGCGGGGGCTCCGGGCAGCCGGGGGCAGATCCTGCCGGGAATTCTGCAGGTAGCCCTACCAATGGATCTGCCGGGGAAGAGATTGCCCCGCCGTTGGATCTGGTTTCGGAGTTTGCCGCTTACAAAGAGGAGCTGGTAAACTTTACGCCGGCGGTGTCGCCTTACAAGGTGGAACACGGGTTGAGCAACGTTACCAACAGGGAAATGTTCGATTTTTCCCCGGAAGCAGAGCGGCGGCTGGTAGAAAATAGCTTTGTAGTGGTGCCGGGACAAGACTGCCGGGAATTTTTCATGCTCTATGAAACGAACAGATACCGGCCGGTGCCCAGCTTTGTTACGACTGATTCCATGCTCCACAACTATCATCTTTTTTTCAGCCATCTGTTGCGGGTGATCGAAAAGGAAAAACTGGTAACGGAGCTGAGAAAGCTTACCGCGGCGATGCTTGCGGAGTCTGAAAACCAGTTTGCTGCACTTCAAGGCAGTGACTGGGAAGATGCTGCCAAAAGGAATATGGGGTTTTTTGCCGTGGCCGGGCAGCTTTTGGATCTAAAACTGCGCGTTCCCGCGCCTGTGAAAAAAGTAGTGGCAGAAGAGCTCAGCCTGATTGAGGATCATGCCGTAATTCAGGATTCACCCCTCATGAACATGGGCCAGGATCTGCAAGGTCCGGAGAAGCTACAGGAGGATTATTCCCAGTATGTTCCCCGGGGCCATTATGATACAGATGGACTGTTACAAGCCTATTTCAAGGCGATGATGTGGTACGGTCGGATGACTTTCCGCTTGAAAAGCGAAGATGAAACTAAATCCGCGGTTTTGATCACGCTGGCCCTGGCCGAAGGTGAAAATGGGAACAGATGGGATAAAATCTACCAGCCGACCTGTTTCTTCGTAGGCAAAAGCGATGATCTTACTGTTCTTCAATACCGGGAACTGCTGGATCAGATCTACGGTGCCGGGTCTGGATTGGAGAAAGTAACCTCCGGCGGGGAAAAATGGGAAGCCTTTCGGAAGGCGGTTACAAAACTGGACCCCCCCGCGATAAATTCCATTCCCGTTTTTGATGAAGCGATACAACCCGACCGCGAAAGTGAAATCAAGGGTTTCCGCTTCATGGGGCAGCGCTTCACCCTCGATGCAGCCATCTTCCAGCGTCTGGTTTACCGCGAAGTGCTGGAAAATAGCCGTGGTGAACAGAGGATGCTGCCAAAGGCCCTGGACATCCCCGCCGCCCTGGGCTCCGCAGAAGCTTATGCCATACTGGAGGCCGAGGGGGAAACGGATTATGCCGGCTATCCTGAAAATATGCAGAGGCTGCGAGCATATATCGGCGGCCTGGAACAGGAAACCTGGGTCCAGAACCTCTACTGGAGCTGGCTGTATACCCTCAAACCCCTGCTCGGGGAGAAGAAGGGAGAAGGATATCCCTCCTTCATGTGCAACCGGGCCTGGGTTAGAAAAGAGCTGAACACATTATTATCCAGTTGGACCGAGCTCAAACACGATACTATTCTCTATGCCAAGCAGGTTTACGCGGAGATGGGCAACGGCTGGGAAGAAATAGATGACCGCGGCTATGTAGAGCCAAACCCGCACCTTTATGCCCGCCTGGCGGCACTGGTGAAGATGACGCGGGAGGGATTGGTCTCCCGGGATCTCTTGCGTGAACAAGACAAGGAGAGTTTGGTACGTTTGGAACAGTTGGCCCTCTCTTTAAAAACCATCTCCGAAAAAGAACTCGGCAATATCCCGCTCAGCGAGGACGAGTACGATCTAATCCGCTCCTACGGCGGGCAACTGGAGCATCTTTGGATCGAAGCGCTGCAGGATATAGGTGTAGATCACCCCTCCGCGGTCTATGAAAACCCGGCCGCCCTGGTGGCAGATGTAGCTACGGATCCCAATGGCCGGGTGCTGGAGGAAGCTACGGGGCATATTTCCGAGATCTATGCCGTAGTGCCCGTTGACGGCAGCCTGCGGATCGCTCGCGGCGGCGTCTATACCCATTACGAATTTTCCTGGCCCTTAGCAGATCGCTTGACGGACAAAAAATGGCAGGAGATGCTGGATTCCGGCCAGGCACCGCCCCAGGCCCGCTGGACGGAAACCTTTACAGCACCGTGAGCACTTTCTCTGGCGTGTTGGGTAGATACTTCACCCTGCTGACGGTTCTATTAAAGGCGTCTGCCAAGGAAATGGAATATTACTCCGCGAAATTCTTCCGGTTATTGCCGTTTTTATTAGTAGCGGCTTTATTGGTATGGTCAACGGGATTGTTAAGCAGAAACGGCTGCAACGGCAACAGTTGTAGCGCAGCGGCCTTTAAAACAAAGCAAAAAATTGGGGCATTTTCTGTTTTGCTAGAGAGCCGGCGGATATGGCAAACGAAACGTTCTCCCGGCATACCCAGCGTTGGCCTTGCTCGTTACAGTGTGGATGGTAACGCTGCTAACAACGATAACGACGGGGTTTTTTATAACTTTACGGACTTTAAGAAGGCCCGCCTACGCCTGCCGGAGAAGCGGGAGCCTTTCCGTCCTTTGATATTGGATGAACCCCTATATCCTCGGGATCCGTTTCCCGCTACATTAAACAGATGCGCCAAGCCGGATTGTTTTACTCTAAAAAGAATGTGGGATGGGATAAACGGGAACATTACCGGCGGCAGCCCGGGTAAGTTTTTAAACCCGGGGCCCCGGCCGGCATACAGGCTCATACAAAACCGAAGCTGCGACCTTAACGGAGATGGCCTCCCGGAAAAATATATTTTGCGTGATGGGATCATCACCGTGTGGGCCGGTTCTCGCCTACTTTGGCAATCGCCACAGAACTGGTGGGTGGACTATTTCTTTTTGGGCGATGTGAACAACGATGGCACAACGAAGCTGAACCTTTCAGTCTGGAAAGAGGGAAACTTTGGTTCCTGCAGACCCTTTTGGGTGGAGGAAAATGATAAAAGTGTTAAAAACCATCTATTCATCTTCAAGTTGGACGGGGAAAACCTTAAACCGGTCTGGCAATCCTCCAACCTCGACTGCCCCAACTACTGGGCCGGCCTCATCGACCCTGATAAGAGCGGCGAAAACAAAATGATCGTTCTCGAAGGAAGCTACACCGATCCCCAAAAAAGGAAAATAACCCTTTGGAAATGGAACGGCTGGGGCTTTACCCGCATCTAGTTGCAGCGACTTGTGAAGCGAAGCAAAGAGTTTACGGCGAAGCTTGAGGCTGCATTCGAGCCCCTCGACAGAACACTCGTATCCGCCCCCGTAGCCATGAATTTAGGGTGTTTTATCACTTGTTTTTAAATCCTTTCAACATGCTATGGTGGTAAAAGGATGTAGTGCAGCGACTTGTGAAGCGAAGCAAAGAATTCACGGCGAAGCTTGAGGCTGCATTCGAGCCCCTCGACAGAACACTCGTATCCGCCCCCGTAGCCATGAATTTAGGGTGTTTTATCACTTGTTTTTAAATCCTTTCAAC
>JAAZMI010000059.1 GCA_012798895.1 Bacillota bacterium
GATCCCCGGCTTGGATGACCACTTACGGGGATATGGTGACGCTTCTCCTCACCTTTTTCATCTTGCTCTATTCTTTTTCGGCGATCGATCTGCAGCGTTTTCAGGAAGTGATGTCCGCCATCCAGCACTCTTTTTTAGGCCGCACCGGCATCCTCTCCGGCTCTATGGAGGAGGGCGGGGCCCTGGAAGGCCAGAAGATAGATGTGGGGGAGCAGGCGGAACAAGAGACGAAAGAGATGCTGGATGAACGGGAGGCCGAGCTGCTGGAAGCGATGAAGGAACTAGAAGATACCTACGAAAAGGTGAGACATTTTCTGCTGGAGGCCGGGCTGGAGGACGACATCGGGTTAAGCCTGGAGGAGCGGGGCATCGTGATGGAGCTCCCGGAGAGGATCCTCTTCGATACGGGGCGGGCCGAGATTAAGCCCGAGTTTATGCCGATATTGGAGCTTTTAGCCGATCTGATCGCCGATCTTAGCAACCAGATCATCGTCGAAGGGCACACCGACAACGTGCCGATCAGCACTTTTTTGTATCCCAGCAACTGGGAGCTCTCTGTGGCCCGCTCGGTCAGCGTGGCCCGCTGCCTGGTAGATGAACATGGTTTGGAACCGGGCCGTTTTCTGGCGACCGGCTATGGTGAATACCATCCCATCGCCGATAACACTTCGCCGGTGGGCCGGGCCCGCAACCGGCGGGTTACGCTGGTGATCTCTATTAAACACTTTAAAAAATGAGGTGGCAAAATTAGTGCAGGCAAAAATATCCGGCGCTGAAGGGGGAAAGGGCCCGGAAGAACTGGCGGCCTCCCAACGGCTGGCGCGCAGGAAAAACATTTTGTTGATCATCTTCGGGGTTTTTTTGGCGCTGATCCTGTTTTCTTCCGCGGCGATCTTTGTAGGGACAAAGCTTGGTTTTATCCCCTCCCTTCTGGGCGGTTTTTTCGGGGATCAGGTTTCGGCCGAAGAGGTTAAAGACCCCGCATTTATGTATGAGGTTCCGGAGATCTTGATCAACCTTCCCGAAGGGGGGCGCCGTTTTCTAAGCGTAAAATTCTACCTCGGGTTCGATGAACCAAAACTGGAGGCCGAGCTGGATAAACGTATGCCGGAGATTAGGGATGAGATCAACAAAATTCTCTGGTCGAAAACAGCCGAAGAATTGAACACTCTGGAGGGGAAGGAAGATTTAAGGAAGGAACTTCTAAAAAAGATAGATTGCCTATTGAAGGACGGCGAGCTGCGGGGGCTCTACTTCTGGCACGTGCTCGTCCAGTGAGGAATGAAGATGAGGAGGACTGACTGACTTTGAGCGGTGGCGGCTATCTGGATCAAAATGAAATAGATTCTCTGCTTAAAGGTATCTCCAGCCCCGGCCCGGCGGAATCGAAGGATGAAAAGCAGGATTCCCGGGAACGGGAGCCCGCCAACCGGGAAGAAAACGCGGTTGCGGACCGGGCGGCCTCCAAGGGCCCCCTGGTGGAGAGGGTGGAGTTTGCTCCCCTTAAGACCCCTCCCCCTTCCCTGCGGGCTAAAAAACCCCCGCTGGAATTTTTCCAAAACATTTCGCTTGAATTGAGCGGCGAGCTGGGCGCTACCGAGATAACCGTGCGCGATTTTCTTAAATTGGCGGTGGGCTCGGTGATCAAGCTGGACAAGATGGCCGGCGAAAGCGCTGCCATCCTGTTGAACGGGCAAAGCCTCGGACAGGCGGAGGTAGTGGTCATAAACGATCGTTTCGGCCTGCGGGTGACGGCCATCGGTGCGAAGGAGGGCGAAGCGGACGATATACTGCCGGCGGAAAAAGGAAAAGAACCGCTTGCCGATGCCCCGCATCCGGCCCCGTCTCCGGCCCCGGATGCGGCCGCGAAAAAAACGGCGGAGCAGGCAGAACAAGCAGCGGAGCAAGGGGAGTAGGCGATGGAGCTCTATAAGGCTTACCTGCGTCTTCTGGTTGCCTTCCCGTTGGTCATACTTCTGGCCTATTTTGGGTTGCGTTTTCTGTTGTCCCGCTTTGCCCCGGATTGGAGCGCGGGGAAAAAGATCCGGGTGGTGGAGAAAACGGCCCTGCATCCGCGCGCTTTTCTCTACGTTGTGCAGGTGGGTGAAAATTATTTTCTGCTGGCTGCAACGCAGACGAGCGTTACTTTCATCAAAGATTTGGGCCGCGCCTGGGCGGATGATTCTCTTGCGATGGAGACGGGGGATGATCCCCGAAGCGTGGAACCTTCGATCCGGAGGAGTTTTGCCGGCCTGCTGGAGAGATTAAAGGGCAAGGGTAACCACTGGAAAGGACCGGGCGACCAAGGTTGAAAAAAATGAAGAATAAAATACGGCTTATGATTCTAATCGGTATCTTGCTTATTGTCATCGTTCTGCCCGGCGGCAGGGGCGGGGTTGTCTTGGCCCAGCCGCAAATTCCTATTCCGGGGCTGGATCTGCCGGCTGAAATTACAGAGGAACCCGGGCAACTGGTCGGGATGTTGCAGCTTCTGCTGCTGTTGGCGGTTTTGAGCCTGGCGCCTGCTTTTGTGATCCTCATGACCTCTTTTACGCGCATCGTCGTGGTGCTTGGCTTTGTCCGCAACGCCCTGGCCACGCAACAGATCCCGCCCAACCAGGTGCTCATCGGCCTGGCTCTCTTTTTAACTTTTTTTGTCATGTCGCCGGTTTTAACCACTGTCAACCAGGATGCGCTCTCTCCCTACCTCGCCGAAGAGATCCCTTTTGAAGAGGCGATTGAAGAGGCCGGGCACCCCCTGCGGGAATTTATGCTGAATAATACGCGGGAAAAAGACCTTGCTCTCTTTGTCGAAGTTGCCCGCCTCGCAAGCCCGGCCGAGCGCCGGGAGGTTCCTTTTCGCGCTCTCGTGCCGGCTTTCGTGCTCAGCGAGCTGAAAACTGCTTTCCAGATGGGCTTCATCCTCTTCGTCCCTTTTCTGATCATCGATATGGTAGTGGCCAGCGTGCTGATGTCGATGGGTATGTTTATGCTGCCGCCGGTGATCGTCTCGCTGCCTTTTAAAATACTGCTCTTTGTGCTGGTGGACGGTTGGCATCTGGTAGTCCAGTCGCTGCTGGAAAGTTATCGTTAGGGGGATGTTGAGGTGAACCCTGAATTTGTGCTTAGCATGGCCCGGGAGGCCATTACCACTATTCTCTTCGTCGCTGCGCCGGTTTTGGGCATCGGGTTGGCGGTGGGCCTGGTGGTGAGCATCTTTCAGGCTACAACCCAGATTCAGGAACCGACTTTGGCTTTTGTGCCCAAGATTGCCGCCGTTCTGTTGGCCGTGCTTTTTTCCGGCAGTTGGATGATGCGCATGTTGATGACCTTCACCATCACCCTTTGGGAAAATCTCAAGGTTTTGTTTTAGGAGAGAAGAGGTTGGCTGAAGCTTATATTTTAAATTTTGGGTTCCCTTTTCTGTTGATCTTTGCCCGCGTTGCCGCCTTCGTTTCGATCCTGCCTTTTTGGAGCTGGCGCGGGATACCCGTGGTCTTGCGCATCTTATTTGCTTTGATGCTGGCGGTTACGCTGACGTTCTCCTGGGAAGGGCAACTGATTCTTCCCTTTCAGGCGGGGGAATTTATATTTCTGCTGGGCAGGGAGATCCTCGTCGGGTTAGTGCTGGGATTTCTGGTCTATCTCTTCTTGTCCGCTTTTCTGATGGCGGGGCAGTTTATGGATCACCAGGCCGGGCTGATGATGGCCGGCACCTTTGATCCCCTGTTTAGCGGGCAGGTAACCCTTTTGGGCCGTTTTGCCTATTTTCTGGCTGTCGTCTTCTATCTCAGCATTAACGGGCATCATTTTCTGTTTCTCTCCCTGCGTGAAAGTTTTACAGTTATACCACTGATGGGGACCGCTATCTCTTCTCCCGTAATCCGGCACTACCTGCGTACCTGTGGCGCGGTCTTCCTGCTTGCTTTTCAGATCGCCGCACCGGTGATCATCGTCCTCTGGCTGTTGGATATCGCCCTGGGGCTTCTCTCCAAGGCGGTGCCGCAGATCCATGTCTTTATCGTGGGTTTGCCCCTGAAGGTGGCTCTTGTATTGCTGGTTTTTCTGCTTCTGCTGCCCCTTTTGGGGGGTGTGATGGAGGATGTTTTCTCCCTCCTGGCCAAAGATTTTATGTTGATCATGGAGAACTGGGCGGGATGAAGCCGGCTTTATCCATGTTTGGAAAGAAGTGAAAGGAAACAGTAGATGGAAAGAGAGAGCACCCAGATCTTTAAATTTAGCAGTGAGATCTATGGCCCTTTTATCCTGCCGGAGGGAAAACAGGGAGCTGTCCTGAAGGGGGCGCCCACCTGCAGATCTGGCATGGTTTTGCCCCGGGAGAGGCCGCCGCTCGATCTGCAGCTTTTTGCGGGCGATGACGGGGATAAAACCGAAGAACCAACGCCGCATCGACGCCGGGAAGCCCGCAAGCGGGGGCAGGTTATGAAAAGCCTGGAGATGAACGCCGCGGTGAACCTGCTGGGGATGGTATTTCTGGCTTCTCTCTTGTGGCCTATCTTTATCCGCCACATAACGGAGCTGCTGCGTTTTTTCCTGCAGGGAGCTGCCGCACCGGCCGATTTTGATCTCTCTTTTTGCAGCGGCCTGCTCAGTTTATCGCTGGGGCGTTTTCTGGTTTTAACAGCGCCTTTCTTGTTGTGCGCTTTATTTCTGGGGGTCTCCTCCAACCTGTTGCAGGTGGGTTTTCTCGTTTCGTCAGAGGTGATCCGGCCCCAGGTCAACCGG
This sequence comes from Bacillota bacterium, assembly GCA_012798895.1. Taxonomy (GTDB): domain Bacteria; phylum Bacillota; class Dethiobacteria; order DTU022; family UBA8154; genus JAAZMI01. The sequence goes on from JAAZMI010000059.1 coordinate 4,747, forward strand.
TTAAACCCGGTGGAGGGGTTCAAAAGGATCCTCTCCCGCCGCGCCCTCTTCGAGATGGTAAAATCCCTGCTTAAAATCACGATCATCGGTCTGGTAAGCTATTTTTATCTGCACGCCCAATTTCCGGCGTTGTTGCTGCTTCTGGGCGAGAAGGGGGGAGTCTTTGCCGCGGTTTTCCGGGAGGTGTTGCTGGGCTTGTCCTTCCGGGTGGCCGGCGTCTTCCTTTTTCTGGCCCTGCTCGACTATATCTTCCAGCACATTGAATTTCAGAAGAGCCTGCGCATGTCACGCCGCGAGCTGCAAGAGGAATTCAAACA
>JAAZMI010000060.1 GCA_012798895.1 Bacillota bacterium
ATCTTTTAAGAACGGGAAAGGCGTTCATCCTTTCCGTAAATTTTCGCTACGTCTTTCTGATTTCCTGCCTGCCGGCCCGATGGAATTATATACCGTAACTGCAACCCACCCCTGGCGGAAAAGTTTAAGCGGCAACTTCTACCTGTAGCTGCCGCTTGTGTTCTACTCAGATGTATACGGTAGTAAGGCCATCTGTCTGGCCCTTTTAATGGCCGTCGTAAGCTGCCGTTGGTGTTTGGCACAATTTCCGGAGATACGGCGAGGTAGAATCTTTCCTCTTTCAGTGATAAAGCGGCGTAACTTGTCAGCTTGCTTATAATCTATGAATTCCACCTTATCCACACAAAACGCACATATCCTTCTTCTGCCTCTTCGTCTTTCTCTTCGCATGTTATAGAGCCCTGCAGGGCTTAGCAGAACACTTTTGCAAGTGGTCTTTGCCTGCCGGGGCCGACAAGACCTCCCTTCTGCACATCATTCAGTTTTCTCTCCCTTAAAAAGGAACATCGTCCTCTTTTATCTCCAGATCTCCTTCCACTAGAGAATCATCCAAACCATCCCCCACATCGGCCGTTTGTTCCCGGCGCCCGCCAAGAAAGTGAACGTTTCGCGCCACAACTTCCGCAGCGATGCGACGAATGCCTTCCCGATCATCATAAGAACGGATCTGCAGACGGCCCTCCACGGCCACCTGCCTCCCTTTGGTAAGATGACGGGCACAGTTTTCCGCAAGTTTTCGCCAGGTGACAATGCGGATAAAATCTGCTTCCCTTTCACCTTGCTGATTAAGGAAAGGCCGGTTCACTGCGATGGTGAAGTTCGCCACGGCCACCCCTCCAGCCGGAGTATACCTGAGCTCCGGATCCTGCGCAAGATGTCCGACTAAATTAACGCTATTCAATATCTTTGCCTCCCCATAATCCCCGTTTTCACAGAAGAAAGGCCTATTCTTCTCCCGGGGTTTCGTCCTGCGCCTCCGGGATATCAATTTCACCTGTGCCTTCTATCTTACCTGCATCATCCCCGGCAACATCCTGTGCTGCCGGAGAACTATCTACAGCAACGGTGGCCTGCTTGGTTACAGCCCCTGCGGGCGCTGCTGCTTCGGTTTCTGTTCCAGCCCCCGCTTCCGCCTCTGCATCCACATCTTCCACAGGTATTTCTTCCACCGGCGCAGTGGCAACATTCTCCTCCGGAAGGCCTTTCTCCAGACGAATTACGATATAACGCAGATAACCTTCGTTCACCCTGAAGAAATGTTCGAGGACGGGTATAAACTCCCTTCCGGCCCGTACATTAAAAAGAACGTAGGAGCCCTCCCGATAATCCTTGATTGCATAGGCCAGCCTACGTTTCCCCAGCTTTTTCGATAAAACTACTGTCCCTTGTTCCTTTTCGATTACATCCTTAACCTTCTGTATAGCCTCTTCCAGAACTTCCCCTTCCCAATCAGGTTGCGCAATAAACATAACTTCGTATAACGCCATCTCTTTTTCACCTCCCTCTGGTCTGTACGGCCCTCACTTCTGGTGAGAGCAGGGTTCATATTCCCGCATTGCCGCAACAAGTTTAACATATCAAAAACTGTAAAGCAAGCCATAAAACCAGGCGTTTCAGGATGTATATCTCAAACCGGAAAACAAATAATTTACCAAAGTTCCCTGCATAAACCCCCTACTTTATCGTATCTGACCCGCTACCCGCTTCTTTTTGTTCTTCTCGTACATATTCAAGCAAGCTCCTCATAATCCCGGCCACAGGTACGCCGAGAATCATACCCAGAACGCCGGCCAGTTGCTGGCCAACCAATAGACTGACAATAACGGTAATCGGCCTCAGCCTGACCGCCTTTCCCAGAAGAAGTGGTGACAAAAGTATTCCGTCTACAGTCTGTACTGCAACGTAGATCACCAACGTTACAAAAGTGGAGGGTGTGTCGGCTGAAAAACTTAGAATTAGAGCCGGAAGTGCTGCAATATAAGGGCCAATGTACAAAATTATATTTAAAATACCGGCGATAATTCCCAAAAGAAGAGCATAGGGCATGCCAAAAATGGAAAGCAGGACCCCCGTAAAGATCCCAACCAAGGAACAACGCACGATATTCCCCCTGATATAACCCCCGATGTTCTGATCGATAATCCGCATGATATCACGGGCATAACGTTCATAGGCCTCGGGCACCAGCTTAATAATCGAATGGCGCACGTTTTGAAAATCATATAGCAGATAGAAGACTATAAATAGAATAAAGAATATATCCACCATACTAAAAAACAGGGAGATGCTATAGGAGGCCAACTCTTCCAGAGCCGGTTGTATTTTAGCCGGAAGCTGCAATAATATATTCATCAGTTCCGGGTCCAGATCAAATGTTGTAAGATAATCCGAAAGCTCCGTCAGATAATACTGCGCCTGCCTGATATAAAACGGAAAATCCCTGACGATCTCCTTCGCTTCTCTCTGGACAATCGGAATGATGATGCTGAGTATAGCGATAATCAACAAAAGAAAAATTAGAAAAGCTACTGCTACTGCCACAAAGTGGGAGATGCGGCGCCATTTTTTCAACCACTCTGTAACCGGAAATAGAACATAGACGATTAAAAGACTGACGATGATTAATTGCATTACCCAGGAAATACGGCTTAAAAACCAAATTAACCCCACGAGAAGAACGATCCATAGAAATATTTTTGAGATCTCTTTTAACGCCATATTTCTCATCTGCTTCAGCTATCCTTTCCGGCCCTGATAATCACATCATGATTATACTTTAAAACGAAAATAGATCACATCACCATCCCGGATCAGGTAATCCCTTCCCTCTAAACGCAGAATACCATTCTCTTTAGCCGAAGTTACCGACCCGACCTCCAGCAATTCTCTCCAGTTAATTACCTCTGCAGCGATAAATCCTTTCTCCATATCGCTGTGTACCTCCCCGGCACCACGGCGCGCTGTAGTTCCCTTCGGAACGGCCCAGGCGCGGGCTTCCTGGCCCTTAATGGTAAAGTAAGTAATTAACTGTAGATAATCATAACCCACCTTAATCAATCTATTTAAGCTCGTCTCCTCCAGACCGTATTCCTGCAGAAATAGAATTTTATCTTCTTCTTCCATCTCCTCTAATTCGCCTTCCAGGGATGCACAGATACTGATCACCGGCGCACCCTCTGCCCTGGCCAGCGCTTGCACGGTCTTAACCGCCGCCGGTTCCTCCTTGGTTATGTCTTTCTCGTCGATGTTGACAACGTAGACTACCGGTTTAGCTGTTAGCAGTTGCAGGCTTTCCAATATTTTTTCTTCTAAGGCTGTAATCTTCATGCTGCGTGCCGTCTTTCCCGTGCTCAGGTGATCATGCATCTTCTCCAAAAATTCTTTTTCGGCCGCAGCCTCCCGGGCCGGCCCTTTGACGCTGCGCTGCACTCTCTCCAGCCTTTTTTCGAGAACGGATAGATCGGAGAAGATTAATTCCAGTTCTACGGTCTCAATATCCTGTTTGGGCTCTGGTTCACCGGCCATATGTGGAATATCCGGCGCATCGAAACCTCTGACAACATGCAACAGAAGATCCATCTCCCGAATATGGGCCAAAAACCGATTGCCCAACCCCTCTCCCCGGCTGGCACCCTCGATCAAACCGGCAATATCGACAATAATTAATGTTGCCGGGGTAACTTCGGCCGAAGAGACCAGCGCGGCAACCTTAGAGAGACGCTCATCTTTTACCGGCACGATCGCCCTGTTGGGTTCAACGGTAGCAAAGGGATATTTTGCTCTCTCCACCGGCAGGCTGGAGAGAGCAGTAAAAAGCGTTGACTTGCCGACATTGGGCAATCCTACCAAACCACATTTAAAACCCATCTCCCACTCCTTTTTTCTTATTGTTTTTTTTCCGGTTCTTCCACGATTTCCTTTACTTTACGTTCAAATCTATGCCGCGGCAAAAGAACACTTCGCCCACATTTAAGGCACTTGATGCGAAAATCCATACCGACGCGGATAATGCGCCAGAGTTCCCCGCCGCAAGGATGGCTTTTTCGCATACGTACCACTTGCCCTAACTTATACATTCCCTCATCCCCTGCTGCTTTCCTCTGGATGATGAACAACGCTCATCGAATTAAGCACAAAATTTGTCTCGAATAACAATTTTTAACCCCATAGCCCTATCCACGGATGCTACGCAGATGGGCGGCAATATCTACAAATACATCATCAATGGCCCGTGCACCGTCTACGCTGTGAAAAAGATTCTTCTGCTCATAATATTCGATAATTGGCATGGTCTGGTTGCGATAAATAGCCAGTCTCTCTTTCACAGTGTCGATTGTATCATCACTTCTCTGATAGAGTTCGCCACTGCAATGGTCACAGATATTGCGGACCTTGGGAGGATTGAATTTTATGTGATAAGTAGCCCCGCAGCTACGGCAGACCCTTCTCCCGGTCAAACGATTAATCAGCTCTTCTTCTTGAACATCCACGCTTACCGCAGCACTAATATTTAATTTGAGATCTCCGAGCACCTCATCGAGGGCCTGCGCCTGTTCCACAGTCCGGGGAAATCCATCCAGAAGGGCGCCATCACTGCAATCTGATTTTGCCAGCCGCTCCTTCACGATCCCAATCACAATCTCATCCGGCACGAGTTCTCCCTTATCCATGTATTCCTTTGCTTTTTTCCCCATCCCTGTCCCTTCTTTAACAGCACTGCGGAAAATATCTCCTGTAGAGATATGAGGCAGGGCAAATTCTGCGGCCAATTTTTCCGCCTGTGTACCCTTACCCGCACCGGGAGGTCCCATCAAGACTACTAGCATTTATAATTCCTCCTCCACATTTTAAATTTCCAGAAGGATAAACACCGCAACAGCATGTTATAGATCTACAGAATAACCGGTTCCAACTGTTTTGCCCCTTGCCTTAACGCCGGCATTAATATCTAATCCCACGAATGCATACGCGTACTTCGTACTTCATTCTCCTCCTTTATTTAAAATCCTGCTTAAAAAACACATATTTTTCAGACACTGAGCCATAATGAGAAGAGACTACGGATTCGATTTCTTTAATTTTAAAATTAAAGATCTAAGTCTTCAGATTACCGTGGCGTTCTTCAACCTGTTTAGTCTATCATCCGCAAAGGAGATACACCTATGCACCCCCCGACAAAAATTGTCAAGAAAACATATTCTTCCCTGCCGGTTACAATCGATCCCCGGGCGGAGAAGGCCCGCTCTTCTTTCGTACAAATTTTAGGCTCACTCCTCGATGAATTAGATGATCATTACTCGCAACTTCTCGTCCTCTGTATCGGCAGCGATCGATCTACCGGCGATTCCCTTGGTCCCCTCGTGGGCAGTGTTTTACAAAATCTACCCCTGGAAAATACCATCGTGCTGGGCACCCTCTCCCGGCCTGTTCATGCTTTAAATCTTCCTAAAACACGGGAACTACTGGCAAACGAGTACAAATCTGCAGCAATTCTGGCCATCGATGCCTGTTTGGGACGAAAAAGCAAAGTTGGCTGCCTGGAAATAGGAAAGGGGAGCGTATATCCCGGTGCAGCAGTAAAAAAATCTATTTCTCCCGTCGGCGACCTTTTCATCACCGGCATTGTCAATGTTGCCGGATTCATGGAGGAACTTGTTTTACAGAGCACTCGCTTGGGTTTTGTTTTTCCTTTAGCACAATTTATCAGTCTCGGAATCTATAAAGCCGTCTCTGACAGCGAATGGCTTAACAAAAAAAATTGAACGCTAATTTGTTTAGATCGATCTTCCGGTCCGACCAAGCGGCCGATGAGCAACCTTTTGTCAGGGGTGCAACGTCAAGTTCCGCTCGGCAAGTTCTACTGCTTCACAGGTTGTTGCACCCCTGACAAAAAGTTTGCCGGCATGAAATGATAAAATGACAAGTGATAAAAAAATTACCAGTGTAAAATGATGAAAAGATTGGTAGGATCATCCCCAGCCTACGCTTCGCCGTAAACTTTTTGCTTCGCTTCACAAGTCGCGGCACTACATCATTCCACCACCGTAATGTTTCACGTGAAACATTACAGCTCTTCTTTAAGCAATAAGGTAGTCAACCTTTCCAGATCCTCTTCACCATAGAAAGAGAGCTCTACCCTTCCTTCATGAGAACCGGATCTTATCGCCACTTTAGTACCATAAGTTCTGCGCAACCGATCCTCTAATTCTTTAATCAGAAGAGTGGCAATCTGTATTTCTTCGCTTATATCTACAACAGCATCGTTTGCCTGTTTTTTTTCTCTATTATTGTATTCCCGTACAAGTTTTTCAACCTGCCTGGCACTTAACTTTTTATCGATCGCCGTTAAAGCAAATTTCCGTTGTTCCGCCGGGCTATTCAAAGCAAGCAGAGGCCTGGCCTGTCCCACCGTCAAACGACCTTCCGCAAGAAAGTTTTGCACTTCTTGATCTAAAGCAAGCAATCGGACGGTATTGGCAATCGCAGAGCGACTTCTTCCTAATTTTTGTGCCAATTCTTCTTGCAGATAATCAAATTCATCCAACAATTCTCTATAAGCAGAAGCCTCTTCTATGGGATTTAAATTTTCACGTTGTAGATTTTCAACCAGAGCAATCTCCATAGATTGCCTCTCATCATACTCCTTAATTAATGCCGGAATTGTCTTTAAACCGGCCAACAACGCAGCACGAAATCTTCGTTCTCCCGTTACTAAAAAATATTCTCCCTTTTTTTCCTGTAAAATAACAGGCTGCAGTACGCCATATTCCTTTATAGTCCCAGCCAGTTCTTTCAGTTTTTCTTCATCGAAGTCTTTACGGGGTTGATACGGGTTGGGTTTGATTTTTTTTAAAGATATCTCTTCGACGCCGCCTCCCCCTTCAACCTCGGGAGCAGTTTTTTCACGTATCTCTGGAATTAATGCCCCAAGGCCCTTACCAAGGCCAAGCCTGGGTTTGCTCATCGTTTCATAACCTCCTTTGCCATTTTTTTATAAACCTCTGCCCCTTTACAGCGCGGATCATATTCAATAATAGGCTTACCATGACTGGGAGCTTCGCTAAGCCTTACATTTCTGGGAATAATGGCTTCAAAAACAATAGTCCCAAAATAATTTCGTACCTCTGCCGCTACTTGGGCCGCTAAATTCGTGCGGCTATCATACATCGTCAGCAGGACACCACCTATTTTAAGCGTACTATTCAGATGCTGCCGCACCAGATCGATCGTTTTTACCAACTGCCCCAATCCTTCCAAGGCATAATATTCGCATTGAATCGGAACAAGTACAGTATCAGCCGCGGTTAAAGCATTTAAGGTTAACAATCCCAAAGAAGGTGGACAATCGATAATAATATAATTAAACTTGTCCTTTAAAGGATGCACTATCCGGCGCAGACGGACTTCACGCGAAATAGTGGGCACCAGTTCAATCTCAGCCCCGGCTAACTGAATAGTGGCAGGAATAACATGGAGATTATCCTGTTCAGTAGGGTAGATAATTTTTTCTACAGGAATTTCATTAATCAAAGCATCATAGACACAAGCCTCAACCTTAGCCTTATCCAGGCCTACCCCGCTGGTTGCATTTCCCTGTGGATCGATATCCATCAATAAAACTTTATTACCCAGATCGGCCAGACAGGCGCTTAGATTTACTGCAGTTGTCGTCTTACCAACACCACCCTTTTGATTGGCAATCGCAATTATTCCTTCCAATATTTCCACCTCATTTTATCTAAACCGGGAAATAAGAATCACTCTTTATATTCGTGAAAGAGGAAAATAGTTCCTTCCCCGAAATTGATTCAAAAGATAATTACCCTAAAACAACAAAAAGCTGCCTTTCAATACAGCAGCGCAGCAGCATCCGATAATCCATCATTCTATAATTCCTTAGGGTACAAATTAGGGTACAAAGATATATTAAGTAATTTTTAAACCTGATCTTTAGGCAATCGAATCCGGATCTCCCAGCATTCATCGCCTTCAATCTCTTCAACCAGAGGTTTTAATCCCGCATTTCGGATAATACCCAAGGCTTGTCTAATCGTATTCAAAAAAATCCTAAGATCCCTGATAATCACTTTACGTTGTTTGGTTGATTCTACCTGTTTCTTATCATCCAAACTTATTTTTTGGATCATAGCCTCTGCTTCTTTTACAGTTAAATCCATCTCCAAGATAGTGTTTACAACCTCCAACTGTTTTTCTTCCGATTCCAGCTTTAAAAGGGCACGTGCATGGCGTTCAGTAAGTTTTCCTGTATGTAAAATATCTTTAATCTCGACTGGCAGCCTTAGTAGCCTAAGTTTATTGGCAATCGTCGATTGGCTTTTCCCTAATCTCTGCGCCAAAACTTCCTGTGTAAGATTAAATTCTTCCATCAACCGCTTATAGCCCTGGGCCTCCTCCATAAAATTAAGGTTTTCCCTTTGTAAATTTTCAATTAAAGCTACTGCAGCCAGAGAACTGCCGCGATAATCCCTAACAATTGCCGGGATCTCCGTCCAACCAAGCATCTCGCAAGCAAGAAAACGCCTTTCACCGGCAACAATACGATAATCACTATCATCCGTTGTCAAAATAATGGGCTGCAATAAACCGTAAGTTTTAATTGATTGAGCCAATTCTTTGATCTTATCCTCTTCAAAATTTAATCTTGGCTGATAAGGGTTATTGCGGATGAGTTCCATCTTTACATTGCGAATATCCTCATTTATCTTATTATTACGCTCCAAGGCCGATTTTTTACCCTTTTCTTGCCACATGACGGATCACCCCGTTTTACATGTAGTTTATAACACCATGCTATATTTCTTTCTATTTTATATCCATAAGTTGTCTTAATGCTAATTTTTGTATTTGTTGTAATTATTCGACATGAGGTTTTTATTTCCTGCTTCTATTTTAGATATTTTTATTAAACCAGGGCCTTTTTTGAGGAATACCGCTTCTTCGGGGGAATCTCCCCTCTGTTTTTGCCACTTTTTCAAAGATCATTATCAACCTTTTTTTTCCACAAAAGGGCAACCTATAGGATCGGACATTCTTCAGTTTGCCGCCGCAGCGCAGCAAAATATCCCCGGCTCGTTCCAGTTCCCAAAATGCTTTTGGACCTTGCCAGGAACAAAAAATGCCGCCTTCCTGCACAAGGGGTAGCGCTAATTCCAATATAACCGCCAAAGGAGCCACAGCACGGGCTGTAACCCATGTAAAATTTTCCCGGTAATGACTGCGGCCCAGATCCTCCGCTCTCTGTTGCCATAGAGTAACATTCTTTAATCCAAGTTCGCGTACGAGCCTGCTTAAAAAAATAATTTTCTTACGAACCGCTTCCAGTAGATACAGCTTAATCTCAGGTACAAATATTTTAAGCGGCACCCCGGGAAATCCGGCCCCGCTGCCCAAATCCAATAGCCGGACCTCCTTTTCCGGTTTAACAAATAGACCGGCCAAAGAATCACAAAAATGTTCTTCCAGAATCGCCCGAGGTTCTAAAATGCGCGTCAGGTTATGTTTTTTATTTTCTTGCCGCAACATCCTTAGATAACGTTGGTAAAGCAGGACTTTATCCTCGTCCAAAGAGAAGCCACAAGCAGAAAATACAGATTTTATCTCCTTAACATCCATTTTTTAACAACCTAACTATATTTACATATTTTAAAAAACAAATTCTCATTTTCCGATACAAAACTGCCCAAAAATGTGTTCTAATATATCTTCACTAATTTCTTCCCCAATTATTTCCCCCAGATATTGTCCCGCCTGTCGCAGATCGATGCTGATCAGATCGGGGGGGATTTTTTTAATATAAGCATTATACGCGTCCTCAACACAGGTCTGGGCCTTCTTTAGCAGCTCCTCCTGCCTTGCTTCCAAAAGCAGCGCGCTCCCTTCTGCAACTGCTTCCCCGGAAAAAACCATTTTACTGATAGTATCCTCCAGTTTTTCCAATCCGCTGCCCTCTCTTAGAGATATCTCCAACGTTGGATGCCCCGGAAAAACATCCTCCACATTTTCCCTTGTTATTCTTAGCCCCAGATCAATTTTATTTAGAATAATGATCAAGCCTGGATCAATATTGCCATCCTGATAAATATTTCGATAGATCCAGCGGTCCTCTGCCGAAATTTCCTGTGATGCATCCAGCATAAACAGTAGCAGATCCGCTTCCTCCATAGCCTTGCGAGAAAACATCATACCTATTTTCTCCACCTCATCCCCGGCTGGATGCAAACCTGCAGTATCGATTAACTTTAAGGGGACACCCCGAACATTAATATATTCCACCAAAAGATCGCGCGTTGTCCCCGGAATTTCTGTCACAATAGCCCGCTCTTCCCGAATCAGATAATTATAGAGAGAAGATTTACCAACATTAGGCCGGCCGGCGATCACCGTTTTAAGGCCTTCCTGCAAAATTTTACCCTGAAATCTTCTGCGCAATAATGTTTCTATCTTAGATAACAACCCCAGAATTTTTTTGGCAAAATCCCGTTCCAGATCAGTTTCCAGATCCGGATCCTCATAAGAAAAATCAACTTCAACTTCTATCTGGGCAAGCAAAGAGACAATATCAGCACGCAGAGTTAAAATTTCTGAAGAGAGGGCCCCCTTTAAGCCGTTCAACGCAGCCTTCAAGGCTTTATCAGTTTTGGCTCTAATCAAAGCTAAAATACTTTCAGCCTGCACCAGATCAAGCCGTCCATTTAGATAAGCCCTCTTCGTAAATTCTCCCGGATCAGCCAGCCGGGCCCCTTTTTTTAAAGCAAGCGACAAAATATTTTTTAAGGGAACTGCGCCGCCATGAGCATTGATCTCTACCACATCTTCACAGGTATAAGAATGAGGTCCGGGCATATAACTGAACAGAACCTCATCGATCTCATGCCCCTGTTCATCTAGGACATAACCGTAATAAAGTTTGCGAGGAACAGGGAAAAATTTTTGTAGCTCACCGGGCAATTTCTCCCGCTCCATTTTACGAACAAACATCTTTAAAGCAATAGCCAGTGCATCATTGCCGCTGAAGCGAACTATACCAATGCCTCCCTCACCAGGCGGGGTGGAAATAGCAACGATGGTATCATTAAATTCATCATTTCGTATATTCACCTAAGCATACCTCTGTTCAGAACATCTACTTTAAAATTCTAAAAAATAGGGAGTTCCTTTAGAACTCCCTCCTGAACAACAGCTAAAATTTAAACATTTCCCCGGCAATAAATAATTTAACGCGGTGAAATAACAATTTTACGATAAGGTTCTTCCCCGTGGCTGGAAGTTACTACATCGCGATTATTTTTTAAAGCCAGATGTATAATCCGTCTCTCCTGGGGGTTCATCGGCTCCAAAGCAACTTCTTTTTTAGTCCTTAAAGCTTTTAATGCTAAATTTCTGGCAAGGTTTTCCAAAGTTTTCTTACGCTTAAATCGATAATTTTCTATATCGAGGATAATTCTTTTATTTTGGGCATCAAATTGCCTGTATAGGACAACATTTGCAAGATATTGCATTGCATTTAATGTGTTACCCCGTTTACCAATTAATATACCTAGGTTTTCCCCCGTAATTTCAAAATGTATATTATCTTCTTCATTAGAAACTATATCTACCCTTCCTTCCACACCCACGGCTTGGACAATCTTTCTGAAAAAATCTTGAATGTATTCCTCGGCATCTTTAAGCACTGTCAATCTAAGTTTAGCCTGTTTGGAACTGATAAATTTAAAAATACCCTGTGCCGGTTCACTCAAAGTTTCAACTTGAACATTTTCTCTTTTCACGCCCAATATTTTTAATCCTTCTTCCAGCGCATCTTCAACCGTCTTTGCACTAACCTCAACTGTATTCATCTCTTTTTTTTCGCCCCTTTCTTCTTGCTCTTAGCAACCTTCTTTTTCTTTTTGGGGGCAGTTTTAGCCGGCTTTACCGTTCTGGTTTTTCCCTCCCTCGGAGGTTCAATTTTACTGGCGGCCGGCTCTTTTTTTGTTTCTTTTAAAGCACCCTGTTTATCTTGCTCGGTCCCCTTTCCCTTACCGAAGATAAAAATCTGGTTTCCGATCGAAAAAAGAGAATTTGTAAACCAATAAAGAACCAGCCCGGCTGGAAATTTAAAGCTGATCGCGGCGATCATTACCGGAAAAATATACAACATCATCTTTTGCCGGGGATCGGTGATCACCATGCGCTGGTGAAAAAAAGTAGCGGCTGCAGCCATAAGAGGCAGTACATAAAAAGGATCCGGATTGGTTAGATCCAACCAGAGAAAAACCGGATTAAAAGTTTTTCCCATAGCTTCTATAGCCTCGATAATTTGGCCCGGTTCACGCAAAAGCGTAAACACCGCAATCATAATCGGGAATTGAATTAAAAGGGGAAGACAGCCCCCAAGGGGATTAACTTTATTTTTCTGCATAAATTCCATCGTAACCCGGTTATATGCTTCTTTATCATCTTTATACTTATCTTGAAGTTTTTTGAGCTGTGGTTGGATATCCTGTAGTTTTTTTGAGGATTCAATTTGTTTTTTAGTCAACGGAAACATGATGATATTGACAAGAACAGTGAGCATAATAATAGCAAAACCATAATTATTTCCGGATAAATTATATAGATAACTAAGAATTATATTAATATATCCGCTTAAAGCCTTAATCATCCAGATTCCTCCTTACTTTTACAGCCGACTATCCTGCTTCTCAAGGTAAAGGATCATAACCACCCTCATTAAAGGGATGGCAGCGTACAATTCTTTTAATACTTAAAATAAGGCCATACCTGATTCCATGTTTTTTAATAGCCTCAAAACAATACCGGGAACAAGATGGATAAAATCGGCAGCGTGGAGGAAACAACGGAGAAATCCTCAGCATATAGAAATTAATAAGCCAAAGCAGCAAATGTTTCATAAAAATGACCCTTTATTCCTTCATTTCTTTTTCAAACAAAAAAATTTGTATATAAAATTAACGCCTGCTCAAAATATTCCAATCCCTTTGAGACTAAAGTTACCATAATAGTTTTCCTTTTACCAACAACTTACGCAGATCAGCTAGAACATCCCAATAAGTGAGTTTATCTGCACCCTTGCGCGCAATAATTACCAGATCATAACCGGCTTTTAAATATTTTCGTAAACTATGCAAAGCTTCACGATAGAGCCTTTTTAAACGATGACGAACGACACTTTTCCCCACCTTTTTACTGACAACAATTCCTGCACGACAACTGCCTATCCTGCTTTTTTTAAAATAGAGGACAGTTTTGGCGGTGGCCACCGATCTTCCTTGTCGGTAAATTTTTTGAAATTGATAATTTTTGCGCAGTCTCTCTATCCTCTGCACCTTTTGTGATCGTTCTTTTTCTTTTAATACATCTTTTTCTTTCATCATGCTTAAGCTGATAACGTATTTTTCTTTCTTCTTCTTCTCCTTCTAATAATTCTTCGTCCCCCCGGAGTAGACATCCTCTTCAAAAAACCATGCACCCTTTTTCGTTTTCTAACTTTTGGTTGATACGTTCTTTTCATTACCAGAAACCCTTTCCATAAGTTGTATTAAAGCCATTTTTACCCGCTCAAACTCTGGAATTCATTATAACGTATCTATTCTGCACATGCAACACACATAAACAGCACGTGCGGCTTAAAATCCACAAGTTTACAAAACAGATCCAGAGACAACCCGTAAACATCTATCATCACCCTTGTCCATTAAATTAAATAGGGGTGTAACAACTTGTGAAGCGAGGAAACAAGTTCACTGCGAGGCGATAGTTGAAGATGACCCTGTCGACAGGATGCCTGTGGCCGGCCGTGCAACCATAATAGGGGGCCGCTTGGCCGGGCAGGTTATCGCAGACTTAAGGAAAGCAGTAGAACTTGCCGAGCGGAACTTGGCATTGCACCCCTAAAAAAAGTTGCCCGAACCCGGAGCCTCACTACATCCTTCACCACCCCTATAACATCTGATAAATCGAAATATTCCGCGTTTTATCTTTGGTTTATACATCATTTCCAATATTGCTGTGCAGAGTAGCATCTGTTATTATATAATCTGTGAGTAACTGTTTTGTCTCTCTACGTTATCCACAGTTATTGTGGATAACTTTGAAATACCTGTGGATAATTAATTTTACGGAGGTCCAGTTTATGGAAGATCGCTTACCTGCCATCTGGCATTCTGTTTTGACCGAAATGGAAAAAGCATTAAGTAAACCAAGTTTTGAAACTTGGTTAAAGACAACCAAACTAGTTGGTTTGCAGGGTGATACGATGATCGTCGAAGTGCCCAATGAGTTCACCCGCGATTGGTTAAAAAACCACTACCGGAACCCCCTGAATAACGCACTTAAAAAAATTAGTGATTCTCAGTATTGTATACATTTTACTACACCACAAAATATTGCTCCTCAAAAAAAATTTACTCCTCCTGCCCCTGCCATACAAAAAACTGAAAACAACGCAGATGAAGCCCTCTCCTTAACTTGTAAATGGCTGAATCCAAAATATACTTTCAGCAGCTTTGTAATTGGAAACGGCAATCGCCTGGCACACGCCGCATCCCTGGCCGTCTCCGAAGCCCCCTCCAAGGCTTACAATCCCCTTTTCATCTACGGCGGTGTGGGCTTGGGAAAAACACATCTAATGCACGCTATCGGTCACTACGTTATCTCACAAAGTATCACCGATAAAGTAAATTATCTTTCTTCCGAAAAATTCACCAACCAGTTTATCAATGCCATCCGAGACAATAAAACAGAGGATTTCCGCAATATCTACCGCAATGTTAATGTACTCCTGATCGACGATATTCAATTTTTAGCAGGAAAAGAACAAACCCAAGAAGAATTTTTTCACACTTTCAACGCCCTACATGAAAACAATAAACAGATCGTAATCTCCAGCGACCGGCCCCCCAGAGAAATTCCGACCCTGGAAGATCGACTGCGTTCACGCTTTGAATGGGGCTTAATTACAGATATTCAAGCCCCGGATCTGGAGACGAGAATTGCCATCTTGCGCAAAAAAAGTTCTCAGGAGAAGATCTTTCTCTCCGATGATGTCTTATTATTCATCGCAGAAAAAATCAAAAATAATATTAGAGAGCTGGAAGGGGCACTCATCCGCATTATTGCCTTTGCCTCCCTCGAAGATCGTAAAATAGATCTCCCCTTGGCCGAAGAAGCTCTAAAAGATTTTCTTACCCCCCAACAAAGATATCTGGGCTCAGAAAAAATCATGTCTACTACAGCATCTTTTTTCAAGATAACGGTCAGAGATATAAAATCCAGAAAAAGAACACAGAACATCTCCTTGCCGCGACAAATTGCCATGTACCTTTGCCGCGAATTAACTGATCTCTCTCTACCGAAAATAGGGGAAGATTTTGGAGGAAAGGATCATACCACCGTAATGCATGCCCATCGAAAAATTTCTTCTCATATAACTAAGGATAAAACACTTCAACAACATGTAAATGAAATTAAAAATCTGCTAAATTATTAGTGTGGACAGGCATGTGGATAAATGAGTGTATTAATAATGAGATCTGTGTCTAACCCACATTATTTTTGTCTAAATTAATCAATCTGTGTGTTATGTGAATAATTCTTCCACTTTATTCACAGTTTATCCACAAGTAAAAACACCGTCTACAGGCAATACCGGGGAAGTTATACACATATTGCACAATCCCTATTATTATCATTACTGTTTTTATATATAACTAGATCTTAAAGATCATCTAAAAGATATTTTGGGGAAAAAATTATTAAGGGGAGATAAATATGCACTTGGTATTGAATAAAAATGAACTGCTGGAAAACCTTCCTTCCCTGGAAAAAATCATTCCGACGCGAACAACTATCCCTCTTTTAAAAGGGGTTAGACTGGAGACAGATGATCATCGTTTTATTCTCACCAGCAATAACCTGGAGATGAGCCTTCAAGCAACTTATGAAGCTAAGGTTCAACAGGAAGGCAGTGTCATCTTACCCGAAAAATTCTTTGATATCATCAGGCAGTCCCCGGCGGAGGAGATCGAAATAGAGATGTTGCCCGGGAGCTTCCGCACCTCTATCAAGAGTGGAACTGCCGATTTTTTTCTATACGGTGCCGATCCCGAACAATTTCCTCTTTCTACGGCGGAACAGCTATGGAAAAAATGGACTAAAATAAGTTTTGTCGCCGGGGAATTGAAGAATATTCTGCAAAAGGTTCATTTTGCTGCATCACAAGATGAAAGTAAACCCTCTTTTAAGGGAATACTACTGGAGATTAAAACCGATCATCTGCTCTGTATGGCCTCTGATACATACCGCCTGGCTTGCTTGCAAAAATCTTTTCCGAAGGAGATCGTATCCCTGCCTTATCGCCTCCTGATTCCCGGCAAAACACTGGGAGAGGTGGGCAGAATGTTAACGGATACCGGAGAAGATGTGGATTGTTATTTCCAGGAAAATGAAATTATCTTCGTTTATAAACATCTGGTTTTCTCCAGTAGGTTGTTGCAAGATCAATATCCAGATCTGCAACAAGCCTTTCCGGAGGGTTATACAACAAAAATAAAAGTTGATACTAAGCTGCTGGAAAATACGGTTAACAGGGCTTCCCTGCTGGCTGAAGGGGAAAACCGCATCATCTCTCTGGGTATCCAGGATACAGTATTGCAAGTTAGCTCCGATTCAGAACTAGGTAAAATGAAAGAAGAAATTACGTTGCAAGAAAAAGAAGGGGATGACCTGGCAGAGATCCTGCTTAATTCCCGTTTTCTTTTGGATGCGCTGCGCATCTGGGAGACTGAAGAGGTGGAAATTGAATTTAACGGCCCGGTGGGTGCCTGCATCTTTAATCACCGCCGCGAAGGAGAAGGGGAGGAAAACTACCGGTATCTAGTATTACCGATTAAGAAACCGGAAAACGTACATGATTTTTAACATTTTTAAACGTCAGGAAGGGGCATATCTTGTACATAAAAGAACTTCAGCTCACAAATTTTCGAAATTATGTTCGCGAAACTCTGGAATTTCAGCCGGGCATCTATGTTATTCAGGGCAATAACGGTCAGGGTAAAAGCAATCTTTTAGAAGCAATCTACAGCCTCTGTTTTGGGAGATCCTTTAGGAATTTTCAAGAAAATGATCTCGTGCGTTGGAATGCTCCCTATTATTATCTACAGGGGTCTGTATGTCTACAACAGCGCCTTTACCGGCTGGAAATGGGGTATGAAACACAAAAAAAAAGAAAAGTTGTTAAAATAGATGGTAAAACCGGAAAAAGCCTTGGTCTTGACCAGAAATGCCCCCTCGTATGCTTTATTCCCGAAGATCTGGAACTGATCCGGCGGGGCCCGGCAGAGAGAAGGCGTTTTATGGATCGTGAAATCAGCCAGCTTAGCCCCCTTTACAGAAAACATCTCAACCGCTATAATCGCATCGTATCGCAGAAAAACAGGGCTCTTAAAGAGATCTATCATTTAAAAAACAGAGAAGAATTATTTAAAGTTTGGAACAATCAATTGGTTTATTTTGGAAGCCGTATTATTCAGAAAAGAAGCCTCGTTGTTGCCGATTGGAGCGAGATGTCCGCCCAAAATTATGAGATGCTTTTTCCGGAAGGCCCCCGCTTAAGAATGGATTATGATACTTTTTGTTCTCCGGATGTGGCCAGAGATAAAATTGAACAATTGGAAGCGGCATTTAGTGATAAAATAGAGCTGATGGCAAAGGAAGAACAGCGCCGGGGCTACTCCCTATTGGGGCCGCATCGCGATGATCTTTTGTTCCTGCTGGATGATAAAGAAGCCCGGCGTTACGCCTCGCACGGGCAGCAGCGTAGCGCCATTATTGCTTTAAAGGCCGCACAGTTGCAGCTTTACCAGCAGCAGAAAGAAGAACCTGTTTTTATGCTCGACGATATCTTTTCAGAGCTGGATCTACGGCGGCGTCAGGAGTGTTTTGCTCTTTTAAGGGATGCTGGGCAGGTTTTTTTAACCATTACCGAAAAAGACTCCGGTTTGGGGTCATTTTTACAGCAGTTTACCTTTCCATCTTTCTTTCTACAGGTGCACAAAGGTCGGGTTGCTAAAAAGGAGAGAATCAAGTGATGGATAAGCTGGAGCAACCCCTTCGTTTTTTTTTAGAAAAGCATGGTCTTCAGGAACAACTTAAAAAAAGAATATATTTTCAAATATGGCCGGACGTGGTCGGAGAAAAAATTACCCGTTATACGCAGCCTGTAAAAATAGAACGAGATAGATTGATTGTAGAGGTAAACGACAGCACTTGGCTCTACCACCTGACTATGTTGAAATCAAAAATTATTGATGATTTTAATGCCAATGCAGGGACAACCGTTATTCAGGATATTAAATTTATTAATGCCGATTTCAGAGCTCAGCGGCGGGAAGAGATTAAAAACAGGCTTCGAGAAAAATCAGATCACTCTACGGCTCTTAATCATCAAATTAAAGGAATACAGCTGGAAAAAGAAGAAATAGAGGAGATAGAAGAAGCTGTTGACGCAGTACCTGATTTTTTGCGTGCTTCGCTGCACAAGTTGTACAAAAACCATTATCTACGGCAGGCTTATCATAGAAAACAAGGCGCTAAACAGTGCTCCCGCTGCCGGGGATTGTCTCTAAAATTGGAGGATCAACTCTGTCTCTATTGTCAAAAAGATCTCGATGCCTGGACCGTTGTCTTGGATAATTTTTTTAAACAGACCCCCTGGGGAACCTATGATCTACTAAAGCGGGAACATCCTTTTTTGGATGAACAACTATTTAAAATCTACAAAAATAAGATGGTGCTTCGCCAGATCCGGCATCTAACTGCTGCCTTGGCTCAAAAAAGAAGCGGTGATGACGGGCAAGAGAAGAAACTGAAGGAAATTGCCCAATCTTATGTCTTGCTCGTCTCCGAGAAAGAACCGACAGCCATTCAAAAGGAGCATATTTATGCGGCCCTAAATAGATTTCCGGGTCTTTACGAGCTGCTTTACGCCTAATGTTTTTTGTTTATCAGTTAGACTGCTTAATTTAAAATTGAACAAAAAAGGGGACTAAAAATGTTTTTACACATCGGTAATTCACGCGTAGTGTATCTAAAAGACATTATTGGCATATTTAATCTGGAGATAAAAAATAACCAGGTAAATAACCAATTCTTGGAAAGTAACATAGGCACTAAAATTACGGAAAAAGAACGGGAAAACAACAGTGCTTTTGTTATTACCAAGCAGAAGGTTTTCTATTCTCCTATTTCTTCGCTGACTTTACAGAAGAGAACCGAAAAAAAACAGATTTTATTATAATAAGAATTAGAGGTTGAAAGTGGCAATGAATAAAAAGAGCAGTGATACCTATGATGCCAGTCAGATTCAAGTTCTTGAAGGACTTTCAGCGGTACGAAAGCGCCCCAGCATGTATATCGGCTCCACAGAAAGCCGGGGCCTGCATCACCTCGTTTTCGAAGTAGTGGATAACAGCATCGATGAGGCGATGGCTGGATACTGTAATTCCATTCAGGTGCTCATCGGCAAGGAAAACAGTATAACTGTAATTGATAATGGCCGCGGCATACCGGTAAAGGAACATCCACAACAGAAAAAATCGGCACTGGAAGTAGTTTTAACTATGCTCCATGCCGGCGGAAAATTTAGCGCCGAAAGCTATAAGGTTGCCGGCGGCCTGCATGGTGTGGGCGTAGCCGTGGTTAACGCTCTCTCTGCCTGGTTGGAAGTGGAGGTAAAAAGGGATGGAAAAATCCATTTCCAGCGTTATGAAAGAGGAAGACCTGTAGATAAGCTGCAAAGCAGGGGCAAAACATCACGTACAGGGACTGCTATTACTTTTTCTCCGGATCCGGAGATATTTGAAAATATAAACTTCGATTTTCAGATCCTCTCCCAGAGGCTCCGTGAATTGGCTTTTTTAAATAGGAGCCTAAAAATTAGCCTCGAGGATCGCCGTAAGGAAGAAAAAAAGAAAGAAGTTTTTAAATATGATGGTGGAATAAGTTCGTTTATCGCTTTTTTAAATAGGAACAAGGATGTATATCCCAAAAAGCCCCTCTACTTTGAAAAGGAGATGGATGATTGTCGTGTTGAGGCGGCTTTGCAGTATAATACCGGATACAGCGAGACGATCTATTCTTTCGCCAACAATATCAGAACACAAGAGGGCGGAACACACGAGGCGGCTTTTAAAAGTGCCCTCACGAGATTAGTTAATGATCATGCTCGCAGGCTGGGGATACTTAAAGAAAATCAAGATAATTTTCAGGGCGAGGATATACGCGAAGGTTTAACGGGGATCATCAGCGTAAAGCTGCTCGATCCACAATTTGAAGGACAGACCAAGACACGCCTCGGAAATTCTGAAGTGAGAGGTATCGTGGAAAGCGTATTGCAGGATGAATTGGGAGCATTTCTGGAACAGAACCCGGGGACTGCCAGAAAAATATGCGAAAAAACACTCCAGGCGGCACGGGCCAGAGATGCGGCACGCAAGGCCAGGGAACTGACCCGTCGCAAAAATGCCCTCGAGATCAGCAGTCTTCCGGGAAAGCTGGCGGATTGTACCTCTCGCCTCCCGGCGGAGAGCGAGCTCTTTATCGTAGAAGGGGAGTCGGCGGGGGGGTCTGCCAAACAAGGACGGGATCGGCATTTTCAAGCAATCTTACCCTTGAAAGGCAAGATCTTGAACGTGGAAAAGGCGCGTCTGGACAGGATATTGGGCAATGAAGAGATCCGGGCGTTAATTACTGCTTTGGGTGTTGGAATTGGCGATGAGATAGATCTCGGCAAATTGCGTTATCACAAGGTGATCATCATGACAGATGCCGATGTCGATGGATCCCACATCCGCACCCTGCTGCTAACCTTTTTTTTCCGTTATCTGGAACCTCTAATTGCGCGTGGAAACATCTACATCGCCCAACCGCCGCTTTATAAAGTCGCGAAGGGTCGAAAAATATATTATCTCTATAAAGAAGAAGAGATGGAACCGTTGATGTCTCAAATTGGGCGGCAGGGAACCGATGTGCAACGCTACAAGGGCCTTGGCGAGATGAATCCCGAACAACTTTGGGAGACGACGCTCGATCCACAGAACAGATCATTGCTGCAAGTCGACCTGGAGGACACGTTCTTGGCCGATGAAATTTTTACCATACTGATGGGTGAAAAAGTGGAACCGCGGCGTGAATTTATCGAAACCCATGCCCGTGAAGTCCGCAACCTCGATATTTAAACGGGCTGTTTAAGGTAAAGGCCCCTCCCCCCTCGGCGTGACAGTTTGAGGGTAGTAAGTCGAGATAACTGCCAAGGCCGGCCCCGGCCCCGGAGAAAATTTGTGACAGCGTTATGCAATAAGCTGTCGGTTATCCCCGGGGCTATGGCAGGAATATTATTTTTGACCGCTTGTGTTTGGTTACAAATTTTTTAATTTCCCGGTTTAAAAATTTTTATCGCTAAATTTTTTCTCAACGAGTGCAAACCGGATCTAAAGTATGATAATATAAGGGCAGCGCAACCTTTATTTTTACAAGAATGTATATAGCAGGTAGGTTAATGTTTTTTTTATATCCATTTTTGGGTAGTCAATTAAGAGATAAAGATGAGGAGGCCCCTATAATTTAAATGCCGGAACAAGAAAAAATGATGGCTATTCCCATTCACGAGGAAGTAAAAAGCTCTTTTTTGGATTATGCAATGAGCGTAATCGTCAGCCGGGCCCTCCCCGATGTCCGGGATGGTTTAAAACCGGTGCACAGGCGCATACTTTATGCCATGCGCGAACTGGGGATGACCCCGGATAAAGCGCATAAAAAATCGGCCCGTCTGGTCGGAGAAGTGCTGGGCAAATATCACCCTCATGGCGATCAGGCTGTCTACGATGCTATGGTGCGCATGGCCCAGGATTTTTCTATCCGCTATCCTCTGGTGGACGGCCAGGGAAATTTTGGCTCGATGGACGGCGATTCTCCGGCTGCGATGCGTTATACAGAGACCCGGCTTGCTCCTTTGGCGATGGAGATGCTGCGTGATCTGGATAAGGAAACGGTAGATTTTCGGCCAAATTTCGATGAAACGCTGGAAGAACCTCTGGTTTTACCGGCCCGTTTCCCCAACCTGCTGGTTAATGGTTCCACCGGCATCGCTGTGGGAATGGCTACCAATATTCCGCCTCATAATCTCCGCGAAACGATCGATGCTCTAATCTGTCTCATTGAAAAGCCGGCAACTTCCCGGCAAGAGCTGATGAATCATCTGCAAGGACCCGATTTTCCCACCGGGGGGGTGATACTTGGTTATAAGGGAATCGAAGAAGCCTATTCCACCGGCCGGGGGAAGATCCGCATCCGGGGGCAGGCCAAGATAGAAAAAGTAAAAGAGGGTAAAGAAAGGTTGATCATTACCGAGATCCCCTACCTGCAGAACAAAGCAAGGCTGATCGCCAGGATCGCCGAGCTGGTCAGGGAAAAGAAGATAGACGGAATTACAGAGTTGCGCGATGAATCCGATCGCACCGGCGTGCGCATCGTGATGGAAGTGAAAAAAGGTTTTAGTTCCGAAGTTATACTCAACCAGCTCTATAAATTTACGCCCTTGCAGCAAACTTTTGGCATAATTATGTTGGCGCTCGTCGACGGCGTTCCCCGCGTGTTGCCGCTCAAAGAAATTCTGGGGGCCTATTTGGAACACCAGAAAGAGATCGTCATCCGGCGCACCCAATATCTATTGCGCCGGGCACGCGCCAGGGCCCACCTGCTCGAAGGCTTGCGCATTGCCCTGCATAATCTGGATCGGGTTATTGCCCTAATCCGGGGTTCAGCCGATATCGAAAAAGCACGCCGGGGCCTCATCGAAGAGTTTGGTTTAAGCGAAAAACAGGCCCGCGCCATCTTGGAGATGCGCCTGCAGCGGCTTACGGCTCTCGAGAGGGATAAATTAGAAGAAGAATACCGTTCTCTGATGGAGGAGATAACCCGCCTCGAAGCCCTGTTGGCCGATGAAGACCTCATCCTAAAGGAGATCAAAAGCGAACTCTTGTCCATCAAAGAAAAATATGGAGACGAACGCCGCACGAAGATCGTTCCCGATGAAGGGGATATCGATCTTGAAGATCTCATCGTAGATGAAGAAGTAGTCATCACCCTGACGCGGGACGGCTATATTAAACGCCTGCCGCTGAACACCTACCGCAGCCAGGGGCGCGGCGGCGTGGGCATCAGGGGACACTCGATCCGCGACACCGATCTGGTTGAAAATCTCTTCATCTCTTCTACGAGGGATAAGCTTCTTTTCTTCTGCAACTGGGGGAAGGTCTATCCCTTGCAGGTGTATTCCATACCCGAAGCCGGACGTCAGGCCCGGGGCATGGCCATCGTCAATCTTCTGCCCCTGGAAAAAGGGGAGTATATAACAGCCGTTTTTCCCTTAAAGGAATATGCAGCTGAAGATCACATTATCATGGCTACGCAGAAGGGAATCGTGAAAAAAACCCGCCTGCGCGAATATGCTGCGGCACGGCGCCAGGGCGTAATTGCCATCAACCTGCTGCCCGGGGATGAACTCATCTCCGTCCGCCAGCTGAGAAACGGTGAGCCCGGACTCGAAAACGATGATGTGCCCCCTATGGCATCGCAGGAGGAGCCCGATGTCTTGCTGGCCACGGCTCAGGGGCTGTTGATCCGTTTTTCTGCCGAACAACTGCGGCCCTTGGGACGGACGGCACGGGGAGTCAAAGGCATTACACTTTCAGCGGACGATAAAGTGATCGGCATGAACCTCATCTCCCCGGAGGAAAAAAGCGGTCTGCTCTTCGTTACGGAGAACGGTTATGCCAAGAGAGTGGAGCTGGAAAAATTTCGTCCCCAAAATCGTGGGGGCAAGGGCCTTTTGGCTTTTAAATACCAGGCACGGGAAGGTCTTCTGGTGAGCTTTATCTCCGTGCAGAAGAAAGAAGAGATCATCGCCATCACGGCCCGGGGCCTGATCATGAGGGCCCAGATAGCACAGGTCCCCTTTCAGGGAAGATATGCCCGCGGGGTGACCTTGATTCGTCTGCAAGCTGAAGATAAAGTAGTAAAAATTGCCGCGGTAGCTAAAGAATAAACTCTGTTTTCTCCGGGTAGAAACTGCGACTGGTTGGTGAAAACCGGATTGGCCGCAGCGTCGATACGACACCCCCCCGGAGGAACGGGGCATCCGGCTCACCCCGGGGATATCCACCGCATATCCTGAAGAATACGGGGCGGGCCGAAGGATGATCAAATGGAGAGGAGGTAGAAACATGAAAGAGAAAATGAACAGAAAAGTGGGTATTACAGATACGACGCTGCGGGATGCACATCAATCGCTGATGGCAACGCGCCTGCGTCTGGAAGACATGTTGCCCGTAGCCGGCGAAATCGATCAGGTGGGTTATCATTCCCTGGAGATCTGGGGAGGGGCGACCTTCGATTCTTGCCTGCGCTTCCTGAAAGAGGATCCCTGGGAGAGATTACGCCTGCTGAGGAGATACATGCCTAAATCCAAGTTGCAGATGCTCTTGCGCGGTCAGAACCTGGTTGGCTACCGGCATTACGCCGATGATGTGGTGGAGGCTTTTGTTCGCTGTGCGGTCAAAAACGGTATCGATATCATCCGCATCTTCGATGCCCTTAACGATCCGCGTAACATGGAGACGGCCATCCGGGCCGCAAAAAAAGCGAAGGCACATGTGCAAGCTACGATCAGTTACACGATCAGCCCTCTGCACAACAACGATCATTTTGTGGAACTGGCAACAAAATTAGAAAAAATGGGTGCAGATTCTCTTTGCATTAAAGATATGGCCGGTTTGCTGGCCCCTTACGATGCCTATGATCTGGTAACAAAATTTAAAGCAAAATTGAAAATTCCCGTCCAGCTACATTGTCATTTTACCAGCGGGATGGCTTGCATGTCATATCTTAAAGGTATAGAAGCCGGCTGCGATGTTGTAGATACGGCCATCTCTTCACTTTCCCTCGGCCCGTCCCAGCCGCCAACTGACAGCATCGTGTCCGCGCTCCGGGGCACGCTCTACGATACCGGATTGGATCTGGAACGGATAGCCCGCGTAGGCACATTTTTCAAAAAGGTGCGTTCCAGTTACGATATCCCCGCCGAGCTGGTCATGGGCGTGGATACGGCTGTGCTTAGTTATCAGATTCCCGGTGGGATGCTTTCCAATCTTACTTCCCAGCTGACGGAGCAGAATGCCCTGCACCTGCTGGATGAGGTTTTGCAAGAAGTCCCTCGCGTCAGGGCGGAGCTGGGTTATCCCCCATTGGTAACACCCTCCAGCCAGATCGTGGGTACGCAGGCCGTGATGAACGTGCTTACCGGCGAACGTTACAAGGTTGTGCTCAAAGAGGTTAAAAATTATTTAAAGGGGCTTTATGGCCGGCCGCCCGGGGAGATAGACCCGGATCTGCTCAAGAGAATCCTACCGGCAGAAGAACCTTTCCGGGGCCGTCCGGCAGATCTGCTCGAACCCCAACTGGAGAAAACCAGGGCGGAGATGAAAGAAGTAATTAAAAGCGAAGAAGATCTGCTCTCCTACATTCTTTTTCCGCAGGTGGCCTCTGCTTTTTTCAAAGAGCGGGCCAAACAGAGCCTTGGCGGTTCTGCTGTTGCAGCCGGGGGCGGTTCGGCCGCCAACCCTAATCAGAACAAAAAAGCTCGTCTGCGTCTGGATAGGCTCTATACCGTGGATGAAGATCTGTTATATTGGGAAAAAGGAGATAACTGGGAATATTTTGTCTATCCCAGCGCCTGAAGCCTAACCGGGCAGTTTCCGGGGGGGGTAAATCAAGATGTAGGCAGGAATGGGAAGTAATATATACAAAAACTTTGAGAGCCCGCTTATAGGGCGTCTTACGGCGGAAAAACATTTGACAAAAAAATAGACTGCATATATAATTAAAACCAATTATTTTTCTAAAAGCGATGATGGGGAAATAGGAAGACAACCTTCCTCCACAGAGAGCCGGTTGTTGGTGAAAATCGGCGGGGAAGCTGTTTTACCGGTCGCCCCGAAGCAGCCTCCCCGAAAGCAGCACAGCATAGCCCGGCTTGTTGCGTTGTTGCGTAAGGGGGGACGGCGCAGCCGTTAAAGCTGATCGGAGTGAAAGTGGCCCTGTATCTTTATTTTTCGGGGCAAAAAGGGTGGTACCGCGGAGTAAGCTCCTTCGTCCCTTGCCTGAGGATGAAGGGGTTTTTTATTTGTATCTGTATCAGGCCGCGTTTATTTTTGGCTACAAGCAGGGAAGAGCAGAATAAGAGGGGAGGCGAAAGTCCGGCGGCCTGTTTCGCTGCTGCCGGACCCAGAAAGTATGCAGGTTTATATTGATGGTCAGTTTCTACCCCAGGAAGAGGCAAAAATATCCGTTTTTGATCATGGTTTTCTCTATGGTGATGGTGTTTTTGAAGGAATCAGGGCTTACGAGGGGCGGGTATTTAAGCTGGAAGAGCACATTGAACGGCTCTACGAATCAGCTCATCATCTCATGCTCCAGATTCCCCTGACCAGAGAAGAGATTTTGGAGAATACCCTCGAGGTGCTGCGCAGAAACGAATTGCGCGACGCCTATATCCGAACCGTAGTCTCCCGCGGCCGGGGAGATCTGGGGCTGGATCCCAAAAAATGCTCCCAGGCCACGGTGGTGATCATCGCCGATCATATCTCACTTTTCCCCCGGGAGTATTATGAACAGGGTCTGTCGATCGTCACGGCCACCACGCGCCAGCGCGGCGCCGACACCCAGGAGCCACGCATCAAATCGCTGAATTATCTCAACAATATCTTGATAAAGATGGAGGCGAGCCAGGCCGGGGCGATGGAGGCGGTGGTTTTGAATGCACGGGGTTATGTCGTAGAGGGTTCCGGTTCCAATATCTTTATCGTCAATAAAAAGGGGGAACTGGTCACTCCTCCCGCTTATCTGGGGATTTTGGAAGGAATTACGCGCAACGTGGTCATCGAACTGGCTATGGAGGAGGATCTGGTCGTCAGGGAGCAACCTTTTACCCGACACGATCTATATATCGCCCGCGAATGTTTTTTAACGGGAACTGCGGCAGAGCTGATCCCGGTCGTCTCCGTAGACCGGCGGCAGATCGGTAATGGTTCGCCGGGACCCCAGACGAGGCTGCTGATGCAGAAATTTCAACAGTATGCCCGCCGGCAAGGTGTTCCGGTCTACCCCCAAGAGGAAAAATAAAAGGGAAAAAAGAAAGGAAGAGAAGATAATGCGCAGCGACAAGGTAAAAAAAGGCCTGGAGAAAGCCCCGCACCGTTCTCTTTTTTATGCCATGGGCTACCATCCGGCCGAACTGGATAAACCGTTGATCGGCGTCGTGAACTCTGCCAATGAGATCGTACCCGGTCATGTGCATCTGGATAAGATCGCCCGGGCGGTTAAAAACGGCATCTTCGCCGCCGGCGGTGTAGCCATAGAATTTTCGACGATCGGGATCTGTGACGGGATTGCCATGGGGCATATCGGCATGAAGTACTCCCTGGCCAGCCGCGAGCTGATCGCCGACTCCATCGAAGCGATGGTGGAGGCGCACGGCTTTGATGCGCTTGTATTTATCCCAAATTGCGACAAAATTATTCCCGGTATGCTCATGGCGGCGGCACGCCTCGATCTCCCCGCTATTCTGATCAGCGGCGGGCCGATGCTGGCCGGAGAATTTCAGGGCAAAAGCGTCGATCTAAGCAGCGTCTTCGAAGCAGTGGGCGCGGTCAAGGCGGGGCGCTTCAGCAGCGGGGAATTGGAGGCCCTCGAGCTGGCAGCCTGCCCGGGATGCGGTTCTTGTGCCGGAATGTTTACGGCAAATTCTATGAACTGCATCACCGAAGCCCTGGGCATGGCCCTACCCGGCAACGGCACGGCGCCGGCGGTCATGGCCCGGCGGCAGCGTCTGGCCAAAGAAGCGGGGATGCAGATCTTAAAACTTCTGGCAGAAGATCTGCGGCCCTCTAAGATCATGACGGCGGCGGCATTCCGCAATGCCCTGGCGGTGGATATGGCCCTTGGTTGTTCTACTAACACGGTCTTGCACCTGCCGGCGATCGCCCATGAACTGGGGATTAGCTGGGATCTGGCAGAGATCAACTCCATCAGCGAACGTACTCCCCAGCTCTGTTCTCTAAGCCCCGGCGGGGCCTATCACATAGAAGATCTCGACCGGGCAGGCGGTATCCAAGCCGTCTTGAAAGAACTCTGTAGAGAAGAACTCGTGGACGGCGGGCAGCTTACTGTTACCGGTTCCACGCTTGGCACCAACTGCGAAAAGGCAGCGGATCCCGATGGGGATATAATCCGGAGCCTGGGAGAACCTTATTCCAAGGCGGGCGGCCTGGCCGTTCTCTTCGGCAACCTGGCCCCCGGAGGAGCCGTTGTCAAGCAGGGCGCTGTGGCGCCGGAGATGCAGAAGAGCACCCTTAGGGCGCGGGTCTACGATGATGAAGAAGCGGCGGTGGAGGCGATCCTCGAAGGGAAGATAGTGGCGGGGGATGTCGTCGTGATCCGCTATGAAGGCCCCAAGGGCGGCCCGGGGATGCGGGAGATGCTCGCACCTACGGCAGCCGTTGCCGGCATGGGGTTGGACAAGGAAGTGGCTCTTGTCACCGACGGCCGTTTTTCCGGGGCTACGAGGGGAGCTTCGATCGGGCATATTTCGCCGGAAGCAGCCGAAGAAGGCCCCATCGCCTTAGTGGAAGAAGGTGACCGGATCGAGATCGACATCCCGGGCAAACGCCTCGCGTTGCTCATCTCCGAAGAAGAATGGAACAAGCGCCGGGAAGCTCTCAAACTGCCCGCTCCCAAGATTCGCAAAGGGTATCTCGAACGCTACGCAGCCCAGGTTTCCTCCGCCAGAGAAGGAGCCGTCCTGAGATTACCGGCTGGGGAGGCTAGAAAACAATGAAACTAACAGGTGCGCAGATGGTCCTGGCCTGCCTCGAGGAAGAAAACGTAGAAGTTATCTTCGGTTTTCCGGGCGGGGCTGTTTTAACCCTCTATGATGAACTGTATAAAAAAGGATTAAGGCATATCCTCTCCCGTCACGAACAGGGCGCCATTCATGCCGCCGACGGCTATGCCCGGGCCACCGGCAGACCCGGGGTGGTTTTTGCCACCTCCGGCCCCGGAGCCACCAACCTGGTAACAGGCCTGGCCACGGCTTACATGGATTCGATCCCGCTGGTGGCCATCACCGGTCAGGTGGCCACGCCCTATATTGGCACCGATGCTTTTCAAGAGGCCGATATCACCGGCATCACCCTTCCCATTACCAAACACAACTATCTGGTCAAAGATATCGACGAACTTCCCCGCGTCCTAAAAGAGGCCTTCCATCTGGCCGGGACCGGGCGGCAGGGGCCGGTTCTTCTCGATCTGCCCAAAGATCTGCAGACGGAGAAAGGAACATTTGACTACCCGCAAAAAGTGGAGATTACCTCCTATAAGCCCGTCTATGAAGGGCATCCCGGACAGATCGTCCGTGCTGCGGCTGCCATCGCCAAAGCCCGCAAACCCGTTCTATATGCCGGTGGGGGCGTGATCAGCTCCGGTGCCCACGCCGAGCTGCTGGAGCTGTCACACAAGGCCGCCATCCCTGTGACGACGACGTTGATGGGCCTGGGAGGCGTGCCCTA
>JAAZMI010000061.1 GCA_012798895.1 Bacillota bacterium
TGCAACGGGGACGGTTCCTGTTGCACCACATGCACATGCAGCGGGGACGGTTCCTGTTGCACCATATCTAGTTACATGCTAAAATTTATTTGAGGTGATATTATGCCAAGAACTGCACGAGTGGAAAGCCCAACAGGCTATTATCATGTAATGATGAGAGGAAATAACCGCGAGGCAATTTTTTATAAAAATTCGGAAAAAAGATATTTCCTGGAGCTTTTACAACAGCAAGTGGATAATAAAAACATATTTCTATCGGCCTATTGTATTATGGACAACCATGTACATCTTTTGATTTGTTCCGGCCTTCAAGAAATGTCAGAAGCACTTAAATGGATCAATATCAAGTTTGCCAGTTACTATAATTATAAGTATCAAAGGGCGGGACACGTATTCCAAGGTAGATTTAGAAGCGAAACAATTGATACAGAAGAATATTTTCTTCAGGTAATAAGGTATATACATAATAATCCTATTAAAGCTAAAATAGTAGAAGATGCACAGTCATATGAATGGAGCAGTTATAGTTACTATATTGGGAATAAAAATTCCATAATAGATGCTACAGAAATACAAAAAGTTATCGCTCTTTTCTCAAATTCAATTAAGAACTTTGTGAGTTTCCATTTAGAGGAAGATGATAGCGAGTTTTTAGAAATCAGGGAAGATTTACAAAAAGAGAGGGAGGAAAGAGCCCAACAGATTATTAATCGGTACCTGCTGCAGAGAGACGCAGGCACGGGCACGAAGGTTTTGTTGGATTTAGAAAGAGATGTTAAAGAAAAAATCATAAAGGAAATGATTTCAAAAACGCGTCTAACCCATAGGAGAATAGCCGAAATTATGGGTGTTAACAGGGGTATGGTCCACAATATCGCAAAAAAAAAGTAAAAAAATGATTATGTGAACCAGTTATTCGATAAATAAAACAAAGATCTTTCTGACCGATCGTAGGCCTAGCCCGTACCCCGTAAACTGCTGGATGTAAATGCAGTGAGAACCGTCCCCATTGCACAGATGTAAATGCAGTGGGAACCGTCCCCGTTGCATTTGTCTCCGTTGCATTTTTTTTGCGCAAAGAAAAGATGGTGAATGAGATTAAACGGGATGTTTTATGTTATAATTTAAAAAACATGTCAAGAGCAGATGAATTAATGGATAGTGGGTACATATAATTCAGGGCCACCTTGCTTGAGAATACTGCGACTATAACCGGGCGGGGTTGTCGTTTGGTGATATTCCATGTCAGAAAAAAATCTGAAGACTTATACCTTGATTACCGTTACGGTAGCTGCTTTTTTATCACCTTTTGCCGGAAGTGCGCTAAATCTCGCCCTGCCGGTTATTGGTAACGAAATGCACGGTTCTACCTTGCTTTTAAGCTGGGCGGTTTCGGGCTATGTTCTTGCTTCGGCAGCTTTTTTGATTCCCCTTGGACGGTTGTCGGATATTGTTGGCCGGAGTAAAATATTTATTTTGGGTCAAGGCATATTTACTGCCACCTCGCTTTTATGCGCTCTGGCCCGCTCCATGACGGTGCTTATTGCTGCCCGCTGCATAGAGGGAATGGGTGCGGCGGCGATGTTCGGTACAGGAATGGCCATTTTATCTTCAGTTTTCCCTGCCCGGGAAAGGGGTAAGGCGCTGGGGGTATACACCTGTACGATATATGCCGGTTTATCCCTTGGCCCCTCACTGGGAGGGATTATGACCCATTACCTGGGCTGGAGATCTATTTTTGTTTTTGCTACTATTGTTGCTGCTGCGAATTTTACTCTTTCTGCCCTCAAGGTCCAGCGCCCTGCCCGGGAAAAGATCAAAAAAGAGCCGTATGAATTTACCAGCGCTGTATTATACACTGCTGGAATAATTGCTTTTCTTTATGGTATCTCTTCTGTAGGTGTCAATTCCGGGGCCAAGCATATTTTGCTGGCCGGGCTGGTTGCCCTGATCATATTTGTATTGGTGGAGCTTAGGGCTGCACACCCTCTCTTAAACCTGCGTCTCTTTAGAAACACAACGTATTTTTTCTCCAACCTGGCGGCTTTAATAAACTACAGCTCCACATATGCGATCGGTTTTATTTTTTCCCTTTATCTTCAGGTTGTTAAAGGGTACGATGCTCAGGTAGCCGGGATGATTTTGCTCATACAGCCGGCCATGCAGGCCCTGCTTTCACCCTATGCCGGTACTCTTTCGGACAGGGTGGATCCAAGATTTCTGGCCTCAATGGGGATGACAGTAATTACGGCGGGCCTTTTGTTGTTTAGTTTTATCTCCCCGTGTTTTCCGATCTGGCTGGTAATGGCAAACCTGGCTCTTTTAGGGATCGGTTTTGGCTTATTTTCATCTCCTAACAGCAATGCCATCATGGGTTCGGTGGATCAGGAATTTTATGGTGTGGCTTCCTCCACCTTGTCCACCATGCGCAATACCGGCCAGGCGCTAAGCATGGCAATGGTAACTTTAATAATTTCTATGTATTTGGGAGATGTACAGCTAACTCCTGCTTTTTCCGCCGAATATGTGTTGGCAGCCCGTACTGCTTGCCTTGTATTTGCTGTTATTTGCGGGGTAGGAATCTTTGCTTCGTTAGCCCGTGGTAAAACAATCAGGGAGAAAACTGGATCTATTCACCTGCAGGATCAACGGCGCGGGCGATAACTATGGGTATGTCGAACAGAGGAACACCCCCTTTATTTGGCGAATTCCTTAAAGTGAGCAACAAAAAGAACCCAAATAAAAGGAGGCTTTCCCTTATGGCAATTATGACTCTTTAAATAGGCTTTTTAGCGTGATGTCAACCTATTTATTTTTAAAGAAGGGCTACAAAGCAAATGGATCTTTCTGCCCTCTATGAGTAGACACGTGATCACCCTTATAGTATAATAGTTCTGATTTACGTCAATTGGAGGTCGTTATGAAATCCATTCAGGTTTACGATACAACACTAAGAGACGGCGCTCAAAGAGAGGGTATCTCTTTTTCCGTTAGCGATAAAATTGAGGTTGTCAAACTCTTGGATACCCTTGGTGTGGATTACATTGAAGGGGGATGGCCGGGTTCCAACCCCAAGGATATGGAATTTTTTGAGCGTGTACAGGATCTAACGCTGGAACAGGCTCAGATAGCTGCTTTTGGTAGCACCAGGCGTGCCGGTGTCAAGGCACGGGAAGATGCCAACGTACAAGCCCTGCTGGGGGCCAATACCCCGGTGGTTACTGTTGTCGGAAAAAGCTGGGATTTTCATGTTTCCCATGCCTTGGGAACGACCCTGACCGAAAATACAGCTATGATTGCCGATACGGTTTCTTTTTTGAAGGGTAAGGATCTGGAAGTAATCTACGATGCCGAACATTTTTTCGATGGTTATCACCATAATCCCGCCTATGCCCTGGAAACAATTCGTGCTGCAGCCGATCATGGTGCTGACTGCATCGTTTTATGCGATACAAATGGCGGTACATTACCACTGGATCTACAACAGATCATCCGTGAAGTTGGTAGGGAGATCGTTACTCCTCTTGGCATCCATGCCCATAACGATTGCGGGATGGCTATTGCCAATTCTATCATTGCCATTCAAAATGGGATCAGCCATGTACAGGGTACGATCAATGGTTATGGAGAAAGGTGCGGCAACGCCGACCTCTGTGCAATTATCGCCAATATACATCTTAAATTAAATTTAGATAAATTTACACCGGAACAGTTACAGAACCTGACTAGAATTTCCAAGATTATTGCAGAATTGGCCAATATGATTCCCCAGGATGGTCAACCATATGTGGGGCGGAATGCTTTTACACATAAAGGCGGTATTCACGTGGATGCTGTAGCCAAACATGCCCGGACCTACGAACATGCCTCACCGGAAAATGTGGGCAATAAACGGCGCATCTTGGTTTCGGAGCTCTCCGGTAAAAGCAGCATTCTCTTTAAAGACAGAGAAAATGAACTTTCGTTGATAAAAAATCACCCCGAGGCCAGGCAGGTTCTCGATATTTTAAAAAAGATGGAACACGAAGGCTATCAATTTGAGGGAGCGGAGGGTTCATTTGAACTGTTGGTCTGGAAAACGATGCAGACCTACAAGCCGTTATTCAAATTGGAGGCTTTTCGACTTATCCTTGATAAAGAGCGACAGGGCAATAATTCCTACCATGTGGAGGCTACGATTAAGTTAAGGGTGGGAGATCGGGTGGTACATACCGCCGCGGAAGGTAATGGGCCGGTTAATGCCATGGACAATGCCCTGCGTAAAGCCCTCGAAGAAATATACCCACAGATTCGGGAGATCAAACTGGTCGATTACAAGGTGCGTGTTTTAGATGGCAAAGGCGGTACCGGGGCCGTGGTGCGCGTGCTGATTACCTCACAAAACAAACATAAGAGGTGGGGTACGGTCGGCGTTTCAGAGAATATAATCGAGGCCAGTTGGCTGGCTCTCGTCGATAGCATCGAATACGGGCTTCTATGTGAACACAGCCCTGCTGTAGATGATATTAAAAAAGCAATTAACGAAATTCCCTGGGAAGAAGAATATATCGAGGAAAATCAACCGAATGTTAGCATCAATCGCATGTAGATCTTGATTAAAAAGGGATCACCAGGGTTTTTGGGGGGAGTTTGTTGCCGCAAAATCTAGAGGCGGATTTTCTATATGGACTGGCTACGGGGATCGGCAGCTTGCCCTACCGGGAAGCGGCACCTGCACTGGATCTAATTCAGGAGACGCTGCCCCGGGGGCCGCATTGGCCGCAGT
Organism: Bacillota bacterium; assembly: GCA_012798895.1. GTDB lineage: Bacteria > Bacillota > Dethiobacteria > DTU022 > UBA8154 > JAAZMI01. The sequence continues at coordinate 4,766 of JAAZMI010000061.1, forward strand.
TACCCCAACGGGCGAAAGATGAAGGTTTTGTGCAGCAATATCTCGGTCCACTGTTTAAATTGGGGATTTTGAACACAGAAAAGGGGGGAACCCCTTTTTTTGTTGATCGCGATGTACACTGGCCGGAAAAAAGCGCCGATTTTTACGAGCTGTATTTTTCCTGTTTGGCCGAAGAGAACACAAAAGAGGATCCGCTCTCCTTTTTTGCTTTTTCTCCGGCTTCGGCTGCCGGCTTCTATAAATTTTTAGAGCAGAAATGGGGCACCTTAGCGGAGAGGCCTTCTTTTCTAAAAGGCCAGATTGCCGGCCCGCTTTCCCTTGGATTGCAACTTACAGCCGGCGATCAAAATCCTGCTTTCTACCATGATGAGCTGCGGGAGATGATCGTCAAAGCATTGGTTTTAAATATTTGTTTTCAGGTGCGCTCTTTGAAAAAATTTTCTTTGCCGGTGGTTATTTTTATCGATGAACCGCTGCTTTTTTTCTACGGGCAGCAGGCCGGCATCTCCTTGTCGCGCGAGCAGATTGGGCAGAGCCTGGCGGAACTTGTTGCCGCTATTGCCGCGGAGGGTGCCTATGCGGGCATTCACTGCTGTGCTGGTGCTGATTGGTCCATCTTGTTTGAACTTTCTCCGCACATCGTCAGCTTCGATGCCTATTCTTATTTCGATTCGCTTCTGGTTTACAGTGCGGAGATGGAGGCCTTTTTATCTAGGGGTGGCTGTCTGGCCTGGGGTCTCGTGCCCACCATGGGGGGGCTGGAGGCAGAAACTGTATTCTCCCTGCAGGAAAAATTTTTCCAGGGCATCCGGCGGCTTTCACGCCTAGGCGTCAGCGCGGACCTTCTGGCCAGACAATATATGTTGACTCCCAGCTGTGGGGCTGCGACCCTGTCTTTGGCGGAGGGTGAGCAGGTTTATCGCCTGACCTTCGCTTTGCAGGAGTTGTTGCAGGGCGGCACGGGGTAGCGCAAAGTTCCGGCAACGCCGGTCGAAAACAGTGAAGACCGGGACGGAATCCTTTGAACAGCAAGAGATATTTTCATGATAATGATGGTGACGGCACCGCCGTTAGGTAAAGGAGGGGCTAATTCTGGTTTTATTGCATGAATTTTTAGAGGAGATCTCACAAAAAGATGGGGTTTCAGGTTATGAAAAAAAAGTTGGTGAGGTGATCGCTGAAAAGTTTTCGCCTTATATCGATGAAACTAGAGCGGATCCTTTGGGGAACCTCATCTTTTATAAAAAAGGGCAGGGGAAACATTCCCCCCGGCTGATGATCTGTGCCCACATGGATGAGATCGGGCTGATTGTCACGAAAGTGGAAGAACAGGGATTTTTAAGGTTTACTTCTTTAGGAGGGTTTGATGCACGCACCCTACCGGGGCAGGAGGTGACCATCTACGGCCGCAATATTCTGCCCGGGCTTATCGGTTTTAAACTGCCCCACCTGCTGACAGAGCAGGAGAAAAACCGGGGCGTAAAAATGGAGGATCTCTACCTGGATACAGGCTTGCCGGCAGAGGTCGTGCAAAGACTAATCCCGGTGGGTTCGGTGGCGGCGATCAAGAGAAACTTTATGACCCTGCGGCATAACAGCCGCGCCGGAAAAGCGCTCGATGATCGCGCCGGGGTGGTCTCTCTTTGGCAGTGTGCCAAAGAGCTGGCCAAATTTAAACATGAAGCCGATCTCTACCTCGTGGCCACGGTACAGGAAGAAGTGGGCACGCGGGGAGCGGTTGTCTCCACGTATGGTATCTCTCCCGATGTCGGCATCGCCGTAGATGTTTGCCACGGGGATTTCCCCGGAGCCTTGGAACAAGAGGTATCATCTATGGCGCAAGGGCCTGTGGTTACTGCCGGGCCCAACATCCACCCTGCTGTAGGAGAAAGACTGCTGCAGGTTGCCAAGGATTACCATCTGCCCCACCAGCGGGATGTCTCTCCGGGCCCGACGGGCACGGATGCACGCGCCATTCAGATCAGCTTGGAGGGTATCCCCACGGGGCTTCTATCCATACCGCTCCGTTACATGCATACCTCTGTCGAACTGGTAGATCTGGAAGATGTCAAGGATACCGGCTTGCTGCTTGCTTACTTCACGGCCGGGGTAGATCGTACTTTTGTGGAGGGATTGGCGTGCTTATAAAAGAACTATCGGTTATACCCGGGGTTTCCGGCGATGAAACCAGAGTCAGAAATTACATACGGGAAAAGGTGACGGCCCTGGGCCTTCCAAGCCATACGGATTCTCTGGGCAACCTGTATGTTTCCAAAGAAGGCCGGCGGCGGGGCGCACCCCCGGAGTTGATGCTTACGGCTCACATGGATGAAGTTGGCTTAATGGTCTCTTCCATCGAAAAGAGCGGGCATCTGCGTTTTTACAAGGTGGGGGGAGTTTACGAGGAGGCTCTAATCTCCAAACCGGTCAAGATCGGCACGGCAGATATTCTAGGAGTGATCGGCGCCAAGGCAATTCACCTGCAAAAAAAAGAGGAAAGAAAAAAAGCGCTGACCATAGAGAATCTCTATATCGATATCGGGGCCAAAGATAAAGAAGATGCCGAAAAGGTGGTCAAGGTTGGCGACTATGTATCTTTTTACAGTGAGGCAAGTCGTTATGAAGACATAATACGGGGGAAGGCTTTTGACAACAGGGCGGGCTGCGCCGCATTGTTGGAGATCTTGAAGCGAGATTACCCCTGTTCTTTTACAGTGGTTTTTACTGTGCAGGAAGAGGTGGGAATTAGGGGGGCGCGGGTGGCGGCTTACAGGGTGAACCCCAGGCTGGCTTTGGTGATAGAGACGACTATCGCCGCGGATACCCCGGAGATCAAGGAACATGAACTTTCTACTTCCCTGGGCGGCGGCCCCGCTTTTACGGTCAAAGACGATTCGGTGATTGTTCACCCGCATCTTCTGGATCGTCTTGTTCAGGTGGCCGGGGAACAGAAGAGGCCCTATCAATTTCGCCGCTTTGGCGGCAGTTTTACGGATGCCGGGGCGATCGCCACAGCGGGGGGCGGCGTCGCTGCAGCCGTGATCTCTACCCCCTGTCGCTATATCCATTCCCCGCTTTCCATGTTAAACCTTAAGGACTGGCATCATCTTGTAGAGATAGTGGATGGTTTTATCCGATCAATAGATGAGAAAGGGTTGGAGATATGAGAGGGTTAATTGAAAGATTATGTACATCTTATGGCCCTGCCGGCCGCGAAGAACAGGTGCGCGCCGCAATTATCACCGAGATAGTGAAGCTGAACGAAAGCTATACTGTCGATACGCTGGGAAATTTAGTAGTGCACAAAAGTGCGGCCGCCGGGAAGAAAATTTTGGTGGCGGCCCACATGGATGAGATCGGCTTGATGGTTACCTACATTGAAGAAAACGGTTTCTTGCGTTTTACCAACCTGGGCGGCATTCCGCCCGGAATCCTCTGGGGATTGCGGGTTGTCTTTGCCGATGGCCTCGTCGGCGTCATCGGACAGGAAAAAATCGAAGGTACACGAAAACCGGATTTAAAACAACACTATATCGATATCGGGGCTGCCGATCGGGAGGAAGCACAAGCCAGGGTTAAAATTGGCGATTCTGCAGTCTATTTTGCCCCGGTATACCAGGCCGGAAAGCGTCTCAGCGCCAAATCGCTCGACAACCGCATCGGCTGTGTGGTTCTTTTGGAAACTCTAAAAAGGTTGGGCGGTCTCACTCTGCCGGTGGAAGTCTATTTTGCATTTACCGTGCAGGAGGAGGTAGGGCTCCGGGGAGCCCGCACTGCGGCCTACCGGCTTAAACCAGATTACGGTCTGGCCGTGGACGTAACCAGGGTGGGAGATACGCCGGAGCCCGATTTTAAGACGGGCGTAGCCCTGGGGAAGGGGCCTGCCATAAAAATTATGGATTCCGCTGTAATCTGTCATCCCGGGGTAACGAGACTGATGCAGGATGTCGCTGAAAAGAAAGGTATTCCCTTCCAACCGGAGGTGCTGGAGAGAGGTGGCACCGATGCCGGCGCCATACATCTTACCCGGGAGGGCGTTCCCTCCGGCGCCCTGTCCATTCCCTGCCGTTACATCCATACCCCGGCAGAGATGGTGGATCTGGATGATGTGGAAAACAGCATAGCCTTGCTTACAGAGCTGTTAAAAAGTACAGATTGGTAGAAGATGAGCCACCCATTGCCATGTTATGGTTAGCCCTTTCAAAAGACTACAAACATTTTATTATGATTAATCACAGAAAATACGTTTATTTGATTGCTTTTTAGCGTAAAGAATGGTAATATTGTTATGGGCGGGACAATACCTGCACCAACTGCAAGCTGCAAGCATTAGATTTCAACGTGGGCTTATCTACAATTATGCCTGGATCTTAGCGGGACCGGGACTGTGGATGCACTCGAGGAAATATGTATTATCTGTGCCTTCCTGTCCGTCAGGAAGGTTTTTTATTTTAGGGAAAGGGAATGTGCTATGCCGACCAAAGGGGCAAAAAAAATTGCGATTATCGGTGCCGGCAATGTCGGTTCAGTGCTGGGTTACGCTTTAAAACAGAAAGGATATGAACTTACTGCTTGTTTTGCCCGTACGGAGAAATCGCGTCAAAAAGCAGCCGAACTATTGGGGTGCCCGGCTTACGAAGAACCGGAAAAGGCTGCACGGCAGGCGGAGATTGTTTTTTTGACAACTCCGGATCGGGTCATCGAGGAGGTCTGTGATGGTATAGCGAAACAGGGGGGGTTTCGACGAGAGCAGATTGTGTTACATACCAGCGGGGCTCACAGTTCGGAGATACTGTCTGCAGCAAAAGAAGCGGGAACCGGTGTTCTTTCTTTCCATCCCTTACAAACTTTCCCCGGGCTTGAGGCCGGTTTGCGGGCCCTGCCGGGCACCTTTTTTGCTGTAGAAGGGGACGAAAAAGTTTTTAAGGTGGCTGAAGAACTGGTGGAAGCCCTAGGGGGCAGATCGCTGGCTATCCCCACAGAGATGAAACCGCTCTATCATGCGGCTGCCTGTGTGGCTTGCAACTATCTCTCCACCCTGATGGATGTTGCTCTTAGGATGTACGGTGTTATGGATGTTTCTGCGGAACAAGCTTTTGCCTCGCTGTCTCCACTTATCCATGGAACACTCCGGAATATCGGAGAGATGGGCCCGGAAAAAGCCTTAACCGGGCCTGTAGCCCGGGGCGATCTTTCCACGATTGAAGCTCATCTTAAGAGCATCAAGGCTCTGGCCCCGGAACTTTTAACTTTCTACAATTGTTTGGGAGTTTACACTGCAGATCTGGCTTACAGAAAGGGGACGCTGTCCCGGGAACAGGCAGAACAGCTAAAAAATTTATTAGGAGGGTGAAAATTGAGCGCAGCACGTTTGACTACCCTGGATTTTCGGGAAATGAAGCAAAAAAAGGAAAAAATATCGATGATTACCGCTTATGATTTTCCCACGGCCCAGTTGGTCGATGAGGCAGGAGTGGAGTTTATCCTGGTGGGAGATTCTTTGGGAATGGTCGTGCTCGGTTATAAGGATACCCTTGCTGTTACCCTTGATGATATGATCCATCATGGGAAAGCGGTAGTCCGGGGGAGCGAGAAAGCCTTTGTCGTGATCGACATGCCTTTTTTAACCTACGAAATCAACAGCGATGAGGCTCTGCGCAATGCCGGAAGAATAATCCAAGAGACCGGGGCACAGGGAGTGAAGCTGGAAGGTGGGCTGGAGATCATCGAAGCAGTAAGAAAGATCGTCCAGGCCGGTATTCCAGTGATTGGCCATCTGGGCCTGACCCCACAGTCGGCTGGGCAGTTGGGAGGCTTCAAGGTTCAGGGTAAAGATCCCACAGTGGCCAAAAAGATGATCGAGGATTCACTTGCGTTGGAGGAAGCTGGTGCTTTCAGCCTTGTCCTCGAATGTATTCCCTGGCAGCTTGCCGAGGTGATTACAGAGAAGCTGTCCATACCGGTGATCGGTATCGGGGCCGGGAAACAGTGTGATGGACAGGTTCTGGTCTACCACGATGTGATGGGTCTCTACACCGGAAAACGGCCCAAATTTGTCAAGCAGTATGCGGATGCCCGCTCCGAGATGGTGCGGGGTGTGGAAGCCTACGTCTCTGAGATCAGGCAAGGCGTTTTTCCGGAAGACAAACACATTTTCTCTATGTCAGAAGAAGCTTTAGCCCTGGCTTTGAAGTAGTAGAGGATGATTAGGCAGGGAGGGAGCATTTTTGCAGATCGTCCAAGATATCGCCACGCTCCGGGATATTATCGGGGAAGTAAAGAAAAAAGGGTTGAGCATCGGACTCGTGCCGACCATGGGGTTTTTGCATGAAGGGCATCTTTCCCTAATGCGGGCCGCAAAAGCCGAAAATGATTTTCTTGTAGTCAGCATCTTTGTCAATCCGCTGCAATTTGGTCAAGGGGAAGACTATGAGGAGTACCCCCGTGATCTAGCCAGGGATCAGGAATTGGCGGCTGCTGTGGGCTGCGATCTGATTTTTGCTCCCCCGGTAAAAGAGATGTATCCCCGCGGTTATGCAACATTTGTGGAAGTGGAGAGGCTCACCACAGTTCTTTGTGGATCTTCCCGGCCCGGGCATTTTCGTGGCGTTACCACCGTGGTTGCCAAGCTGTTTAACCTAGTTTCTCCTACACATGCCTATTTTGGACAGAAAGATGCACAGCAAGCGTTTGTTCTGCAAAAAATGGTGGAGGATCTAAATATGAATCTTGAGCTGGTAATCAGACCCACGGTGCGGGAGGCAGACGGCCTGGCGATGAGTTCGCGCAATAAATATCTTACATCGGCCCAGAGAAAGGAAGCGACAGTACTATTTAAGAGTTTAAATAAAGCTGCAGGAGAGATCGAAAAAGGCGAAAGGGATCCGGAGAAACTTAAAGAAAAAATTGCGCAGGAGATTTCAGCAGCCCGGGGGGCTCGGCTGGAATATATTGAAATTGTCGATACAAGCGAACTACGCCCTGTTTCCACAGTGGCAGGAAGTTGCTTGATTGCTATTGCCGTAAAATTTGATCAGACACGGCTTATTGACAACATTGTTGTGGGGGTGTAAACATTGTGGCGGACAATGTGTAAATCAAAAATCCACAGGGCCACTGTTACCGATGCCGATTTAAATTATGAAGGCAGTATTACTATTGATGAAGAACTAATGGAGCAGGCGGATCTTCTACCTTATGAACAGGTGCATGTAGTGAATAACCACAATGGTGCCAGGTTGGAGACCTACGTTATCCGCGGGGAACGCGGCAGCGGGATCATCTGCCTCAATGGCGCGGCAGCCCGTCTCGTCCAACCGGGTGATGTCATCATCATCATTAGCTATGCCCTCTATTCCCCGGAGGAGTTGCAAAATTTTCAATCCAAACTGGTCTTTGTTGACGAAAACAACAAAGTGGCACGCCTGGCCGTCGGGTAAAATAATTGCCGAAAGCATTGAGCTATATTTAAAAGAGATTAATTAATTATCTGTACCTACATGATATTGTTAGGATCGATGTTTTGAATAAGATGTAATTTTGTCCGCTAAAAAGGATAAGATATCTACTGACCTTGCTGGAACTTGCTGGCATAAAATGTTGCTTTCAAAATATTATGAAAACAGGGCATGGATTCTTTTACATCTTTAACTGTATATGTTATAATCAGAAGTAAACATTAATTTTTACATTTTAAAAATGTCCTGGCAGTATCACCTGTATACCAGAAAGATTAGTATAATACTTCCCAGTATCGCGATGTATCGAAGGCGGAGTGGTGGTAGGTGTTAGCCACGTAGTAACCGTAGCTAGAGGGTGGATAAGTATTTAAACCTTCGCCTTTGGCGTGCAACCGGAGGCGAAGGTTTAAATTTTTAGGACTGGTAAAATCTATCGTATCTACTTTGGAGAGGAGATCCGGTGTGACACAGGTCAGAACCTCACGGGCAAAATATTATCATGCCCTAAATCTGCTTCCCTCCCTGGGTCCGGTAAGAATAAAGAGATTGATCCGGCATTTTGGTTCTCCGGAGCTGGCCTGGAGAGCAACGCGCCAGGATCTCCTGGCAGTTGAAGGTATCTCATCGAATTTACGGGATAAAATTCTTCGGGAGCGACAAAACATCCACCCGGAACGAGCTTGGGAGCAGGTGCTCCGGCAGGAGTGTTCCGTTGTAACTTGGGAGGAAGAACACTATCCTGTCCTCTTGCGTGAAATATACGATCCTCCGCCCCTGCTTTACTATCGCGGGGATATTGGGCTTATGAATAGTTACTGCCTGGCCATTGTCGGCAGTAGGCGACATACTGTTTATGGCCGGGAAAACGCTTCTAAATTTGCTGCCGGATTATCCAATCACAATATAACTATCGTCAGCGGTATGGCCCGGGGCATCGATACCTGGGCGCATCGGGGGGTTCTCGGTGCCGGTGGCAAGACAGTTGCGGTTCTGGGCTGTGGCCTGGATATATGTTACCCCCCGGAAAACAAGAAAATTAAGCTGGAGATTGAAAATTCCGGCATTGTCATCAGCGAATTTCCACCGGGCTATCAGCCCTTACCCCAGAATTTCCCCCGCCGAAACCGTATCATCAGCGGGCTTTCCTGGGGAACGCTGGTGATTGAAGCAGGGGGAAAAAGCGGCGCGCTTATTACCGCCGATTTTGCCTTGGAACAAGGAAGAGAAGTGTTTGCTATACCCGGCAGCATTGCCAGTCCCTATAGCCGGGGATGCCATAAGTTGATCAAAGAAGGCGCCAAACTGGTGGAAAAAGTAGAAGATATGTTAGAAGAGCTCTCTTTGACGGTTGCGGCAAATAATACCGCTTTGCCACAGCAAGAACAGGGATTTAATCCGGATGAAAAGAAATTGCTGGAGCTAATTCCTTTTGAGCCTCTGGCGCTGGAAGATCTCGTTGCGCTCAGCAAATTATCCCTTGCTTCGCTCAATGCTCTCTTATTGGAATTAGAACTTAAGGGGGCGATCAAACAATTACCAGGGAAATATTTTATCAGGAGTTGAAGCTAAGCCCGGAGGTGTTTTTAAAATGTATCTTGTTATCGTGGAATCTCCTGCCAAGGCGAGGACGATTAGCAGGTTTTTAGGCAAAAAGTATCAGGTAAAGGCCTCTATTGGCCACCTAATAGATCTACCCAGAAGCCAGTTGGGCATCGATCTGGAAAATGATTTCGAACCAAAATATATTACTATTAGAGGGAAAGGTAAAATATTACAGGAGCTCAAGAACGCTACCAAAAAGGCGGAAAAGGTTTACCTTGCTACAGACCCCGACCGGGAAGGTGAGGCCATCAGTTGGCATCTTAGCAATTCCTTAAAGCTGGGCAATAATACACCTTGCAGGGTAGAATTTCATGAGATAACAAAAACAGCAGTAAAAAATGCTTTTTCCCAGCCACGCTATATTAATCAACCTAAGGTTGAAGCCCAGCAAGCCAGGCGCATTCTCGATCGTCTGGTTGGGTATAAACTCAGCCCCTTGCTCTGGGAAAAGGTGCGCAAAGGCCTCAGTGCGGGAAGGGTTCAATCCGTGGCACTGAGGCTGGTTTGTGATCGTGAAAGAGAGATCGAAGCTTTTGTACCGGAAGAGTATTGGTCGATCGAGGGGGAATTTAAGGAGCCGGCGGAAGGCAATGTCTTTCTGGCCAAATTTTATGGGCGTGATGGCAAGAAGATAGATCTGGCGACAGAGGATGAGGTAAACGGGATTTTGCCAAACCTGAAAGGCAAACCTTGTTCTGTGCAAAAGGTTCAATTGCGGGAAAGAAAGCGCAATCCAGCTCCTCCTTTTATCACCAGCACCCTGCAGCAGGAGGCCTCCAGAAAGCTGCGCTATACGACCAAAAAAACGATGCTCATCGCGCAACAGCTCTATGAGGGGATAAAGGTTGGACATAAGGGCGAGGCAGAGGGTCTGATCACCTATATGCGGACTGATGCTACGGTGGTTTCAGCTTATGCCCAGGAAGAGGCAAGAAAATATATCGCCACGAGGTTTGATGATGAATACCTTCCCTCTAAGCCCAGGAAATTTGCCGCAACAAAAGGTGCCCAGGAAGCACATGAAGCGATCCGGCCTACTGCTGTTTTCAAGGATCCCGCTGCTGTTAAAGATTTTCTGACTAGAGATCAGTACCGGCTCTATAAATTGATCTGGGAACGCTTTTTGGCCAGCCAGATGGAGGCGGCCGTAATGGAACAAGTTAGAGCCGATCTTCAGGTTGGAGATTATCTGTTCCGGGCCACCGGTTCCAGCATCAAGTTTCCGGGTTTTATGGCTATCTATACCGAAGGGGAAGATGAAGAAAAAGAAAAAGAAAAGCAGCTCCCCCCCCTGAAACAGGGCCAACAATTGAAGCTTTTGAAATTGAATCCACGGCAGCACTTTACACAGCCCCCGCCCCGTTTTACCGAAGCAACATTGGTAAAGATGATGGAAAAGAAGGGAATCGGTAGGCCGAGCACCTATTCTCCGACGATTGAAACGATACAGGGCCGGGGGTATGTTTCAAAAGAGGGAAGGATTTTTAAACCGATGGAGCTTGGCTTTATTATTGCCGATCTGTTGAAAGAATTTTTCCCCGAGATAATCGATGTCAATTTTACTGCCCAGTTGGAAGATAAATTGGATCAGATTGAATCCGGGGAGGCATCCCGCCAAAAAGTATTGCGCGAATTCTATGCTCCTTTTAAAAAACGTTTGGATGTAGCCCAAAAGGAGATGGAAAAGATAGAGATCCGTGATGAGGAGACGGATGAGGTGTGTCCCCATTGTGGCAGAAATCTTGTCAAAAAAATGGGGCGCTATGGCCTGTTTCTGGCTTGCCCGGGTTTTCCGGAGTGTCGCTACACAAAACAAATTAAGGTGGAGATAGGGGTCAAATGTCCTCTCTGCGAGGGCGCGGTCGTTGAACGCCGTAGCAAAAAGGGAAGAAAATTTTATGGCTGTGATCGTTACCCCGCTTGTAAGTTTGTTTCCTGGGATAAACCGGTGGAAAAAAAATGCCCCGAATGTGGTTCTTATATGGTTGAGAAAGCCCGGCGCGGGGGCAATCTAAGCTATAGATGTGCGGATAAATCCTGTGATTACCAAGAAAAAAAATCTGCACAGAATTAGGATTTTTCAAGATGCAGGTAAAGTTTGAAGCTTGTCGATATTTCGCAAAAAATTACAGGTAACTTCTTGCATTGAGAGCCTGGCTATGTTAATATTGAAAAGAAGTGACAATATACTGGTGAATAATTATTTAAGCAGTTTTCTGCAATCTGTTGCTGTTAATAAAAATCTTGCTCCGTTGACGTTGAGCAGTTATGAGATAGATATTCAACAATTTTTGCGCTATCTTGATGCTGAGGGCCTGGATCTTTTAAGACTAAACCATCTGGCTTTGCGTCATTATCTGGCCTTGCTCAAAGAGCAGGACTATGCCCGTAGCACTATGGCGCGGAAAATGTCAGCAATAAGGGGTTTCCTGCGATTTTTAAAAAAAGAGAACCTGTTACAAAATGAGTCCTGGGAAGTTGTATCCACTCCTAAAAAGGGGAGAAAGCTGCCCAAGTTTCTCTACCTGGATGAGGTTTTGGAGCTCTTGGATGCTCCTTCCCGTAGATCAATTTTAGGGTGCAGGGACAGGGCTATACTCGAGGTATTGTATGGAACCGGAATCAGGGTAGGTGAACTTGTGGCGTTAAATATGTCGTCGGTGGATCTGGAAGAGGGGTATCTAAGAGTTTTGGGTAAGGGTTCCAAAGAAAGGTTGGTGCCTGCGGGCACATACGCTTTGCAAGCTATCGTCAGCTATCTCCATAAAAGCAGACCCTTACTTAGTGCACGGGTTAAAGGGAAAAAGGAGAGCCTGGCGTTATTCCTAAATAGGTTTGGGGGGAGGCTGTCTGACCGCAGCATTAGGCGCTTGTTTAAAAAATATGAGCAGAAAGCTGCACTGAGTAGCGGCTTGAGCCCCCATGTTTTACGTCATACTTTTGCCAGTCATCTCTTAAACGCCGGTTGTGATCTGCGGGCGGTCCAGGAGATGTTAGGGCATATTTCTGTTTCAACGACACAGTTGTATACACACATAACCAAAGATGAGCTGAGAAGAACTTATTTAAGGGTACATCCCAGGGCGTAAAAAGCTATCGAAAATTTTTTTAAATTGTGGTAATTATGGTTATTGAAGGGTGAAGTGCACATTGTTCAAGGCGACGACTATTATTGCGGTAAAAAAGGGTGAAGCGGTGGCAATAGCCGGAGACGGCCAAGTCACTTTTTCCGGCAATATGATCATTAAACAGCACGCCAGAAAAGTTAGAAGGCTCTATCAGGACAAGGTGGTTGCCGGTTTTGCCGGGACGGTTGCCGATGCTTTTACACTTTTCGATAAATTTGAAAGACAGTTGGAGGGCTTTCGTGGAAATTTGCGTCGGGCTGCAGTAGAGCTGGCCAAGGAATGGAGAACGGATCGGTTTTTAAGAAAACTGGAGGCGCTGTTACTCGTTGCTTCCAAAGATACATTGTTGCTTATCTCCGGCAGCGGTGAAGTAATCGAGCCTGATGACGGGATTGCTGCCATCGGTTCGGGAGGGGGTTATGCCCTGGCGGCGGGGAAAGCCCTTAAGGAGAATACAGAGCTAACGGCAGGGGAGATTGCCAGCCGGGCCCTGTTAATTGCCGCTGATATCTGTATTTATACCAACAAAAATATACTCATTGAAGAGTTGGAATAAAAAAATTAATTGACAGCACTGTTATTATAATTTTGATTAATATAGTAAAATAGATATACGGGTCCTGCGCCGTTTTATACCGGTTTTATACCGAATGGCCGGAAGGTTGGTTTTTGTTCTCATTCTTCTTTTTTTCAAAGCGGGAGGTGCCCCTGAAGTAGATGTTAAAAGTAGATGCAGCCTTAAAGCCTAAAGAAATAGTGGCTGAACTGGATAAATATATCGTCGGCCAACAGGATGCTAAAAGATGTGTGGCCGTTGCTCTGCGCAACAGGTATCGCCGGTGGAAATTGGAGGATAAAATTAAAGAAGAGATTATGCCTAAAAACATCCTCATGATTGGCCCGACCGGCGTAGGTAAAACAGAGATTGCCAGAAGGTTGGCACGTCTAGTTAATGCACCTTTTATTAAAGTTGAAGCAACTAAATTTACGGAGGTTGGTTACGTAGGACGAGATGTGGAAGCGATCGTTAGAGAATTAGCGGAAACATCCATTAGAGTTGTTAAATCAGAAAAAATGAAGATTGTAGAGCTTAAGGCAACAGAATTGGCTGAAAAAAAATTGCTGGACCTGCTTGTTCCCTGGCCGCAAAAGCATGCCAACAGATCTAATCCGCTTAACTTGTTGTTTTCCACTCCTGAAACAACAGGGTTAGAGACGGATTCTGAAAAGGATAGAGCGGTCCAGTTACAGATAAAGCGTCAAAATGCACTGCAGAAACTTAGAGAGGGTGAGTTAGAGGAGGAGATCGTGGAGGTAGAGGTTGACGATAGTTCTTTACCGATGTTGGATGTATTTGCCGGCCTGGGTATGGAGGAGATGGGCGTAAATTTTCAGGATATCCTTGGGAATATTATGCCTTCCCGTAAAAAAAAGAAAAAATTGCCCTTAAAACAGGCCCGCAAAGTTTTACAGCAAGCAGAGGGAGAAAAACTTATCGATATGGATGAAGTTATTAGTGAAGCAATTGAAAGAGCAGAGCAGTCCGGAATTGTTTTTTTGGATGAAATAGATAAAATCGTGGGCAATGATACTTCACGGGGAGGTCCTGATGTCTCCCGGGAGGGAGTCCAAAGGGATATACTACCAATTGTGGAAGGTTCCACCGTTCTCACAAAGTATGGCCCGATAAAGACTGATTATATGCTATTTATTGCCGCTGGGGCCTTTCATTTTAACAAGCCCTCAGATCTAATTCCGGAATTACAGGGGCGATTCCCAATCAGGGTTGAATTGCAGAATTTATCGCGGGAAGATTTCAAACGCATACTGACTGAACCTGAAAATGCTTTGATCAAGCAATATGTTGCTTTGCTCAGTACAGAAGGTGTAGATCTAAAATTTTCTGCAGAAGGGATCGAACAGATTGCGGAGATGGCCTATGTTCTGAATGATGATCTGGAAAACATCGGAGCGAGACGCCTGCATACGGTAATGGAAAAATTGTTGGAGGATATCTCTTTTGATGCCCCTGATCTGCACGGCCAAAAATTTGTTGTGGATAGGGAGTATGTCAAGCATAAATTAAGGAATATTGTAAAAAATAAAGACTTAAGCAGATATATTCTATAGTTTCAAAATTTCTTTGCATACAGCGTGTGTGAACGATATCTAATTTTACAGGGCTTGAGAGCATAAATATGAAAAAATGAGAAAGAGGTGGATGGGTGTGATTACTTCTCCTTTATTAGAGAAGACCCGCCGAATTAATAAAATTTTGCAGAAGACGGCGGGGCAAAGGGTTGATTTTGCAGAGGTGGCAGAGGTGTTGAAGAATGTTATTCATTCTAATGTCTACATTGCGGACCGTGAAGGGAAGATTTTAGGATACGCTATTGTTGACGAATTTGAATGTGATATTATGATTAACCAGGTTCTCAAACAAGGCGTATTCCCTGAACGATACAATGATTTTTTACTGCGTGATGATGATACGCGGGTAAATTTAAAGGTTAAAAGAAATGTTTGCGCCTTTATTCGAGAAGAGAGCTGTCTTTTTACAAACAAACTTACGACTGTTGTCCCGATTATGGGTGGGGGCAAAAGACTGGGTTCATTGTTACTGGCCCGTTTTGCGGAAGTACTGACCACTGAGGACCTGGTTCTGGCTGAAATTGGCGCTACCGTTGTCGGCATGGAAATTTTGCGTTCCAGGGCCGAAAAGATTGAGGAAGAGGCCAGAAACAAGGCTGTAGTCCAGTTGGCGATAGGTACATTATCTTACTCCGAGCTGGAAGCAGTGGAACACATTTTTGAGGAGCTGGCCGGTGAAGAAGGGCTTCTTGTCGCCAGTAAAATTGCCGATCAGTTGGGAATTACCAGATCGGTTATTGTTAACGCTTTGCGTAAATTTGAGAGTGCCGGCGTGATCGAATCTCGTTCCCTGGGGATGAAAGGAACCTATATTAAAGTGCTTAATCCCTTCTTGCTGGAGCAGTTATCGAGGAAGAAAAAATCTATCAGATAATTTAGGCAGCCCGGGGGGCTGCTTTTTTCATGCTACCTTTTGCATGCAGATACTGATGATCTATGAAATAGACCAAAAATTGGACTCCATCGATCTGAGAAAGAGATGTACTTCTTAGAAGGATAAAGTATCACCGCCTTTTATCCTTCTTTTTGTTTGATTCCAAAAGGGGCAGGGATTTTATATTTTTTATGGAATTTGTAAATGTTATGATTAAGTTAAAGGTTCTATTTTTTGATGAAGCCTTTCTTGTTTTAACAGGTTTGACCCGAAGGATGATTTTATGCTGGTGAGATTAAGACCACGCCTGGCCCAAGTGGCTTCTTTGGTTTCTGATGGCAGCGTGGTGGCGGATATCGGCACGGATCATGCTCATCTGCCTCTTTATCTTGTAGAAGAAAAGGCTTGTTCACGAGTTATTGCTGTGGAGAGATCCTTTTTAAGCAGCAGACTGGCCCGGGAAACGGTGGATTTCTTTGATCTAAACCATAAGATAGAGATTAGGATCGGAGATGGCCTGTTGTCTCTGGATAAAGAGGATGGTGTGGACGTGGTGGTGATTGCCGGATTGGGGGGCAAAACTATCTGCAGATTGCTGCAAGCTGCCGGTGGCCGTCTCCAACAATATAAACGTCTTATCCTACAGCCTATGAGAGATACTTTTTTGGTCCGTCGTTGGCTGGCAGCGAATGGTTTTTGTTTCCCACAGGAAAAACTTGCTTTAGAAAAGGGATATTTTTATGAAATTATTGCTGCTGAAAAAGGTAGGCAGAACATCAATGAGCCAATTTTTTGGGAATTGGGGCCGACCCTTTTGCAAAATGGAGACCCCTTGCTTATCCCCTGGCTGGAACATAAACTTAAATGCTGTGACCAGATATTGAAAGGTCTGCTTTGTTCCCGCAAGGGCAAAGATGACCCCCGCTGGCGTTACTTTCATCTCCGGTATAATAGCTTGAAGGGAGTATTGAATGATGTATGCCGTAGGGAGTGAACTGGTTTCTTTTGTGGAAGAAATTGCGCCCCTTTCCTGGGCCCTGCCGGGAGATGCCAGCGGCCTGCAGTGGGGGGATCTGTCTCGCAGGGAGCCTGGGATATTGCTGGCGCTGGATTTTAGCTTAGAAGTGTTGGCGGAGGCGACAGCCAAAGGAATATCGTTTATTATCACCCACCACCCTTTTCTCTACCGGCCGCTTAGTTGTCTGGATCTTCGCCACAAAAGGGATGCCCTTATCGCGCAGGCACTCAAGGAAGATATTACCCTTTATGCCGCGCATACCAACCTCGATGTTGCCCCTCGTGGGGTTAACCAAGCTCTGGGCGAACTTTTTGGGTTAGATGAGATGCAACTGCTTTACCAAACCGGCCATGAAGGGCTGGAAAAACTGGTTGTTTTCGTTCCCGCGGGTTATGAGGATGAAGTTCGCCAAGCCCTTGCTGAAGCAGGGGCCGGCTGGATTGGGAACTACAGCCATTGCACTTTTCAACATCTGGGGACGGGGACATTTTTACCGCGGGAAGGCAGCTCTCCTTTTATTGGGGCGGAAAATTCTTTGGAGAAAGTGCGCGAGTACCGCTTGGAGACGATACTGTACCGCCGTGATAGGCGACAGGTTATAGAGGCTCTACTTGCTGTTCATCCCTACGAAGAGGTGGCCTACGATCTCTATCCTTTGGTTAATGAGAAGCTGGGCCGGGGTTTGGGAAGGATAGGGCGGCTGACAGAAAAGATAACACTTAGAGAGCTTGCTGCACGCTGTGATGTTCTTCTTCAGCCGGATTTTATCAATGTTATCGGTGACCTAGAGATGTGTGTGGAAAAAGTGGCGGTTTTAGGCGGCAGTGGGGCAGAATATATCCCTTATGCCCTTCAATGCGGTGCACAGGTTTATATTTCCGGGGATATCAAGTATCATGAAGCGCAGGAGGCTGCCCGGGAAGGACTGGCGCTTATAGATGCCGGACATGCGGCTACCGAAAGGCCGGTGCTACCCGTTCTGGCCAGATTTTTGGAAGAAAAAATCGATCAGGCTGGTTTAAAAACAAGGGTGACTGTCTACCGGGAACAGGAAACCCTTTGGCAGCCCCTAAAAAGGATAGGCCCTTAAGTGCTGTCCTTTTTTGTTTTATAATGATGCTGATAAAAGGAGATCCAACATAAAATGGAACAATATGTAAGGCAGTTGCGGATGCTCTGGCAGCTACAGGAGCTGGAGCAACAGATGCAAGTTCAAGAAAATGATCTACAGGGTATTCCCAGTGTAAAGGAACACCATCAAAAGCAGAATGAACTTCTTGCTTTCCAGAAGATGTTGCAGGAAAATAAAAAGAAGTTGGCTATGGCGAAAAAAGAACAACGGCGTAAAGAGTTGGAGCTGCAAACGATGATCGATCTGCTTGAAAGACTGCAGCATAAGCTCTACAGCGGTGAGATTATTCAGGTTAGGGAATTGGAAAATTTAGAAAAAAAGGTTCAGTCTACACGGAAGGATAAATCCAGCCTCGAAGATGATATTTTGCAATATATGGAGATTATTGAACAGGGTGAAAATGATTATTCAGATGATAGGAAAATCCAGGCGGAAAAAGAAGACGTGCTGCAACAGTTGGAGATAAAGGCGCAGAAAGATGTTCAGGTGGCCCAAAGGAAACTGGATCTATCAAGAAAGCAGTGGGAAGAGCTTAGACAAAACATCGATGCCGACTTGTTGGATAAATATGCCGAGCTATCGCGTCACCTACGGGGCAGATGTATCTCGCTCGTGCAAAAAGGGTTCTGTGGTATCTGCAACGTTTCTCTGCCTTCTTCTTTTCGGGCGCGCATGCTTACGCCCGGGCAATTTGTCTTCTGTGAAAACTGTGGTTGTTTGTTGGTACCCGGAGATTGAGCTTTCAGCGGGGGATAAAAAATAAAAACAGGCCCTAAATTTTGTTTGGGGCAATTTATGCTGGTGACGCAACCAGGATCCCCCAAAAACCCCGCCCGGAAGAGTTCCGAGTTATATAAGATGAAATCAGAAAGGTGAGCAACATGATCGGGGGTAAAAAAGGTAAAACCAGTCGAAAAAAGGTATTATCTTACGTCATCGTTTTTCTGCTGGTTGGAGGGCTTTTGTTGAGTGCAACGGCCGGTGTTTTTGATTTTTTATGGGGAAAGAAAAATCTGGCCTACCCTGCGGAAGAAGATGAATTTATTCTGAACCTTGAAAAACAGGCTGGCCTGCTGGAAAAATCCTACCGTGATGATCCTGGCGATCCGGAAAAACAAACGGCTTTGGGCAACCTCTACTACGAACTGGCCGTGTACTATTGGGGGCAGGGTTCTGAGGAGGGGAAAAAGTATGCGGAAAAAAGCATGGATCTATTGTTGCCGCTGGCGGAAAAGGGCCTGCGGGAACCGTCTGTTACCTTGAAAATAGCTTTGTTAGCTGCATCTATTGAAAAGGATGGTTTTCAGGCGGAGAAATATTTCCGAGAGACCCTGACGTTGCAAGATGATTATCCGGAGGCCCATTTTTATTATGGTGTTTTTCTGGCATCACAGGATAGGGTGGTAGAAGCCAGGCTGCACTGGGAAAATGTTCTTAAGCAGGTAGAAAAAGATTCGTTTTGGGCTCTGGAAGCGCAGCATTGTTTAGAAATATATGCCGAGGAAGATAACAATGGGGAAAAAGAAAAGGTAAAGCCTTCTGTGAAACAATAATTTACTGGGATTAAAACTGTGAGCTGGTTTAAAACAAGGTAAGATGGTTGAAAAAGAGGGTATTTTTGGGCTTAAATCTATCCGCCAAATGTATATACGAACAGGAACAGCAAAGATGCACTTAGGGATCGGCTCCGGAAAATAATTATTTCAAGGAGGTCGACTTTATGACCGGGAGCAGGCGGAGTATCGTTGCTGTTTTGGCTTGTTCATTGTCTGTTTTTTGGCCGGGGGCCATGATCTTTGGATTTCCGGGTGTGATGGGGCCTTATTGGCAGGAGATGTTCGGCGTGGGGGAGGGCGCTACAGGCAATATTTTGTTCTTTATTCTGGTGGCCACGGGGATTTTTATGTTTTTTGCGGGGCGCTGGCAAGAAAAATACGGGATAAGGTTTATGATTAACAGCGGAACTTTGCTCTGTAGTTTAAGCGTCTTTCTGGTGGCCTATGCTCGCAATATTTATTTCATCTACCTTTGGGCATTTTTAGTTGGTGCTTCCTCCGGTTTTATCTATATCCCGGCGCTGACTACGGTGCAACTCTGGTATGAAGAGAGGAGGGGCCTTGTTTCGGGGATAGTCAGCCTCATTTTCGGCATCTCTGCTGCTATCATGTCACCGTTTTTTAGCAGTATGCTTCACTCTATGGGCTATATAAAGATGAGTCTTCTCATCGCTGCGATCAGCCTGGTGGTCGGGCTGGCTGCGGCCCGCTATATGGAGATGCCGGAGAGGATCGAAGCTGCTGTTTCAGCCGGACCTCAATCCCAATCCCCGGTTGCCGGGGAAGGTTCGTCGATCTGGGGCCGTTCTATGACGGTGCAGGAAAGTATCAGGACTAGAAGTTTTTGGTTTCTCTGGTTGATCTGGGCCCTGCAGGGTGCGGCGGGTATTGCCATGGTTAACCTCTCGGTTTCGTTCGGTTTGGCACGGGGTTTTGCCCTTGGTTCCGCCGTAGCAATTTTGACTACATTTAACCTAATGAATGGCTTCAGTCGCATCCTGACCGGCTATCTCTCCGATCTGATCGGGCGAAACCTGACGATGAGCCTTACTTTCTTTGCTGCCGGGGGTGCATACCTAATTCTGCCCTATCTGCATAATCTGACTGCTTTAGCCATTTTGGCCGGTGTGATCGGGCTCTCTTTTGGCACTCTTTTCTCTGTTTCGGCGCCTCTGGTGTCGGATTGTTTCGGTTTAAAACATTTTGGGGCTATCTTGGGTTTGACATTTACAGCTTATGGATTTGTGGCCGGCATTTTGGGGCCTTCTCTCAGTGGTTACATCCTGGATGTAACAAAGGGGAATTATTTTATTGTCTTTATATATTTGGGAATATTCTGTTTGCTGTCTGCTGTCCTTATCTGGGGCGTAGTAGTTCCTTACCGGATGGGCCCTGCTAGTCGTGCGAAGGAAGGATCATCGCCAAGCCAGGCCTAATAGCGGCTATTTCCCCTGCAGCAGGGCGTTTTCTACAAATTTCTCAACCTTCAATTTAACGCTATCGTAATTTTTCCTGTTAACTGTTAGCAATTGATTTAATGGATGTTTTCTAATGGCGGCCAAGTTTCTATCTACATCTTTTTTTATACTTTCCGGCTTGGCCAACCTGCTGCCCATTTTTTTAAAATTGCGTGGCGCTTTTAATACGCCCAAAACAGGTTGGGGGCCATCGAGGATCTGTAGGACGGTCTGCATAAAAAGCGGACACTGCAGCTCTACGCCGCCGATCTCATCCATGAGGATTATTTTTTTGGCTTCCTCGCGGCTTTTTCGCAGATACTCGGCTCCTTTTTGTTCAAATATGGTTAGGCACGCATGCCATCTGTTGTCCTCATCGCTGTACAGGAAGAGGTTTTCTTTTTCCGGTAATTGCCCGGCACCTATATTCAGCCGGTAGCTTTCGGCATCAATAAGGGGGCTCAGCCGGAAAGCAACGTGTTTCTTTTCCTTGTAAACCCTTTGTACAAAAAACCCCCCGATGTTTTGCAGATGAGGCAGCAGAGTTTCTCGCAGCAGGGTGGATTTTCCCACGGCGATATCGCCTTGCAGGAATAAATTTTTTTCCATTGAAGAAACCTCCGGTTTTAGTTCCAATGCGTTGTTATTTTATCAAAACTATCTATAACTTTTAAAAAAACAGCCTACGCAGCCAAATTGTGCCTGTACACTTGGATCTATTCTAGCATAGGGCCGGGCAGAAAACAAGAAGACAAAAAAGCTCCGGTATTCCCCATGGTATCATAAGGATATTTTCTAAAATGTATTAAAATGGGGCGGTGTGTATCGCTTTAGTTATCCATCGTATTGGGGTTGTTTATCTAAAATGTCCCTGTGAAGCTATGGACCTATCGGTGTTTTGTTCTTTCTTGTGTAGGTTGAAGGTTTCAGTTTTATTTTTTTAACCAGAAGGATTTTTATTATAAATGGCGAAATATAACCATTGTGATCGTTATGCTGGGAAAAGTATAACGATGGCACGCGGCAAATAATCGCAAGATGGGCGGTATGTAAAAAAACAAGTGAAAATGAAATGGCAATGTTCTACATCTGATGCCCTTTATGCCCCACGTGTCTAAATAATCAAAACAACCGGGCAAAATTACAGACCGGCAATCCGGCTGACAGCATGATGCTGGTTGTAAGGCTGAATTTAACCGGATAAGGTGCCAGAAGAGTTTTGCCTGATCGAAGATCGGATATCTCGTTCAAATTTTGCTCATCTGATTATTTTTCTGAGATCGTTATTCACGAAAAAGCATAACGCAATAGCGTGGCAGGAGCCTGAAAAAAGGTGTTAGGTTAGCCGGGCAATCAACGTTCTACGAGGGGCTGGCTGTAAGAGCGTTATGCTTAATTAAGCATAACGCCAAACCCATAGCTTTCTTGAAAGAGCGCCTGTTTATTGCAATTTACTTACCAGCGGGTTTTCCATAAAACGAATGGATCTGCCGGTTAAATTGGTTTCTTCTGGCCGGGCCCGGCGGCAAGCGCAAAAGTAGAAGACAGGGAACGGAACCTATGATGGGTGGTAGATGCGATGAAGGTGCAGCTTGCAATTGATAAAGAAAAGAAAAAGGTGTCACCAGGAACTAAAATCAGAGCCGGCCGGCAGCTAGGCTTCTTAGTTTTATTGCTCGTGGGCATGTGTTTGTTTTCCATCGGCATTGGGCGCTATCCCGTCCACCCCGGCGAGGTAATTCGCATCATCCTATCCAGGGTCATACCTATCGAAAAAACATGGATCGATACCCTGGAGACGGTGGTTTTTAACGTGAGAATACCACGCATTATAGCTGCTGTGTTGGTCGGTGCCGCTCTTTCGGCAGCCGGGGCGGTGTTCCAAGGGATGTTCAAAAACCCGCTCGTTTCCCCGGATATTCTCGGGGCATCGGCGGGGGCAGGTTTTGGTGCTTCACTGGCAATCTACCTTTCTTTAAGCGTTATTGGCACGCAGGCTTTGGCATTCTGCCTCGGTTTATTCGCTGTTTTATCTGCATATCTGGTTGGCAGCAGGGTGAGGCATGATCCGCTTCTGGCGCTGGTGCTGGCCGGCATACTGGTTAGTTCTATTTTTACTGCCGCCACTTCTTTGCTTAAATATGTGGCCGATCCTTACGATAAGCTGCCGGCGATCACCTTTTGGCTGATGGGCGGCCTTTCATCGATGCAGATGCACGATGTAAAGCTGGCGCTGATCCCCATTCTTTTAGGCGCGGTGCCGCTTTATCTGGTGCGCTGGAAGATCAATGTATTGGCCATGGGGGAAGAAGAGGCGCAGGCGCTGGGATTGAATACCGGCAGATTAAAAATCCTCGTCGTCTTCTGTGCCACCTTGATGACGGCGGCTTCGGTTTCGATCAGCGGTATCATCGGCTGGGTGGGCCTGCTCGTCCCGCATATCGCCAGGATGCTGGTCGGTCCGAACTATAGGGTTTTACTGCCGACTTCATTTTTAATCGGAGGCATTTTCCTTCTATTGGTCGATAATCTGGCGCGTAATATTGCGGCTATAGAAGTACCGTTAGGGATACTGACGGCGTTGGTGGGAGCGCCGTTTTTTATATATTTAATATCGCGACGAAGGGGAGGATGGAGTTGAACCTAATCATGGACGCGCTCGCCTGTGGTTACGGAAACCATGCAGTCGTGCGGGATATTACGTTGACCTTAGAGAAGGGGGATGTTTTGTGCCTGTTGGGACCAAACGGTTCCGGTAAAACAACTTTTTTTAAGACGATTTTGGGCCTGTTAAAAAGACTGGAGGGCAAGATCTATCTAGGTGGGGAGGACATCAAAAAGTGGCCACATTCCAAAATTGCACGCGCGATCGGGTATATTCCGCAAACCCATCACCCGCAATTTCCCTTTAAAGTGATCGATATCGTGCTGATGGGCAGGACGGCACACCTGGGCCCTTTTGCCGCCCCGTCTGCAAAAGATACGGCCATAGCCGAAGAAGCGCTGGATGTTTTGCAGATCGATTATCTGAAAGAGAGGATCTATACCGAGCTCAGCGGCGGGGAGAGACAGTTGGTGTTGATCGCGCGGGCCCTGGCCCAGCAGTCTCCTATTTTGTTGATGGACGAACCCACGGCCAGCCTGGATTTTGGCAATCAGGTGCTGGTTTTAAGCAGGATTCGACAGTTGGCCAGATCCGGTCTTTCGATCATCATGGCCTGTCATTTTCCTGAGCATGCCTTTCTCTATGGCACCAAGGCTCTTCTTTTCAAAGAAGGTGCAGTCTTTGGCTTTGGCAGCCCGGAGAGGACGGTGACAGAAGATAATATTAAAGCTCTTTATGGCGTAGAGGTAGAGATTGCCGAGGTGTATACCAAACAGGGCGAAGCCGTTAAAGTCTGCGTACCTTGTAATACAAATCATCATCTAAAGATGTCATTAGGGGGGTTAAGAAATGTTCAGACGGCATAAAATTGTGTGTTGGTTATTGTTTTTGGCTTTATTAGCGGGGTTCTGTTTGTTTGGAGGTTGTAGCCCGGCAGAGCAGGAAGATCCTGCTTTACAGCAAGATCCTGAAGAAACAGGGCAGTCAGAACAAATAGGTGAAACAGAACGGGTCTTTACGGATGCCGTGGGTAGAGAGGTGACTATACCGGCAGAGGTTAACAAGGTTTATTCTACGAGCCCGATCGGCACGATGCTGGTTTACACAATTAACCCAGATAAGTTGGCCGGTTGGAACGCGGAGCTCCGCGCCGGGGAATTAAGATTTATAGCAGAAGAATACCATCGACTGCCGGTCATTGGCGGCTGGTTTGGGAAGACAGCCGAAGGCAATGTCGAGGAAATCATGAAGGAGAACCCGGATGTGATCATCAGCGTTGGCGATATAGATTCTTCCAGTGCAGAGACCGCCGATCAGATCCAAGAACAGACCA
>JAAZMI010000062.1 GCA_012798895.1 Bacillota bacterium
AAAGTACCGCCCCTATTTTTTCTTTTATTGTGATGATCAACGGATCATTTGTTGACTGATCAGAACCCAATTGGAGCATCTATCAAATATTTTGACCGGGTTTACAGCTTTTTTTCACACAGTCTGCCGTCCCCGTGTGTCGCGTCCCCGTGTGTCACGTGTGTCGTCCGAAACTACCGGGAACACCGGGGGCAAAGCAAGGCACTCGATCACTCCCTATTGGGGAAAATTGGGGGTAGATTGCGCTTGTGTTCGCTGGTCTTCTGCATGTTTTTAATTTTGTCCTGTAGATCGGGCGCGATCTTCTCCCCATTTAGGTAGGCATCGAGCACGTCGTAAGAAAAACCCATCTCATCCTCGTCGGTCTGCCCTTTCCAAAGGCCTGCTGTCGGCGGCTTTTCAATTATTTCCCGGGGAATGCCCAGGTAACGGGCCAATTCCCAAACATCCTCTTTTAAAAGGCTGCCCAGGGGTTCGAGATCGACCCCGGAATCACCGTGCTTAGTGAAGTAGCCGATAAGAATTTCACTTTTATTCCCGGACCCGATCACCCGAAAATGTTTGCGGGCCGACCAATAATAAAGGGCGGCCATGCGCAAGCGGGGTTTAATGTTTACCGCCGCCAGGCTTTGTTGATCTTGCGGCTCCCCCTCCCCCGTCAAAGCCAGCAACATCTGTGTAAAAACCGCATCCAAGTCGATTACCTTCACTGGGATATCAAAAATATCTGCTACAAGTTCGGCGTGTGCCCGGTCTGTCGCCTCGCTGAAACAAGGCATGATCAAACCCAAACTATAAGGGCCAAAAACCTTACTACACAACACCGCAACAACAGAAGAATCAAGACCACCGCTTAATCCAAAGATAGCTCCCCGGCCTCCTGAAGAGTATACCATTTCCCTTAGCCAGTCCATAATCTCCTTGGCCATTTTTTCTGGAGACAATATTCATAAGCTCCTTTCTTCTGATGTACTATGACGATCACCTGTTTCCCTGCCCTGTGGGGAAAAATTTGTCTGGAAATCAAAGGTGATTCTATGATTGACTGTTTTTCCGTTCCGTGGGGAAAGAAGGTGCAGACCAAAAACCACCCTTTTCTAAGGACCTGCTAAACCTTTGGTAAATGTAAGGGTAGCGTGCTGCAATAAAGTCCACTATTTCACCAACTTCCTTCCTTTTGGTCTCCCCGGCCAGGGGGCAGAAATTTTTGATCTCCGGTAGATTTTCCCACCGGGCCAGAGAAGAGATCGTGCGTTGGTTCAAATAGATGAGGGGCCTAATCAGATAAAGATCGCGGCGATCAAGATAAGTGCAGGGCTTAAAAGTTTCCATCCTTCCACTATAGATGAGATTTAAAAAGAAGGTCTGGAAAACATCGTCCAGATGGTGCCCCAAAGCCACTCGATTGCAACCCAGGTTTTGGGCCGCCTTATGCAGAGCCCCTCGCCTCAACTTGGCACATAAAGAACAGGGATTCTTTTCCCGGCGCAGGTCGAAAACTATCCTCTTAATATGTGTCTTTTCCCGGTGAAAAGGCACCCTCAGGCGGGCACACAAATTTTCAAGAGCAGAAGTATCCATCCCCCAACCCAGATCTACAAAAATAGCCTGCAAGGAAAAAGGGAAAGGAGCCTGAGATTGGATCAAGGAGAGAATGTAGAGGAGAACACTGCTGTCTTTGCCCCCGGAGACTCCAAGGGCCACCCGATCCCCTTTCTGCAACATCGCATATTTAATGATCGTTTTTTTGACTGTCGTTAAAAACCATTTGCGATCATAACGGCTCAATTAATTTCGGCCTTTCGTCTTTGCAACTATATAACCCCTCGCTGGGGCTTCTGATTCTTCATCGCTCCGAGCTGCTTCCACCCCCCAAACATAAATAAATATGAGGCAGAACTCGCCCTGAAACGCACCCCCTACATCTTACCACATAATTTTCCGGCAGGAAATGGTCCCCCAGAAGGTTTTTATGGATAGGATGCAAAGGAGCACACAGAGAGGACACAGGGGGACGGTTCTTTTGTGTACCAAAACCCGGTACACAAAAGAACCGTCCCCCTGTGTCCTCAAAGAACCGTCCCCTTGTGTTCTTGTCCCTTGTGCCCCCAAAATTTTTGTTGACATCACCGGCTGCAGCTGCTAAAATAGAGCGAAGGCAATTAGGAATCCTTTAAACCAGTCCGGAGAGGCTGGAAAGGAATCGAAAGGTTAGCTGTAAATTGACAATAGCTATCCAACCTCCTGGGTCTGCTCCGGAAACAGGAGGTTTTCTTATGGAAACAAACAAAGAGAGCACAGCAGCCGTGGGAACCGCCAAACCCTTAGATACTCTGAAGGCCCGGCTCGTTTTGGAGGACGGCTCCCTCTTTGAAGGCCGCTCCCGGGGGGCCGGCGGGGAGGTCTGTGGCGAGGTTGTTTTCAATACCGGCATGACGGGTTATCAGGAGATCATCACCGATCCTTCGTCTTGCGGGCACATTTTGACGATGACTTTCCCGCTGATGGGCAGCTACGGCATCAATAAAGAAGATTTTGAATCTAAAAGCCCCTTTCTAAGGGGCTTTATTGCGCGTGAAATCTGTTCGTCACCCGGCAACTGGCGGTCGGTGCAAACCCTGCCGGGTTACCTGCAAAAACAGGGCATCGTGGCCATGGACGGCGTGGATACCAGGGCCCTCGTGCGCCTGATCCGGGAAAAGGGCAGCATGCGAGGAGTACTCACCACCGTCGATACACCCTATTCCCTCCTTTTGGAAAAAGTAAGACGATCGCCTTCTTTATCTGCTCAGGATCTCGTCGCTGCCGTCACCACGCCGGAGATCCATACCTTGAAAAACGATGAGCCCGGTGGCTATAGTGGCAAAAACAGGGGTAAAAGCGGAAACTGGGAAAAATGCCGGGACGAAAACACCGGGAACGTGAACAAAAACGGGGGCAGCACAGGCGGGCCGAACCTCGTCATCCTGGATCTCGGCCTGAAGCTTTCCCTGCTGAGCGCCCTGCAAGCCGCAGGTTGCCGCATCACCGTGGCGCCGGCTGCAACGACAGCTTCAGAGATCGCAGCGCTTAAACCCGATGGCGTTGTGCTTGCCGGCGGCCCCGGAGATCCCCGTATGGCCGGATCGGCGATCGAGGTAGTGCGAGAGCTGGCCGGCAGGATACCCCTTCTCGGTTTCGGCCTTGGCCATCAGGTCATCGCTTTGGCCCTGGGGGGCAAAACTTACAAGCTAAAATTTGGCCACCGGGGAGCCAACCATCCGGTAAAAGATCTTCTCACACAAAGAGTATATATCACCTCCCAAAACCATGGTTTTGCCGTGGAAGAAGAAGGCCTGCCCGCCGGCCTGGCTGTAACACATCGTCACTTGCACGACGATACGGTGGAAGGACTGCAGGATGAGAAACTAAAGATCATTACCCGCCAATATTGTCCCGGGGATTTCCCGGGCATAACCGAGCAGCGACACCCCTTCAACCTTTTTTGGGGATATATGTAAGGTTGAAATTTGGGAATTTCGGGCCGGGGGTTAGCCTGAGATAGAGACAGAAATAAGGTCAGAGGCAATGAGGAGGTTTTTAAAGTCATGCCCAAGAAACCGCAACTGAAGAAAGTTATGGTCATCGGCTCCGGGCCGATCGTCATCGGTCAGGCCGCCGAATTTGATTATGCCGGTTCCCAGGCCTGCCGGGCCCTGAAGGAAGAAGGCTTGTCCGTAGTACTTATCAACAGCAATCCGGCGACGATCATGACCGATGTCAATATGGCCGATCGCGTCTATCTGGAACCGCTCACCGCCGATTTTGTGGCCAGCGTCTTGGAGAGGGAAAAACCCGACGGGCTTCTGCCCACCCTGGGCGGGCAAACGGGCTTGAACACAACCCTCGAAGTAGCCCGGCAGGGAGTGTTGGAACGCCTGAACGTCCGGCTGTTGGGCACCCCCCTGGACGCTATCGAAAATGCGGAAAACCGGGAAAAATTCAAGCAGATCATGAAGGAGATCGGGGAACCGGTGCCCCCCAGCGGCATCGTCTCCAACCTTGAAGATGCTTTAAAATTGGCGCTAGAGATCGGTTATCCCGTAATCGTGCGGCCGGCCTATACCCTGGGCGGCACCGGCGGAGGGATAGCCGCCGATGCGGAAGAACTGCGTGCCGTAGCCCGCCGCGGTTTAAAATACAGTCCCATTCACCAACTGTTGATCGAAAAAAGCGCCGCCGGCTGGAAAGAAGTGGAGTTCGAGGTGATGCGGGACGGCGCCGGCAGCTGCATCGCAATCTGCAGCATGGAAAATATTGATCCGATGGGCATCCACACCGGAGACAGCATCGTAGTCGCCCCGGCTTTGACCCTGAGCAGCCGCGAATATGCAATGCTGCGCAACGCCTCCTTAAAGATCATCGAAGCCCTCGGCATCGAAGGGGGCTGCAACGTCCAGTTTGGCCTGGACACATCCAGTTTTCAATATTATGTGATCGAGGTGAACCCCCGGGTGAGCCGTTCCAGCGCTCTGGCTTCCAAGGCAACCGGCTACCCCATCGCCAAAGTAGCCAGTAAAATTGCGATCGGGATGCATCTGGATGAGATCCCCAACGCCATCACCGGCGAAACAGCGGCCTGTTTTGAACCCGCCCTCGATTACTGCGTGGTAAAATATCCCCGCTGGCCTTTCGACAAATTTGCCCGTGCCGAACGCCGGCTGGGAACACAGATGAAATCGACCGGCGAGGTGATGGCCCTCGGGCGATCTTTTCAGGAGGCCCTGCTTAAAGCCGTCCGCTCGCTGGAACAGGATGTCATGCACCTTGCGCTGCCGGAGCTCGAGGATCTAAGCACAGCCACCCTGCGCCAGGAGCTTTCTTCCCCCACCGACCGCCGCCTCTTTGCCGTAGCAGAAGCCCTGCGCCGAGGCCTTTCCCCGGTGGAGATCAACGATCTGACCAAAATCGATCTTTTTTTCCTGCACCAGATCGAGGCGATCATTCGCCTCGAAGGCGAACTTAAAACCTGCGGGCCAGAAGCTGCAAGGAGTCTGGAAGATCAAGATAGGGCAGAAACCCCGGGGAATCCGGCAGATCTGGAAAAACAGAAAGACCTGGGAAATTTAGGAGATCGGGAAGGTGCGGGGAATCTGGTAAAACCGGGGAATCCGGGGAATCCGGGCGATTCGGGGGGCCTGGCAGATCAAGAAGGTCAAAAAGATCTGGCAAACCTAACCCCGGAGCTTCTTCTCTCCGCCAAGCGTCTCGGTTTTGCCGATCAGACCATCGCCGCCCTGACGGGGACGGCGGAAGAAACAATTCGCGACAAAAGGCGGAAACATGGAATCCGCCCTGTCTATAAGATGGTCGATACCTGCGCCGCGGAGTTTGCCGCAGTTACTCCCTACTACTATTCTACTTATGAAGAAGAGACGGAGATCCAACCCTCCACCGGCGGAAAGGTTGTCGTCCTCGGGGCGGGCCCGATTCGCATCGGGCAAGGCATCGAATTCGATTATTGTTCCGTACATGCCGCCTGGGCTCTGCACGAAGAGGGCTTGGCCTCGATCTTCATCAACAACAATCCGGAGACGGTCAGCACAGACTTTGACACCTCCGATCGCCTTTATTTTGAACCCCTGGTCTTTGAAGATGTCCTGAACGTGCTGGAAGCCGAAGAATCCCAAAGCACCATAGTCCAATTCGGGGGCCAGACGGCCATCAACCTCGCTGAACCCCTGGCCGAAGCAGGAATTGAGATCATCGGCACCGCCGTGGAAGATATCGACGCTGCCGAAAACCGCCGCCGCTTCGACGCGCTGTTGGAAGAACTGGAGATCCCGCGCCCACGGGGCGATACGGCTTTTGCCGTGGATCAGGCCCAAAAAATTGCGGAGGAGATTGGCTATCCCGTGCTGGTCCGGCCCTCCTACGTGCTGGGCGGACGTGCTATGGAGATCGTCCACAACAGCAAAGACCTAAGGGAATATATGACCTCGGCCGTAGACGTCTCCCCGCGCCATCCGGTGCTGATCGACAAATATCTCAAGGGGATCGAGCTGGAGACGGACGCCATCGCTGACGGGCGGGAATGTTTGATCCCGGGGATCATGGAACACATAGAAAAAGCAGGCATCCATTCCGGGGACAGCATCGCCGTCTATCCTCCGCTTCATGCCACCCCGCAGCTTCAGCAGCAGCTCGTTACTTATACGACTAAACTGGCCCGCGCCCTCAAAATCAAGGGCTGCCTGAACATACAATACGTCTACCACGAAGATATCCTCTACGTAATCGAGGTGAACCCGCGCTCCAGCCGCACGGTCCCCTTCCTCAGCAAGGTAACCGGAGTGCCGATCATCAACCTCGCCACGAAGATTTCACTGGGCCAAACGATCGCCTCTTTGGGCTACAAAGAAGGGCTCCTCGAAACACAGCCTTTCATCGGCGTCAAGGCACCCGTCTTCTCCTTCGCCAAGCTCTACCGGCTGGAGACTTCGCTGGGCCCGGAGATGAAATCCACCGGCGAGGTACTGGGCATCAACCGCCACCTGCCGCAGGCCCTCTACAAGGCACTGCTCGCCGCAGATCTCGATCTACCCCTTCAAGGCAACATTTTGGCCACGATTGCAGATAAAGACAAAAAAGAATCCTTCCCTTTGATCCAAAAACTTAAGGGGATGGGCTTCAACATCTTTGCCACGCGGGGGACAGCTCTATTTTTGGAGGAAGCAGGCCTGGCAGTAAACCGCGTCAATAAAATCCGGGAGGGTTCCCCCCACGTTCTCGATCTAATCCATTCCGGGAAAATAAACCTGGTGCTCAACACCTTTACCAAGGGGAAGATGCCCCATACGGATGGTTTCCGCATCCGCCGGGCTGCCGCCGAGCACAACATCCCTTGTTTTACCTCTTTGGATACCGCACTGGCCGCGGAGAAGATCCTCGAAGAGATGAGCAAAGGAAAAGATCATAGCGTCCTTTCCCTGCAGGAATACTTGGCCCTTGAGACATAGCCAATACCAAAGTATGGAGAAATCGAACCGGATTTCTTCCATGCGGCGCAAAACCTTCCCGCAGCATTTTATGGGGCAAGAAACACATGCCGGTCTGTTTTCCGCACAGCCTGCCGCCCCGGCCTCGACAGGCCACTTGCAGTATCAATATCCGATGCAAAACCAGATCAGTTGTCAGTTTTTTTTCTAATCAATAGTTTTTCGGTCAGCCATGCGTTACAATTGAAGGGGCCCTTAACGGAACGGATAAAAAAATACCGGCCGGCTCAATTCAAGGGTTAGCCAAACGTGAGATACAATATAAAAAAAAGAGGTGGACTGGCATGAAAGTGAACAAAATCATCATCATGGGCGCAGCAGGCAGGGATTTCCACAATTTTAACACCTATTTCCGGGGCAACCCGGCTTACCGGGTAGCAGCCTTCACGGCGACGCAGATCCCGGATATCGAAGGCCGGCTTTATCCCCCCGGGCTGGCGGGGAAAGATTACCCGGAAGGTATCCCCATCTATGCAGAGGAAGAACTGCCGGCTCTGATCAAGGAGCATGACGCCGATCAGGTTGTATTTGCTTACAGCGACATCTCCCACGCGGAGATCATGCACAAGGCTTCTTTAGTTTTAGCCTGTGGGGCGGACTTTCGGCTGATGGGGCCCAAAACGACCATGCTGCGGTCAAAACGCAAAGTGGTGGCGATCACGGCGGTCAGGACCGGCGGCGGGAAAAGCCAGACCACCAGATACATTGCAGAGATACTGGCGGGGGCCGGCCATAAAGTAGCCGTCATCCGGCACCCGATGCCCTACGGCGACTTGGAAAAACAGGTAGCCATGAGATTTGCCGACTATGCCGATCTGGATAGATTCGAGTGCACGATCGAGGAGAGAGAAGAGTTTGAACCGCATATCGACCAGGGAATAGTCGTCTATGCCGGCGTGGATTACGAACTTATTTTGCGCCAGGCGGAGGAAGAAGCAGATGTAATCCTCTGGGACGGGGGAAACAACGACCTGCCCTTTTATTGGCCCGATCTGTATTTCGTGATCGTCGATCCGCATCGCGCCGGGCACGAAACCGGCTACCACCCCGGAGAAACCAACCTGCGCCTGGCAGACGTCGCCATCATCAATAAAGTAGATACAGCTGACCCTGCCGAAGTGGAAACCGTACAAAAAGCAATCGCCGTAAACAACCCGACCGCCGAGATCATCCTCACCAATTCGCCAATCACGGTCGAACAACCGGAGCTGGTGCAAGGCAAAAAGGTCCTCGTTGTGGAGGACGGCCCCACGTTAACCCACGGCGGTATGGCCTACGGGGCCGCCACGCTGGCGGCTCAAAAGCTTGGCGCCGGCGAACTGATCGACCCCCGGCCCTACGCAGTGGGCAGCATCCGGAACACCTTTGCCCAATACACCCACCTCGAAAAACTGCTGCCGGCCATGGGCTACGGGGCGACCCAGATCAAAGAACTGGAACAGACCATCAACAGCTCACCAGCGGAAACGGTCCTCATCGGCACCCCCATCGACCTGCGCCGGATCATGACCCTCGAAAAACCGGCCGTGAGAGTAAAATACGCTCTGGAGGAGATAGGCACCCCCCAACTGGCGGCGCTGCTGCAGGAGAAACTTCGGTAGTAAACGTTACTAAAGCACATAAAAACACGTAAAGAGCACAAGGGGACGGTTCTTTTGTGTACCGGTTTTGAGCACAAGGGGACGGTTCTTTTGTGTACCGGTTTTTGGTACACAAAAGAACCGTCCCCTTGTGCTCGTCCCCTTGTGCTCTGTGCTCCCCCAGTCACCGTGCTGTAGCAGTGCGCTACGCTTTTGGCGGCGGGATCACCGGGTCTACCCCGGCCTTTTGGCAGAGTGCCCGCCAGGCACGGTCGATTCTTTTTTGCATCTGGGCCAGCTCCGCTTCCTGCAAAGAGGAAAAGCGCTTCTGCCCTTCCAAATAGGCCTGCACCGGCAGGTATTCTTCTGGAATATAGCTTAGGCGGTAATGTTCTCCGTTTTCCACTTCATAGAGAGGGAAAAGGCGGGTCAGTACCGCCAGTCGAGCCAATTTGACCGTGTGTTCGATAGGGCTACCCCAGCCCTGCATGCAGGGGGTAAAGATGTGCAGAAAACGAAAACCCTTGACTTGCATGGCCCGCCGCATCTTGGCCAGCAGATCCCCGGGGTAGGCAATGTTCGCCGTAGCAGCATAGGGGACCTCATGTGCCTCTACAATTTTCATGATATCTTTTTTAGGGCTGCTTTTCGCTGCGGGCGCAGGCGTGGTCGTAGAAAGAGAGCCATAAGGGCTGGCCGAACTCCGCTGCGTCCCCGTGTTCATGTAAGCCTCGTTATCATAACAGACATAGATAATATCCTCGTTGCGCTCTGCCACCCCCGAAAGACCCTGCAAGCCGATATCAAACGTCGCCCCGTCTCCCGCCAATACGATGACCTGTGTCCGCATATCCCCGACGGCCTCCAACCCCGTTTTGATGCCCGCACCGGTCGCTGCAGCCGAAGGAAAGGGGCAGTGCAGGACGACCGTTTTCAGGGAATGAAAAGGTTCCACCCCGGAGATGATGCTCCAACAGGAGGCCGGAATGACGATTATCGCCTCCGGCCCGGATATTTTGATCAGGTGGCGCACCGCCAATGCCGGGCCGCATCCCTGGCATCCGTTATGCCCGCTAAGCATGAATTCTTGGCGTGGAATATCGCCCACCAATGTATGTATCATTGCAGATCCACCCCCCAGATAATCCCGCTCCCGTCATCATCGCCGCCCCGGTCCAGTGCCGCCAGCCCCCGGTGTAACAGGTTCGGGGTCAGATCCACACCCCCGGCCAGATTCAATTCATAAATATCTCCTTGGAAGGGACTCCCTTGTAAAACGGCACGCAGCTCCTGGGCAAAGATCCCCCCGGTGCCGGCAGAGAGATCGCGATCGATGATCACGACCTTTTTGATCCGTGGCTGTGCCAAAAGGGAGATGATCTCCTTCTTAGGCAGGGGTCGGAAGAGACGGATGCGCAACAACCCCATTTTGTCGCCTTGCCCAGAAAAAGAAGGCAAAGCGCTCTTAACCGTTTGCGCCGCAGAACCGACGGCCACGATCACCGCCTCTGTTTCCTCCCACTTGGCCCCTTCCCATCGATAGGTTTCCACAAGCGGGTAGTTCCGGCCAAAGATATCCGCATATTCCTGCGCAAGCGACTGAATCAAAGCGGGAACTTTGAGCATATCGCGGTGGCGCCGCTGCAAAACACGTGAAACGTAGCGGTAATCCGTAACCGCCTGGATGTTTTGCGGCCGGTCCGTCCGCAAGGCTGTCCTACCCGGCGGCGCCGGCAAGAAAGCATCAGCCTGTTCCTGCCCCGGCAGCTCCACCACCTCGTGCGTATGCGAAAGCACAAAACCATCATAGACGACCATGCAGGGGATACCCGTCTCCTCCACCAAGCGGAAGGAGAAGATGATCGTATCCAGGATCTCCTGGACATCGGCACAGTAAAATTGCAGCCACCCCGTATCGCGCTGCGCCAAGCTGTCCAACTGATCCGGTTCCAGGCTCCAGGGCGCACCGAGGGCCCGGCTGGCATTGACCATCACAATCGGTAAGCGCGCCCCGGCGGCCCAATGCAACAGTTCGTGCATATAGGCCAGACCCTGGCTGGACGTAGCCGTAAAAGCCCGTGCCCCGGCATAAGAAGCCCCGATGGTATAAGCCAGGGCCGAGTATTCCGACTCCACATTGACAAATTCCCCGGGGAAATCGCCCCGCGCGCACATCCCGGCGATGCTTTCAACAAGAGAGGTTTGCGGGGTAATGGGGTAGGCACAGACCACCTGTGCCCGCGCCAATTTTACTGCCAAGGCTGCCGCCTCGTTGCCGTTTAACAGTTTACTTTTCATGCCAGGGTACCTCCTCCATTGCCAGAACCCCCGCCGGGCATTCCGTAACGCAGATCCCGCAACCCTTGCAATAATCCAGTAGAATCTCAAACTTGCCGTTATTTTCCCCGATAGCCGGTTCGGGACAGAAAACCCAGCAGACTCCGCAGCTATTGCACGTTCCGCAGCTAAAACAACGCCCTGCTTCTTCCAGCGCCGTGGCCAAGCGGCCCAGCCGCGGGTAGAGAACGGGGTTTAAATGCTCATAGGGGATGGCCTCTTCCTCTCCTTGTAGCGGGAATACAATCCCCGGTATATCTTCCGGTTCGGGGTATATATCCAAAGCCCTAAGCAGCATGAGGGCGGCCTTACGGCCGCTGAAAATGGCTGAAGCAACGCTGGCCGGGCCCGTCAGCGCATCGCCGGCCATCAAAACGATGTTTTCATCGCCTAAGCGCTCCTTCCCCCCGGCTGAACCCTCTCCATAACCCTCTTCCATAACAGGCAAAACCTGAAGCGATGAAGCCAGCTCCGGAAGGCCACTTTCCTGCCCGGCAGCAATGATCAAAAGATCACAGGGCAGCTCATAGGACGTTCCTGGAAGAACCTGCAGCTGTTCCCCCCGCCGCGAAGAGGCCACACGCCGCGCCCGCACTTTTTGCACACATCCCCCGCCACAGACCTCCTGCAAAACTGTTTGAAATGTAAATTTTACGCCAGCCTCCGCGGCAGCTTTTATCTCTTCGCTGTGTGCGGGTATCTCTTCCCGCGAACGCCGGTAGAGAAGGTTCACTACCCGGGCGCCCTGCAGCCTGGCCATGCAGGCAGCATCCACAGCCGCGTTGCCGCCGCCCACGACGACCACATGATCTGCCTCCCGTGGAGGGAGACCCAGATGAAGATCTCGCAGAAACTCCAAAGCCCCGATAACCCCGGGCAACTCTTCCCCCCGGATCTGTAACCGCCTGCTCTTTTGTGCACCAACAGCAAGCAAAACAGCATCGAAGTCATCTTGCAACTTGGCCAGGTCAATTTCTCGGCCCACCTCCCGGCCAACCTCAAAGGTTACACCCTCTGCTTCCAAAATCTCCAGTTCTTTTTTTAATATATGGCGTGGCAAGCGGTACTCCGGGATACCCGTAGCTAAAAGCCCGCCAGCCAAAGATAACTTTTCAAAAACAGTTACCGTCACACCCTGTTTCCGCAGGTAATAGGCGCAACTCAGCCCTGCGGGCCCTGAGCCAACAATGGCCACTTTTTTCATTTTGCCCCGTTGCATACGGTCACGACCGCCTGATTTGCCGTTTTCACCCGCCCTGTAATTATCGTGGCGCCAGAGACCGATCGCCTTTTCTATTTCCCGAACAGCCACCGGCTCATCCCATAAACCGCGGTGGCATTTTTCCTCACAAAAACGATAACAGACATATCCGGTAATCGCCGGAAAAGGATTATATTCCTGCATGACCCGCCACGCCCCCTGCCAGTCATCCTGCCGGATCATGTTCATCCAAAGCGGGATCCCGTTTTCGAGGGGACACGATAACCGACAAGGTGATACCTTTTCCTGGAACACAGGCGTTAAAAACCTCCACAGACCGGTTTTATTGACCGTCGTGGGGATCACCTCCTGCAACTGCCCGTGCCGGGAAAACCCGCTTTCATCGGAAGATGGCATCCTTTAAAACCTCCTTCACCTCAAGAAACCCCCGTTCCGCCCCCGCTAAATTTTCCCCTTCGTAGCGGGGAAATTTCCCCAGCAAAGCCTTGGAGAAAATTTCTTGCGGCGCCAACTGCAAAACTCGGACCAAAGCACCTAACATCACACTACTAATCAGCGGTTCACCGGAAAATATCAACCCGCAGCCGGCCGCAATATGAGCGGCATCAACAGCATATACTTTATTTTCTGGGCTCGTTTTCAATTCAGCGGTTAAATTTTCCCCTGTCGAATTTAACAGCAATAACCCATTTTCTTTAAGACCGGCCAAAAATGTCTCCGCCGGCAGCGAAAGAGGATCAAAAACTACAACGCAATCAGGCTCAGAGATACGACAGCGCGGCATCAAAGGGGAGCTGCTATAACGTAGAAAAGCTGCCACCGGTGCCCCGCGCCTCTCCGCCCCAAAAAATGGAAACGCCTGGGGGTAGTAACCGTTACGAAAAGCAACCTCGGCCGCAAGCGTAACAGCAAGAACGGCCCCCTGCCCTCCTCGGCCGTGGACGCGCACTTCCACAAGGTCTTCCGCAGACATGAAAATCCTCCTCCTAATAACTTTTACCATTATAACATAAGAAAGGTTTGGATGGTGAAGGTTGCCTCGTTGTAAATTTGTTTCCTCGTTTCACAAGTTGTTGCGCCCGGGAGCATAAGGAGCACAGAGACAGAGCACAAGGGGACGGTTCTTTCAGCACAAGGGGACGGTTCTTTTGTGCACCAAAAACCGCAGCACAAGGGGACGGTTCTTTTGTGCACCAAAAACCGGTGCACAAAAGAACCGTCCCCTTGTGCTATGCCGTCCCCTTGTGCTAAAAGAACCGTCCCCCTGTGCTCTCCTTGTGCTCAAAGAACCATCCTTGCACTCCCGACCAATTATGCCATACAACCTTTCATCACCTCAAAGAAAATGTTTAAAAAAACAATCAACTAAAAACAGTTTTTGATTTAATTTGGTCAGCTCCGCCCGGCCAAGCGGCCATTTGAAGGGAAGCGGGTAATTAGTGGGAAGTTATTGGTACTAAAATATCTCTTTTTAACGAAAAAAGCAAGCACAAT
Source organism: Bacillota bacterium (assembly GCA_012798895.1). GTDB lineage: Bacteria > Bacillota > Dethiobacteria > DTU022 > UBA8154 > JAAZMI01. The sequence continues at coordinate 13,671 of JAAZMI010000062.1, forward strand.
GTTGTGCACAAATCATCATAAATAAAAAAAGCTTATGCGAACACAAACTGAAAACACCCGGCCGCTGCGTTCTTGGCAGCAGCCGGGTGCAACTAGTTACTGTTGCTACGCAAAAAAAATAACCTCCCAGAGAAATAGTCCCCCGGAAAATTCCGGACTAGACTGGTTTGGATTTTTTCACTGTAAATAAAACATGGGCACGACGCTCTTTGATCATCTTTTCGACCACCTGTTCCAGTTCCTGCGGAGTGTTCGATGGTTCAAAGCAGTGCATCCCGAGACAGGCAAAAGCTGTGGCCTGTTGAACGGATGCATACTCCTCCCGGCCCCATTCCCGAGCCTGCTCCGGCGAGATCAGGCGGACGACCTTTGGTGGAACAAAAGCCGCCAGGGCTGTGCTGTGCAGAGGCAGAAGATCTGGATCGCCCGCAGTGCCGACCACATCGATCATGGCTCCCCTTTCTCTGATACCAAGGGCTGCCAGGGCCAGAGATGTGCTGAATAGGGCATGCCGGCGGTACTCCCCCATGAAAGAATGTACGAGGTCGGCCGCTTTTTCAAGGTAGGCTTCTTCACCCGTTAGAGAAGCCAGCTCTGTGAACCAGCGGGCACAATGGGAATTGGTGCGAAGATCGAAGTGAGGGTGAGCCAACCGTCCGGGCTCCTGTTTTTTTAAGGGCCTGTCGCTAAGCGCGCCCCGCTCCGTTGAAAGGTTCTTCAAGCAATATTCAGCCAGTTCGCGGGAAAAATTCAACCAATCGGGTTCCCCGCTGGCTTGGTAAGCTGCAGTGGAGGCCAGGCCCATGAAAACCTGATCCTCCAGCAACCCCCACACCTGTGCTTCCGAACCCTCTACTGCCAAGAAGTGGGCCATACCCCAGTCCGGCTGGTAACAATTCTGCCGCAGCAGGTAGAGCGTATTCAAAGCATAATCGTACCATTTGGATTCGGAAAGAATAACCGCTGCGTGAAACAGAGTGCGTGCCAACAAAGCATTCCAGTTTACATAAACATTGCGATCGATCCCGGGTTTGCCTCGTTTTTGCCTTTCATCCAAAGGTAGAGCATAATACTCTTCATCTGCTGCCTGCGAACCGGCCCAACCCCCTATCTCCGGCAGGTAGAGTTCGTTTTCCAGGTATTTCAAGATATCCCGTGCCGCATCCGCAAAAAATTCATCACCGGTAAACTTGCTCGTGGTAAGTAAGAGATGCAGTAACTGGGCGTTATCTTCCAACATTTTCTCATAATGGGGTATGCTCCAGTCACGCGTCGTGCTGTAACGGAAAAAGCCCCCCTCCACTGCATCGTAGACCCCGCCCGTAAACATGGAACGCAGGGTATGGACGAAGATTTTTTCCCATCCCGGATCTCTTTCCAAGTAGAGACAGGCTACCTGCGCCAGCTCCAGCGCCTCGGGCATAGGAAATTTGGGATAGGTGCCGAACCCGCCATAGCGGGCATCATATTTTTCTTGGATCTGATCGGCAGCATAACCGAGCAGATCGGCAAATGTCTCCGTTTCCCGCCTTCTCCCTTTACGTTTGGTCACCATGATGCGGGTCAGCTTGCGCCGAACCGGTCTTCTGGCCGGCCGAGCATAGGCCCGCGCCCCCCTCTTTAGCCCGACAGGGTCTTTTTGATATAGGCGGCGGACGCCCCCTATTATCTCCAGCATTTTCTCCGGGGGAATATAGGTCCCCCCGGTGATTATCTCCCCCTCCGGGGTCAGAAAGGCAGTTGTCGGCCATCCACCCAGATTATAGCGGTTATTGATATCCGGCCGCTCGTCCGTGTCCACCCGGATGGGGATAAAATTTTTGCTGATCTCATCGGCCACCTTCCGGTCGCTGTAGGTGTTGCCATCCATGACATGGCACCAGTGGCACCAGGAACCACCGATGGATAACAAAACCGGCTTATCCTCCTTTTCGGCGTCCTCAAAGGCCTCCGGCCCCCATTCCCGCCAGGGAATAGATCCACCGTTTCTTTCAGAATCAGGGGAAAAATGTTTTTCTGTTGTCATCTTCAGTACTCCGCCTCCTGCGATTAATTTATTCTATTTTCCCCCAAATGGCTGAAATTTAGTATCGGAGGTGGTGAAGGATGTAGTAAGCTCCAAGTTCAGCTCAGAGGGTTCTACGGTTCAACTACGGCCTCAGGCAATCTACCCGGCCAACCGGCCAAGCGGCACATCGGGCAACTTTTGCTACAGAGCACAAGGGGACGGTTCTTTTGTGCACCAAAAACCGGTGCACAAAAGAACCGTCCCCTTGTGCTCTTGCCGTCCCCTTGTGCTCTGTGCGCTGTGCGCACAACCTGCCGGCGGGGTCATCTCCGGGACAAATTTCCTGTTTTTTTGTCCCGCTTCTTCCCGCACCCAAAAATGAAAAAGCAGTTAAGACGAGAAATTATCCTTATGGTTTGTGCTCTTTTTCTTCCGGGCCCGCATGTATTGGATTGCTTTCCAGCCCAGATAGGCCAACAGGCCGAGGGGCACCAAGATCGGCAGGGAACCGATAGCCAAAATCAGGAGGGAGGAGAATCCTCTAAACAGGCGGTTGGTGTTTAGGGACAGCAGGCAGCCGATCCTTTCCCAAAAGGAATCAAATCCCCCGGTAACCTCTGTCATCCGTGGATCTTTTTCCTCCAACCTGATCTCCACCGTGGAGTAGCGAACGCTTTCCCGCAGGTATTTAAATTCAGCGGTCATCGCCTCCAGATCCCCTCGGATTCTACCCAGTTCTTTTTCGACCTGCAGGATCTCCTCTACAGTCTGGGCCTTGTCCAGCAGCCCCCGCATCTTCTCTTCCTGTGCGGCCAGGTTCTTTAGACGGGCCTCGAGATCGATGTATTGCATGGTCACGTCATCGCTGTAAACGTGCGGGTTTTTTACTTCGCCCCAATCATCCAGCGATTCTAGAAAATTATCAAATTTATTTGCCGGGATACGTACGGCCAGCTCCCCGGCACGTCGCTCATCCCCAAAATCGTAATACTCCAATGAAACGAGGTAACCGCCGAGTTCCCTCACCTGCTCCTGAATGGTTCCGGCTACTGCTTCCATCTCTTCGATCTCTAGGGTGAGCCGGGCATGCAGGATCACGTAACGCCTCTCTTCCTGCTCCACCCCCGTTCCTGCCTCAGCCCCGGCCTCTAAATCCCCAACGATGCCCGCCCCACGGCCTTCATGGTCTGAGAAGGCTTCCTCCACCATCCCGGCTTCGCCTGAAACCGAGGTATATTCCGCTGCGGCAGGCTCTGCTTGATCCCGGGCATCCTTGGAAGAAGCAGCACAACCAACACTTAGGGCCAGCAAAGCCAGCCCCAACAATAGGAAAACACCCCAACAGACGGCTCTCTTCTTAAACTTTTTCTTTGGAACCCTCCTCAACTTTCTTATCTCTGTTATCCCTGCCTTTAACATTTTGACCCCTCTCTTTCCGTCCTACTACTAGAACGGATATAGCGCCCCTAAAGTTCCCCCCAACAAGAAAATACCGCAGTCAGATAAATCCTCTTCTTCATCCTAAACATTATAAAATCTCCCTCTTTCGACCCAGAGACTAGGGACAAACACCCTATTTACCTCATCCCACCATCCGTAATAAAATATCGCCGGCCGGAAGCCCCACCCTGATGCAGAGCTTTTTCCGGCCGGCGATAAACTTCGATGCCGCACCCTGAGATAGAAGAAGCAACATGGGGGCTGACCCAGGTGCGCATCGCTACTATTTATATCATGAAAATGTTGCATCGCCCAATCTTTTATTTTTAATCCGGGAATCCCAATCGCACAGCATCGCTTTGCAATCCCTGATCGCCGGGCTGCCCAAGCGCTGCAACCGGTACAACAGATCCGTGGTTACTTTTTCTTATCGTCCGCTTCTTCTGCTTCCGGTTCCTGCATTTTAGCGATGGTCTCGGCCAGAGGTGTGCCAAAATCGGCCACTTCTTGCGGCGTAAGGCACATCAGAGCCAGTTGCTTCGCGCCGATTCCCACTTCTGTAAGTATATTTTTTACCCGGCCGACGCGCTTATCGGCCCAGAATTTCGTTTTCTGGAAGGGACACTTGCCGCTTTCGTCGTCCTCGTCACAGCCCGCCACGATTACGCTGTCTGCTCCCAGTTCGAAAGCCTTCAGCATGTGGGTAGTGTCGATCTTGGAGATACAGGGGAACTTGACGACCTCGACGTTGGCCGGTTTGTTGGCCATAAAATCTTCGGAGAACTCCGGCAGGGCATAAGCACCCAGACCACAGGAGAGAACCAACACAGTCGGCTCCCCGTTTTTGGAAGCAACCAGTTTTTTAACGGCGGGCTCCAACTTCTCTTCCGCCTCGGAAATATAAGGGGTCCTGAACTCGATGGCCAAGTTGGGACAGACAGTGAGGCAGAGCCCACAGGCCTGGCATTGATGATCGCGGATCATCAGATCGCCTTCGGCGCTGACCACGGGCACGTTGTAAGGGCAGGTCCGCAGGCAGGTTAGGCAATCGGCGCATTTTTCCACTATTCTCTCTGCACCGGCGGCGCATCCCAAACAACGCAGGCTTTCCCAAACCGCCATAGCCATGGTGTAACCCTTCTCCACCGGTTTAAAATTGGTGGCACGTTCTTCCGGGGCAAGCATGGGGATCTCGTGCCGTGCCACTTTCTTGACATTTTCAATGACATCGGCAGCCAGCTCCGGCAGGGGTTCGTCCTCCACAACCATAGAGGAGTGGAACGATTTCCCATCCAGATAGTTTAATACCGCCAATGCGGCCACTCTGCCGTTGGCCATCGCTTTAACCGCCGTGGTGGGCCCAATGGTTATCTCTCCACAGGCAAAGACCCCCTCCACGGGCGTCTGCATGGTATCCACATCAACGACCAACATGCCCCGCTCGCTAACCGGCACGCCGGCTTTCTCCACCGCCTCCAGATCGGAGGCCTGGCCGATGGCAAAGATAACGGTATCCCCGGGCAGGGTAGTCAGGTTGTTTTCATTATAACAAGGGTTGAACCTTCCCTCCGCATCAAAAACGGATGTACATTCTTTCAATTCCAACCCAACAATTTTATCGTTTTCGATCTTAACGGCCTTGGGGCCCCAAGAAGGATTCATCTCCACGCCTTCCTCCTGGGCCTCTTCGATCTCCCAGGGGAAAGCCGGCATCTCATCATCCGCTTCGAGACAGGCCAACCGGACCTTGGTCGCACCGCAGCGCACCGCCGAACGGGCCACGTCCATGGCCACGTTTCCGCCGCCGATCACGATTACCTCCCGCCCGTCGAGCCTGAAATTTTCTCTCTTGGAAGCCCTTAAGAATTCGAGCGCCAGAAGGATGTCCTTATGATCCGCTCCGGGAATGGGCAGGCCGCGGCTGGCCGTCAGGCCGACAGCGATCAATATTACTTTGAAGCCTTCTTTTTTCAGCCCCTCGACATCCACATCCGTACCGAATTCCACGCCGGTTTTAAACTCTACACCCATTTTTTTCAGGTTTTCAATATCCTGCTCCACGGTTTCGTCGGGCAGACGATAAAGGGGAATAAAATTCCGCGGTGCACCGCCCAAGAACTCTTCACGTTCAAAAACTGTGACGGCACAACCCTGTAAAGCAAGATCAAATGCCGCAATCTGTCCGGCGGGGCCGGAACCGATTATGGCCACTTTTTTCTCCGGATCTATCTCTGCCGGGGCAGGAAAATCTGCCTGGCCGAACTCCACCGCCGCTCTCTTTAGACCCCGTATAGAGAGAGGTTCATCTACATTTTGGCGCCGGCATTCATCTTCACAGTGATGGGCACAAATGGTTCCGCATACGGCCGAAAGAGGGTTGTCTCTTTTAATCGTTGCCAGGGCACGATCGAAATCTCCGATGGCGATTAAGCGTAAATATTCACGCACCTCCTGATGTATGGGACAGGCTACCTGACAGGGAGGCAAACCGGGAGAACCCTCTTTTAATTCAATGTTGCTATTGGACATCAAGTTCACTCCTTCATTATTTTTCAGCTTCCCATCCTTATTTATAAGTTCTTCCTTAAAGATATTTTTCCTGCCGGAACAAAGCTTTTTTCTTCAATTTACAGTCTATTCCATCCCTTCCCTTTTCATTAAAAATATTATATTATATTGTCGGATAAGGTCAGGTTCTGATATCCGTTCGATCGCAGTTTTGAAAGGGGGCCAGTGCCGCCCCATAACAAGATGGGGAGGCAAACCATTAATGATACTCGTACCATACGGAGACAAAAAACCACGGATCGCCAAGAGCGCTTTTGTGGCGCCGACGGCGGCGCTGATCGGTGACGTAACGGTGGAAGAAGGAGCCAGCATCTGGTTTGGAGCAGTTTTGCGGGGAGATCGAGGCTCTATCGTCGTCAAGGCGGGTGCCAATGTGCAAGATAACACAGTCGTCCACCTTAAACTTGAAGGCAGCCAAGCCGTGATCGGAGAAGATGCGACCATCGGCCACGGTGCGATCCTGCACGACTGTACCATCGGCAGGGGGGCCATCGTCGGCATCGGGGCCATCGTTTTAGATTTCGCTGAAGTGGGCGAAGAAGCCATCGTCGCCGCCGGCAGCGTCGTGGGGGACAAGATGATCATCCCCCCCCGGCATCTGGCCGCGGGGGTTCCTGCAGAGATTAAAAAGGAGATCTCCGGTAATTCCCTCTGGTATATCAAAGAAAGCCCGACCTGGTACCACGGGCTGCGCGACGAGTACCTCCGACAAGGTATCGGCGTGGTCGGAGCAGCAGAAAAAGAGAAAGAAGAATAATTAAAAAAGGAGACAACGAAGGAAAAAGGGAGAGCTTAGATCTGCCTGAAAGAGAACAGAAAAGCCGCCCGCCCGTCAATTTGATTTTAATTTGCCCAAAAGGTAGAGCCTTAGAAGGTGCAGGGCCGTATTGGTCACCCTCTCCTTTACATCCTGGCGGCTGCCCCAAAATTCATAGCGACGACTAAATTTAAAATCTTGGGCTGCCAGAGCTAGATAAGTCAAACCGACCGGTTTTTGCGGCGTTGCCCCGCCGGGGCCGGCAATGCCTGTAATCCCCACCCCGATATCCGCCCGGCAAAAGCGGCACGCCCCGGCCGCCATCTCTTCCGCCACCTTTGCGCTAACTGCCCCGTCTTCTTGCAACGTCGCCGGGCTGACACCGAGAATATGCATCTTGGCCTCGTTGCTGTATGTCACCAGGCCTGCCAAGAGATAGGCCGAGCTGCCGGCTATATTGGTCAACCGGTGGCTTAACAGACCACCGCTGCAAGATTCCGCCAGGGCCAAGGTCTTGTTCCCGGCGCGCAACAGATCGGCCACGACCGCCTCCAGCTCTTCCGCATCTTCCCCATAGATATAATCGCCCAACACCTCCCGCAACTTTTGCGCTGTCCCCTCCAGAAGAGTTTGTACCTCTTCTTCAGAACGGCCGCGCCCCGTCATGCGCAGGTGCACCTCTCCCCTTTTTGCCAAGGGGGCCAAAGTAGGGTTGCTCTGATTTTTCAATAAAGGAGCGATCATCTCCACCAATTCGGATTCACCGAGGCCGATCACGCGCAGCACCCTTGACTGCAAAACAGCCAAAGCACCCTTTTCCTGCAGTTTGGCCCGCAACAAGGGAATTACCTGTTTTCTAAAGATAGGCAGCATCTCCGGCGGTGGCCCGGGCAAAAGGATGATAAGCGGCCCTTCTCCCTCCTGCAGATCCAGATAGATGCCCGGCGCAGTTCCCCGGTCGTTGGGCAATATTTTACCGCCCTCGGGCACGAGCGCCTGCCGCAGGTTTAGGGAGGCCATCGGGCGTTTAATGCGATTAAAAAAATCTTCCAGCCGCCCCTCCCAGCCCCTGTCCCTAAACAGAGGCAGCCCCAGCACCCGGGCCACAGTCTCCCGGGTAAGGTCATCTTCTGTCGGCCCCAACCCCCCGGTCAGGATAATAAGGCCCGCCCTGGACAAAGCCTGGCGAAAAACCTCCGCCAGCCTCTCCTCGTTATCTCCAACCACCGTCTGGTAGTAGACCCCGATCCCCAAAGAAAAAAGTTCCCGCGCCAGGTCCGCGGCATTAGTATTGATCGTCTGCCCCATGAGCAACTCTGTGCCCACAGAAATTATCTCACAACGCATCCCGTTCCCCTCACTTTTCATTCATCTTCATCCTTCGCTATAATTTTATCATAAAATAGATAAATTACGTTACAGACATAAAAAAATTTAAAGGCTTTTTCCCCGCATAGAAATTTTTATGATAAAATAAGGGCAACCGGCTGCAGAAGGGGTGCCCTATGAGTATCGAACAGAATATTCTTGAAAAACTATACCATCAACATTTCAACAAAACCTTCCGCACTGCCTATCTAATCACACGTGATTATCAGTTGGCCGAAGATGCCACCCAGGAAGCCTTTTTAAGAGCCTTTTCCAAGCTTTCTACATTACGTGAGATCGAAAAATTCGGTTCCTGGATCAGCGTCATTGCTGCAAATTATAGCATAGATCTGCTGCGAAAGAATAGAAAAATTTTCCTAACCGATCAGATCTCCGTCCATGCCGGAAGCTCTCCAGATGATTCCCCCCAGGAAAGCTGGGAAAAAAATGAAACATCCCGGGAGATAAGGGAGGCCCTGTTTCTGCTTGAACCCGGAGACAGGGAGATACTGGTTCTAAAATATTTCAACGAATTAAGCATCAAGGAGATCGCATCTCTCATCGAAGTCCCCACCGGAACGGTGAAATCGCGGCTCTTCCGAGCCCGTAAAAAAATTCGTGTTCTGGTGGAACCTTCAGAGGCTGGAAAACGTCAAATAGGTGAGATATCTACGAAATATTAGCAGCTACATACTTTTATTACCTGTCTTTTACAGGTTACTACTGCAGGAAAGTTGGGGTAAAATGTTCCGGTTTAAACAGAAAAACCTGCCCCGGTTGTTGCAACAAGCTTTTCGGGAAGAAGCGCAGGAGATCGAACTTCCTTCCCGTCAACAACTATGGACGGAGCTGCAGCAACGACCGGAATTTGCCGCCATCGAAAAAAATGCAAAACAGTATCTGCCACAGTTAGAGAGACAAAAAAGTGCCAAAACAGGCCTCTATGCTTTCTACAAGAAGCACCTGCAGCAGGCCGGCCTCATCGTCGCCGGCCTGCTGGTTGCCATTCTCCTGGCCCGGCCGATTTTTTCTACTATACAGGCCGGGCCCCACCTGCGGGAACAGATCTCCGCCCCGGAAGCAGGTTTGCAAGATCGAGGCCCCGCAGAAGATCGGGGCGGCGCAGCCATATTAACCGGGAAAGAAGATGAAAGCACAGCTCACGATAACTTTAGCCGGCACGAGGCCGAAAAAGAGATGATGACACCGGCAGCAGAGACGGAAGAGAACCTGCAGGATAAGAGCGCTAGGGCTTCGCCGCCCCCCGAAGTGCCCGAGGTTTATAGTTTTCAAACCTGGGAAGATCAAAACCCTCTGCCGGGAATACACCTTCGTAATTCTCACCCGGATAGAAACCTGCGACAGGTTCCCAAGGAACAGACCTTCAAGGATGAGGAATTTTTCCAACAGGCCCTAAAAGAAGCCCGGCCACTAACCGCCGAAGAGGTGTGGCAGGTAAAATCTCTTCCGGAAAATTTCATTTTCCAGGAGGGCACAATCACCCGTTCTGAAGAGACCCTCTTGCAGATTACCCAGGTGTTCGCCGAAAAGAAGGGACGCAGCTTCACCCTATCGCAATGGTTCACACCGGAAAAAATAAAAGATGAAACAGGAGCCGATCCCGATCTAGCCATTACCCAAGGCCCTGCGCAACCCATGCAGGTAGGCCCCTACCGCGGCTACTTACATTGCCCCTCGCCGGAAAATTGCACCCTAACCTGGCTACAAGAAAAATCTATCATCACCCTGTCAGGGCAGATCACCGAAGAGATGCTGCATCAGATTCTTGCCGCCCTGGAAAATTTCCAGGGAAAAAAGTAGTGGCTGCTTTGAAAACCGGAGGGGAAAAATCGGGGGATATCGCCGTGCGCGGTTTTTTTCGGGGCCTGCCGGTTATGTTGGGTTATTTTCCTATCGGCTTCGCTTTCGGGGTCCTTGCCACCAACGCTGGATTGGGCATCCGCGATGCATTTCTGATGTCCCTTTTGGTTTATGCCGGATCAGCCCAGTTAATTGCTGTAAGCCTTCTGGCCGGTGGGGCGGGGTTCTTAACCCTTACTATAACCACCTTGCTGGTAAACCTGCGGCACCTTCTGATGAGCGCCACCCTGGCACCCCACCTCGGACATCTCAGCCGCCTGCAGCAAGCCTTCTTCGCTTATCAGCTAACCGACGAAACTTTTGCCCTACACAGCGTGAACTTTCAAGAAGAAGTAAAACCGCCCCCGGCAGGGATTTTTACAACCAACCTCGCCGCCCATTTCTCCTGGGTGGGCAGCTCTGTGTTGGGGGCTTGGGCTGGGGCCCTGTTTACGGACAACCTGGAAACATGGGGCTTGGATTATGCCCTGCCGGCCATGTTCATCGCCCTGCTCGTCCTGCAATTAGGAACCCGGCGCCACATCTTCATCGCCTTATTTTCAGCCCTCCTCTCCATCATTCTCTACTGGAAGGTCGGAGGTCACTGGCAGATCATGCTGGCCACGCTGGGCAGCGCCACTTTAGGCCTGCTTTTGGAAAACAAAGCCGGGGGGAAAATAGATGATCCCGCCGGCACAGCAGAATAGCAAAATAAACACCAGTTTGAACACAATTAGATCGGGGAGGTAGTTCTATTGAATATATTGTTTTTAGGAGATATCGTTGGCCGGCCGGGGCGGAATACCGTCGCCGCGCTGCTGCCGGGTTTAATTAAACGCTATAACGCAGATCTGATTATCGCCAACGGTGAAAACGCAGCCGGGGGCAAGGGCATCACTCCCCCCATCTTGAAGGAGTTGTACGAAAACAGCATCGATGTCGTTACCACCGGCAACCACGTATGGGGCCGGAGGGAGATCATAAAAGTTATCGACAAAGAAGAACGCCTGTTAAGGCCGGCCAACATGGCTGCAGGGGCACCCGGTAAGGGGACAACCATAGTGCAATGCGGCGACCATTCCGTCGGTGTACTAAATCTCATCGGGCGGGTTTTTATGCCCCCTGCCGATTGCCCTTTTCAAACGGCGGCCCAAAAAATTCCCCTGTTGCAGAAAGTAACGCCAAACATCATCGTCGATTTTCATGCGGAGGCTACTTCGGAAAAAATCGCCATGGGGCGTTTTCTAAAAGGCAGAGTCAGCGCCGTTTTTGGCACCCATACCCACGTCCAGACGGCTGATGAGAAGATCTATGACGAAGGGACAGCCTATATCACCGACGCGGGCATGACAGGCCCTTACCATTCGGTGATCGGCTTGGATCCGGAACTGGTTTTAGACGGGTTTTTAACGGGTTTGCCGACCAGATGGCGCCTCGCAGCCGGGGAAGGCCTTCTAAACGGCATCTACCTTCAGA
>JAAZMI010000063.1 GCA_012798895.1 Bacillota bacterium
TCTTTCCCGGCGACGAATTCAATCGCCACCCGTTCTCAAATTTCTTCAGCAGCCCCGTCCTCTCCGCGGGAAAGATAGCATTTAATTCCATCTCCCTTAAAATCCTCTGCATCTCCGCCGCCCTTTTCTCCCCGTCGCACATAAGGAAAACTTCGTAACCAAGGGACCACCATTCCTTTAATTCATCCTCAAATAGATTCAGGCGGCCCATGAAAGAAGGCACAGAACGGGCCTGGATATTTATAGTGCTGGAGACAGGGATATGCGGCAAGCGGCGGGAAAGAGAGGTAAGCGCAACGATATTTAGATTGTTTTCCTGTAAAATATCTTTAAGAGTCCAATAGATCTGCATCTGACCGGGCAAAATATCGCCCTGCAGCAATAGTTCGGCCTGATAATCCTGCAATTCTTTTAATAACGAATCTCCGGCAGAAGCAACATTTTCCGGATCGTCCCAGAAAAGAAGCCCCCCTGCAGGGAAATAATCGATCAAGCTGGAAGGCTCCGCATAAAAATAAGAGATATATTGTTCAATCCCATCAAAATAACCTAAATTACGGAGTTTAACGAGGTGGTTATCCACTTTCGTCCGCAGTCTGTCCGCAGCCCTGGCCTGGTTTTTAATCTTCAATTGTGCGGCAACCTTCTCCATCTCCGCCGCAATGGCGGAGATCCCCTTTTGAAAAGAATCTGTACTGAGCAGAACCTCATGCGCCGGTAGAATAGTAACAGCAGGAATCGTCTCCAGGGAACGCTGGCTCTCCGCATCGAAATAGCGAATGGATTCCACCTCTTCGTCGAAAAAAGAGATGCGCAGCGGCAAAGAGGTATAGAGAGGAAAAATATCTACAATATCACCCCTAACACTAAAGGAGCCCTTATTCTCCGTCAGCTCTGTCCTCTCATAACCCAGCTCTACGAGATCTTTTAAGAAATTTTCCCAATCAACCCTCAGGCCCGCCTCGATCTCCAGGCGTTTTTTCCGCCAAAGATCTGCCGGGGTAAGCTTGCTGAGCAGGGCCGGCACAGGAGCAATGACGAGCAGGCGTTGCCCCGTAACCAATTTTTTCAAGACTGTGAGGCGTTGCTGTAAAATCTCCTTGCTCTGTGTCAAAATCTCGCCGCTATAAAAAAAGTCCTTTCCCGGAAAAAGACATACCTCCATCTCCGGTAAAAATGCCTTAATCTCCTCGTAAAACCTTTCTGCCCTAGCCATATCGCTGGTTAGAACCAGCGCTGCCTGAGAAACATTATTAGCAAGGGCGGCAATAAAAAAACTGCGCTGGGAACCATCCAACCCGGTAACCAGCCGGCCACCGGCCTCCCCTGGAGACTTTTGTAGAGAAACAAAAAAAGAATCTTCCAACCTTTTTTTTGGCAGATTATCGTACAAAACTTCTACCTCCCGCAATCAATGAGCAAAGCAAAAATAGGCTTTAACCTTTGTATCCGTAAACCCGGCACTGTAAAGGTAAAGCCTGCACATATTTTGGCAGCATTATCCTTGAAATCAGAATTATTTGTAAAAGATACGGCCCCTTAATTTTTAGCTTACCGGCACCTAATTATATCCGCTCTTCCCGCAGGCGTCAATGTTCTAAAAACCTTCCACTGTATCAATACCTGAGCAGGATACAGGGGGGGACAGGACACAGGGGGACGGTTCTTGGACACAGGGGGACGGTTCTTTTGTGTACCAAAAACCGGTACACAAAAGAACCGTCCCCCTGTGTTCACTGTGTTGTTGTTGAAAACCGGTACACAAAAGAACCGTCCCCCTGTGTCCCTACATCCCTTCACCACCCTGAACATTGTACCTATTCATCGCTTCTTGTAGGCCTTGTGCCAGGAAAGTTTCCAAGGCATCGGCTGCCGTCTGAACCGTTTTTAGGATCTGCTCTTCTTCTTTAGGGGTAAAGGTGGAAAGAACATAGTCGGCCCCGTTTCCCGTCACTTCAGGGCGGCCGATGCCCAGGCGCAAGCGGGGAAAATCTGCGGTCTGCAAAAAATTAATGATCGAGGCCAGGCCGCGGTGGCCGCCGCTCCCCCCTTTGGGCCGCAGTCGAAGCCGGCCCAAAGGGAGATCGAGATCGTCATAAATTACCAAGAGATCTTCCGGTTTAAGGGCAAAATGTCGCAAGAGGGCACGCGCAGCCAGGCCGCTGCGGTTCATAAAGGTTAGGGGTTTGGCCAAAATTACTTCCCTTCCGGCAAATTTAGCCCGCGCCAAACAAGACCGGCCGGCGATCTCCCGCAGATTCACCTTGCCCCGGGCGGCCATCTCATCGATCACCCAGAAACCCGTGTTATGCCGCGTTAAAGCATATTTTAAACCTGGATTTCCCAGACCTACAAACAGGAACAAATTTTTCCACCCCGGGAATAGTAATTTTTTCTACTCCTCTGTCTCTTCCTCTTCTTCTGCCGCCTCTCCAGCCTCTTCTCCCTCTTCTGCTTCTGCCAGTTCTTCGTCCAATTCTTCTTCTTCTTCTACCACTTCTTCTTCAACTTGCGGTATCAGTACTGAAGCGATCGCCTCGGCTGGTTCCGCCAGTATCTCTACCCCGTGCGGCGGCTGAAGCTCCCCAACTGTTAACACATCGCCAATCCCCAGGTGTTCAACGGATACCTCAATGTATTCGGGGATATCCGTCGGCAGGCAACGTACCGTAACCTCCCGGATCTGAATCTGTAAAACCCCTTCATCTTCGCTGACGCCAACCGGTTCCCCGGCCAAACTAAGCGGCACCTCCACCTCTAATTTGTCCTCAAGTGAGATGCGGATCAGATCTGCATGTAGGTAGAAATCTCTCTGCAGGGGATGGGTCTGTAGTTCTTTAACCATCACAGTCTCCAGGGAAGAACCGTCATCGCCAGCAATCTCCAGGTCGAGCAGCACGTTGGTGCCCGCTGTTGTGCTCAGGGCTTTTTTCAGGTCGATGCTGTTCAGGGTGACAGCCCTGGGCTCGATATTGCGGCCATAAACAATCGCCGGCAACATGCCTTCATTTCTAAGTTTTTTCCTGCTCCCCTTATTACCTTTTTTACGGGGGTAAGCTTCAATTTTAAAATTTTCCATGGTTTTAACCCGGGCCACTCTCCACTCTCCGGCCGGGCAAACCCCCCTTTCCTTTCCATTAATCGAACAGTCTACTTACAGATAGCTCCTGATGGATGCTTTTGATCGCCTCGCCAATCAGGCCGGCTACCGATAACACTGTTACTTTATCCAATTTAAGATTATTATTCAACGGAATGGTGTTGGTAACCACCACTTCCTCAAGGGGCGAGTTTAAAAGGCGTTTCTTGGCCGGGCCGGACAAGACAGCATGGGTGCAGCAAGCATAGACCGCCTTTGCCCCCCTGTTTAAAATCTCCACCGCCCCCTGGGTAATCGTGCCCGCAGTATCGATCAGGTCATCGATTAAGATGGCTTCTTTACCGCGCACATCGCCGATAACGTTCATGATCTCGGCCACATTTGGTTCCGGGCGCCTTTTATCGACTATGGCCAGGGACATGTGCAGACGTTCCCCCAGCTCGCGGGCACGGGTCACACCTCCCAGATCGGGAGAGACAACGACGCCGTTTTGAATGTTTTTTTGTTTAAAATAGCGGGCCAGAATCGGAATGCCCAGGAGATGGTCCACAGGGATGTTGAAAAACCCCTGAATCTGGCCGGCATGAAGATCCATAGAGATGAGCCGGTCTGTTCCGGCCGTGGTCAGCAGATCGGCAACGAGTTTGGCTGTAATCGGATCTCTGGCCCTCATCTTGCGATCCTGCCGGGCATATCCATAATAAGGGATTACTGCGTTGATTCTCCCCGCCGATGCCCTGCGCAGAGCATCGATGTAGATCAATAGTTCTACCAGGTTATCATTGACCGGTCGACAAAGGGGTTGGATAATAAATACATCGCAACCGCGGACGCTTTCCCCGATATAGATCGAGGTTTCACCGTCGCTAAAATGTTTTACCTCACTTAGGCCCAAAGGAACACCTACATAATCAGCAACTTCTTTCGCTAAATCAACATTTGCTGTTCCAGCAAAAACTTTTAGCTCCCGTCCTTTTTGCAAATAACTCTCCCTCCTACAGTAATCGTCAAAAAAACCGGTGGTAGAATATCTCTCTGCAGATCAAGTTTATTTTTCTTGACCCTTTCCCTTTTTTCTCTTTAAAAACCTTTTACCCAGCCCTTCCTTAATTTCCTGCTTAGAACGGGAAATAACCAGGGCATCGGAAGGCACATCCCCGGTAATGGTCGAACCGGCGGCAACAAAAGCGCCACGGCCAATTTTTATGGGGGCCACCAGATTGCTGTTACAGCCGACAAAAGCCCCCTCCTCAATACGGGTGGCATGTTTACGCCGGCCATCATAGTTTACCACAATAGTCCCCGCACCCATGTTGACATCGGGCCCCATCTGCGTATCGCCGACATAGCTGAGATGAGGCACCTTGCTGCCCCGGCCGATAGAGCTGTTTTTTATCTCCACGAAATTTCCGATTCTGGTTGCAGCACCGATCTTGCTCTGGGGCCGGATATGGACAAAGGGCCCCACATCTGCTCCTTCTTCCAGAATGCTGTCGATCACCAACGCCTGTTGACAGTGTACACCATCCTTCAAGTTCGTGTTGATCAGATGCAGGCCGGGACCCAGCCGGCAATTTTCCCCCACCACCGTCTCCCCTTCCAGTATACACTGGGGATAGAGCACGGTATCGCGGCCCACCTCCACCCCGGCATCGATATAAACCGAAGCAGGGTCGATCATCGTTACGCCGGAACGCATCAGCCGTGCATTAATTTTCTGCCGCAGGTAGGAGGCGGCAGTTGCCAACTGAACGCGATCGTTGATACCCTGGGCCAGGCGGGCATCATCGATCAAACAGGCCCCAACATAGTTGCCCGCCGCGATAAGCAGGGGCAACA
>JAAZMI010000064.1 GCA_012798895.1 Bacillota bacterium
ACCACAGGGCGGACCCCGCATTGCAGGGCAGTTTCGATGTTCTGCATGACGACCATGGGGGTGGTAAAATCGACCAACACAGCCGGCCGGCATCTCTCTAAATTTTTTGGGGTAAGTTCTTCGATCTTAATATCCAGCGGCTGTCTGCCCAGTATCACGCCCAGATCCCCGCCCGGATCTTGCAGATCAAAGGCTCCAACCAGTTTCATGCTCTCTTCTTCTAAAATAGTGCGGCATACTTCCTGTCCCATGCGACCGCAGGCTCCGCTGACGGCTACGCGCATTCTCTCCATAAGAAAACCCCCTTTTTCCCTATATTCTCCTATATGCGCCAAAAGATGTCAAGAACCTCCTTTCAAAATCTGCTCATAGCCTTTTAATAAGCAGGGCAAATTATGAAGACAAGGGAGGGTCTAGAAAAAATGGTTCTAAGGATCGGGATCAACGGTTTTGGCAGAATTGGCCGCATTACCTATCGCGCCTTCTTGGAAAAGGGCGGCGTTGATGTTGTGGCCGTGAATGATCTTGCGGATAGCAGAACTCTGGCGCATCTTTTGCGCTATGATTCTCTCTACGAACGTCTCCCCTTTGATGTGCGGGCCGGTAACAGTTCTATCTTTGTCGATGGGAAGGAGATCCTTACTTTTTGGGAGAAAGATCCGGAAAACGTGCCCTGGGGCGACCTGGGCGTGGAGATCGTAATCGAATCTACGGGGGTTTTTCGCGACCGGGAGGGCGCCGGCCGCCACCTGAAAGCGGGGGCAAAGCGGGTGATCGTTACAGCACCGATGCGGGATGCAGATCTGACGGTCGTCATGGGCGTGAACGAAGAACAATACCGGCCGCGCGAACACCACATTCTCTCCAATGCTTCTTGCACGACCAATGCCCTGGCACCCGTAGCCAAAGTTTTGCAGCAAAATTTTGGGATCGAAAAAGCGTTGATCAACACGACCCATGCCTATACAAATGATCAACGCCTGCTGGATTATCCCCACGGGGACTTAAGGCGTTCGCGGGCGGCCTTTCTCTCTCTCATTCCCACCTCCACTGGGGCGGCGCGGGCGGTGGGCGAGGTTTTCCCCGAGCTGCAGGGGCGGATCGACGGTTTTGCCGTGCGCGTCCCCGTTCCGGTCGTCTCGCTGCTGGATATAGTGGCCGTGCTGGAGGTGAAAGAGGTGACAAAAGAAGAGATCAACGCCGTTTTTCAGCGGGCGGCGGAGGAGATGCCCGGGATTCTCTCCTACAGCGAGGAACCGCTGGTCTCTGTTGATTACAGGCGCAGCCCCTATTCCAGCGTGATAGACGGGCTTAGCACGATGGTGACCGGCGGGAATATGGCCCGGGCAGTGGCCTGGTACGATAATGAGTGGAGCTATTCCAGCCGCATTGCCGATCTGGCCCTGTATCTTAAAATGCGGGAGAAGGAGGGAAGAAATGCGGTG
Organism: Bacillota bacterium; assembly: GCA_012798895.1. Taxonomy (GTDB): domain Bacteria; phylum Bacillota; class Dethiobacteria; order DTU022; family UBA8154; genus JAAZMI01. The sequence continues at coordinate 1,446 of JAAZMI010000064.1, forward strand.
GCGGCAGGAAGCAGGCTGCAGGGGGTCGAATAGAGCCTTGTAAGAAACAAGGAAGGGTGGATATATAAGGAAGGGTGCATATATAACAGGGCAGCAGCATCCGGCAACGAAGACGGGTAAGATATTGGATGCAAAAGAGCGCCGGGGATCCGGATGGTTGCCGGAGGGATGCATCTTAGAAAGGAGGCGAGCCCGGTTCGCGAACAGCGAAACGGGGCTTTTTATGGCTATCGAGCTGGAATTAAGCGGGTTGCCGCTATGGTGGGATCGGGAGAACAGGGAACTTCTTTTCGGGCCGGGAAAAGAGGCGCTGATGCCGGCAGTACGCTGGGATTTTGAGATGCAGGAAGTGCTCTACCGGGAGAATACGGCGGGGGAAGAGAAGCTAGAAGAAGAGGTGCCGGGGGAAAAGGAACCGGGGATTCTATACTATATGTACCGCAATTTCTGCCTGCCGGAACATCTGATGCTTTTTAGGAAAAACGGTATCCGCTACGACATCACGGTTCTGATCCCGGGGAGCATCGGGGCGGAATATATAAAAACTGCCGGGCACTACCATCCTCTAAAACCGGGAGCGGCCTGCACCTACGCGGAGGTCTACGAAGTGATCTACGGGCGGGCGCTCTACCTCATCCAGAGGCCGCATCGCCTCGCAGAGCCCCGCGCGGGGCTGGAAGAGATCATCATCTTTGATGCCGCGCCCGGGGACAAAGTGCTCATTCCCCCTGATTTCGGCCATGTGACGATCAACCCCGGCCCGGATTTCCTGATCATGAGCAATCTGGTGGCGGCTGAATTTGAATCGGTCTACACCCCCCTGCAGGAGATGGGCGGGGCCGGCTACTTTGGGCTGGTTCCCACCGGCGAACCCGAAGGGCGGGGGGCCGGCGCGGCAAGGGCCGGCCGGCACGAAGGCGGGGGGCAGAATGGCGGCGAACATGAAGGCAGCGTGCAGGCGGCCGGCGGGCGGGCAGATGACAAACGGGTGGAAGCCGGGCAGAAGGCGAACATGTGGCAAACGGAACGTCCCCCCGCCACGGGCAGCGACGGGCCAATTTTTGTGCCCAACCCGCGCTATGCTTCTCTGCCCCCTCTGCTCCGGGCGCGACCGCAGGAGGTGCCGCAGTTTTCTTTGCGCAGAGGGTTTCCCCAGTACCACGCTTTTATCGAAAACCCCGCACATTTCTCTTTTCTAACTCATCCCGAAGATTTTGCGGAAGACTTTCAAGAGTACCTGCAGGGCGTGCTGTTAAGATAGCCCCGGCCCTCCTGTCCCGGGCGGGGAAGATAGGGGGAGGGTAGACGGTATGTCGAGGCGGGGAAGCCCACAACATCTGTTTGACGAGCGGGGAAACAAATTTTTTCTTTATTTTAGGGATCCTACCCTTTAAATATGTTGTTAACCTGACGATAACCATTATAGAGGGCACAATGATAAAGCAGCCTCCCAAACCACGGCGTGAAAACCCTGGTTTTGAATCAGCAAGCAAGTAGACAGAGGGTGATGGCATGAAAATTAACCGTCCGGAGATTATCAATCTAATTCATAAGGTTTATAAGAGAGAGCAGCTACACAACAAAACCGGCCAAGTTGAAAAAAAAGATGCTCTATCCGGAGATCGCTTCGAGATCTCCGCCGGCAGCGAGATGTTGAAAAAGGAATTCAGCCGCCTGGCGGAATCCGGTGCTTCCCATGCGGCGAAGGTGGAAGAGCTGGCACGCCGGGTGGAAGACGGTGCATACAAGGTTAATTCCCGCAAACTGGCGGAGGCGATGCTTAAGTACATGGAAACGGAAGCGCATAAAAATGAATGATCACTCCCGCTGGAGCGCACTGTTGGCTGGGCAGGCGGATCTCCTCGTGAAGATGATTGCTCTGGAAGAGGAGACAACCCCCCTTCTACTGGAAGGAACGGCTGCAGCGCTGCAAGACCTAAACTTTGGCAAGGAGAAGCTTATTCTTCAGATGCAGGAGCTGGAGCAAGAGCGGCAGGAGATCTTTCCGCAGGGGCTTACTCTGAGGGAATATATCGCAAAAGAGAACCCCGAAAATGCCCGGGAGCTGGAGGAGCTGCGCGCCCGCCTTTGGAGGCTGCAGGCCTCGCTGCGGCGCAGGCAGAAGATCAACAGGCTTATGCTGAAGAGCAATCTTAGCTTTGTGGAGAACGCCTTGAGCGTTTTTACCCCGGCCGGGGAAGAGCAGCTCTATGCTGCCGGGGGGAAGATACAGGAGAAGGAGCGGGGGCCTTTCCCCGCCGCCCTGCTGGACGATCAGGCTTAGGGGCCACTTTTCACTTTTTCCCGGTGTGGGATGGGGGGAACTGGCCCCGGGCAGATGCCGGGCTGGGGCGATCGGGTTTTCCTTCTCGCAGGTTTTAGAAATTCAGTTGCATTGTTTCCCGGAATGGTTTCTAGATTTTAAGTTGTCTTAAATCTACTTTGGGGGAGAATGAGGATGAGCAGCAGCACTTTTGGCAGTTTTGAGATTGGGCGCCGTGCTATTCACGCCCAGCAAAAAGGGGTGCAGGTGACCGGGCAAAATATCGCCAATGCCAACACCGAAGGTTACTCCCGGCAGGTGGTGCACATGAAAGCCCTCGTCCCGCCGGCTGTGCCGGGGGTGGTTACACCGCCCGGATACGGGGTGGATATCTCCGACATCGAGCGCATGAAGAGCGAATTTTACGGGGAGCAGATCCGCAAGGCCATAACGGCCCAGCATTACTGGGACCGGCTGGGACAGACTATGGACGGGATCGAATCCATCTTTCAGGAACCGGGTGAAAACAGCATCAACATCTACCTGAACGAATTTTTTGATGCCTGGCAGGAGATCAGCGTAAACCCGGAGAGCTACGCGGCACGGATCAGCCTGCGGGAACAGGCCGTGTCTCTCACCGGCCTCGTGCGTGATATCTACGGTCGCTTGGATGAATTTAAACATGATGTGGAAAAAGAGCTGGAGACAGCCGTGAAGCAGGTCAATTCAATCGCGGAAGAGATTGCGGAGCTGAATGAAAAGATCACCTATCTCGGGGCTCTGGGGAAGAAATCCAACGAGCTGCTCGATGAAAGGGATCTGTGCCTGCAGAAGCTTAGCGAATTCGTGAACATCCGCGTCATCGAGCGGGCGAACGGCTCCGTGGAGGTACTGGCCGGTGGCCGCCTGCTTCTGCACGACGACCGCAGCTTTCCTCTGGAGATGAAAACGATAAGCGTTGGCGAGAACGGCGAAGAAAATGGCGAAAATGATGGGTCGAATAATGTCGGGCAGCTAGTGGCGAGCGTTACCAACAGCCTCGGGGCCGAACTCGCCGTGGAGGGCGGGGCCCTGGCCGGCATGTTGGAATCTTACAACGAGGTGTTACCCTACTACCAGGGGGGGCTGAACGACCTCGTC
>JAAZMI010000065.1 GCA_012798895.1 Bacillota bacterium
ATTTTGCTGAAACCTTTAATACTTCCATAGAGTTAATTTGTACCTCCTTCAGTAATTGAGAAATGATTGAATTTATTTTCTCTTAATTATATATTCTGCAGCTACTTAAATTTTCCTTCCATATAATTAAAAAATCTTTGGTTTTTCTTTAATATATTTAATATTCTTTCAACTTATTTTAAGAGGTGGTTTTTCTTCTGCATAGCCCGTGATTTTTATGGGCATTGTTTATCAAAAACATAAACTTTCCCCGCTTCACGAAAAGCAAATAGATTTTCCTTTTTGTGTTTCTTTCTCTCCGGCAATAGACATTCTACAAGATCTTCCCCAGTGCTTCTATCAAAAAATTCTTTGTGACCGCCGGTAAATCCCTCCGTACGGATATCGGCAATTATTTCTTCCCCGAATTCGTCTAAAATCAAGGTGTTGATCATATTTATTTCTTCTAAAGATGCATTTTTTTTATGGAATAATACCTGCAACAGGGTCCAGTCATTAATTGGTTTCTGGAAAATTTTTGATGATACAGGATCAATTTGCAACATTTTATAATAAGCTTTCATGCATTCGGAAAATTTTCTTCTGAATGCCGCATACCTCTCCGGTTCAGGATGCATATTCAACATGAAAGAGAGTTTAAAATGTGCCTCCGCTAAATTATAATGAATAGTCAAGATCTCGGGAAAACGAACCAGCAGATTGATCAATAGGGTGACACCGGTAAGTTCGTCCGGGTTCTGTTCCAGTTTCATAAGCTCCTCCCTTGGCATAAATAGAGAATACTATTATGTTCATAAGCCATTTATCTATTTTTTTGTCGCCATTACTCTTTCATTACCTATTTGGATCAAGCACTAATATTCCATAATTGTACGCCAAAATCCTTCCACCGGGCAAAAGAAAAAAGTGCCTTGCGGCACTAATTTTTATCACTACGTTCCGGTTATATCTAGCGGGCGTACTCCACCGCCCGGATTTCTCTGATTACAGTAACTTTAATTTGCCCGGGATATTCCAGATCTTTTTCAATTTTTTTGGTGATATCCCTGGCCACCTGGGCTGCTTTTACATCGTCAATTTTATCCGGTTTAACCATGATGCGTATTTCACGGCCAGCCTGAATGGCGTATGCTTTTTCAACCCCGTCAAAAGAATCCGCAATGTTTTCCAATTTTTCAAGGCGTTTGATATAAGCCTCCAGGGTTTCGCGCCTGGCACCGGGACGTGCCGCAGAGATAGCATCGGCAGCCTGCACCAATACCGCCTCCAGGGTTTGAGGTTCAATATCGCCGTGATGAGCGGCAACTGCATTGATCACTTCCAGTGATTCCCGAAATTTTTTAGCCAACTCAGCCCCATTAACAACATGAGGTCCTTCTACCTCGTGATCCAAGGCCTTACCTATGTCATGCAGTAGACCTGCCCTTTTAGCCAGTTTAACATCCAACCCCAGCTCGGCAGCCATCGTGCCGGCCAGGTGAGCTACCTCCAGAGAATGCTTAAGCACATTTTGGCCGTAACTGGTGCGAAATTTTAACCTCCCCAGCATTTTAATCATCTCTGGATGAAGCCCGTGCACTCCCGCTTCAAAAGTAGCCTGTTCCCCTTCCTCACGAATCTGGGTATCGACTTCCTGCCGGGCTTTTTCCACCATCTCCTCTATGCGTGCCGGGTGTATGCGGCCGTCGATGATTAATTTTTCCAATGCCAGGCGTGCTACTTCCCTACGAATAGGATCGAAGCCGGACAGAATTACCGCCTCCGGAGTATCATCAATAATTAGATCAATACCCGTCAATGTCTCCAAAGTCCGGATATTTCTTCCTTCTCTTCCGATAATACGCCCTTTCATCTCATCATTGGGCAAATTAACGACAGATACTGTAGATTCAGAAACATGTTCCGCAGCATAACGCTGCACAGCCTGTGAGATAATCTCCCTTGCTTTTTTTTCGGCTTCATCTTTAGCCCGCTGCTCCACGTCTTTAATCATCTGTGCAAGTTCATACTGCATCTCATCTTCTACCCGTTTTAGAATAATTTCTCGTGCCTCTTCAGTGGGAAGCCCCGATACCTTTTCCAGTTCCTGTAGCTGTTCCTTATACACTTCCTCCACTTGGTTCTGAAGATGCATCGTCTTTTCTTCCTGTTTTTTTAACTCTTCATCCCTATTTTCCAGTTGGGAGGTCTTTCGATCCAAAACCTCCTCTTTTTGCAGAATACGCCTCTCTAAACGTTGTAATTCCGAACGCCGCTCCTTTGTTTCCTTGTCTAATTCATTCCTGAGACGGTAGACTTCATCTTTGGCTTCCAGAATTTTTTCCTTTTTTTGAGTTCTTGCTTTCTCTTCAGCATCTTGCAAGATTTTTTTGGCCGCTTCTTCAGCAGACATTAGTTTGGCTTCCGTAAAATGTTTACGGAGAACATAACCTACTCCTAATCCTAACAGGATCCCTATTATTCCAGTAACGACAGCTAAATAATCCAATTATTTTTTTTCACCTCCTATTTTTTGTTTATTAGCACAAATTTCAATAAAAATAAGCTGTGATATCACAGCTTAAAATAGAAATGGCCATATTTTATCCCTGCACAGTATGCTCACAACGCAGTAAAGTACACCAAGGATAATCGTCATATAATTTTAATTATATTATAAAAATGCCTCTGAAACGACATAATTCTATTATGGTCAAATCTATTTTAAGGGCAATAGACCCAGGATAAAATATTACTGTTAAAACAATTTTATCCCCTCTACAAAATAATGTCAAGTAGGAAAGGTTTTCTAAGTATTAATCGGTTCTGGTTATGATCAGGCTTTTTTTGCCTCATCGACCTTGTCAACTTTGTCAGTTTCTTTTTCTTTTTCATCATTCAATAGATGGTACTCTTGACGTAGTTTTTGATAAATTTTCATAAATAGATCCCGGTTCGTTTTCAAAAATTCTTTAGCATTTTCCCGTCCTTGCCCCAGCCTCTCCTCCTTAAAGGAATACCATGTTCCACTTCTGCTGATAATATTTTTTTCCAGCGCTAAGTCCAGAACGCACCCTTCTTGAGAGATCCCCTCCCCAAAGACGATATCAAATTCTGCTTGTTTGAAGGGAGGAGCCAGTTTGTTTTTTACCACCTTTGCCCTTGTCCGATTACCAATCATCTCGTTGCCGCGCTTCATCGTCTCCATTCTACGAACCTCGATCCTTACGGAAGAGTAGAATTTTAAAGCCCTGCCGCCGGGAGTAACTTCGGGATTGCCAAACATTACGCCGACTTTTTCCCGGATCTGGTTGATAAAGATGGATGTTGTCTGTGATTTGCTGATCTGACCGGAAAGTTTGCGCATAGCCTGAGACATCAGGCGCGCCTGCAGGCCGACATGTACATCGCCCATCTCTCCTTCGATCTCCGCTCGCGGGACGAGGGCGGCCACCGAATCAATTACCAGCACATCGATAGCCCCGCTGCGGACGAGTGCCTCTGCAATTTCGAGGGCTTCTTCGCCCGTATCCGGTTGTGAAACCAGAAGCTCATCGATATCTACACCAAGTTTTTGAGCATAGATGGGATCAAGGGCATGTTCGGCATCAATAAAGACCGCGAAACCGCCTTTTTTTTGGGCTTCAGCAATGATATGGAGAGCCACCGTAGTTTTTCCCGAGGATTCGGGGCCATAGATCTCCACCACCCTGCCTCTGGGAACGCCTCCGATGCCCAGGGCAATGTCCAAAGAGAGGGCTCCTGTTGGAATAATATCGACAGGCTGCCTATTTTCAGAGCCCAGCTTCATGATAGATCCCTTTCCGAACTGCTTTTCTATCCGCATCAATGCCGAATCTAATGCCGCCTCTTTCTTTTTCATAACCTTCCAACCTCCCTGGAATAACTTTTTATGCCAGCCTTAGGCGAAGTGGTAGCCTCCGCCGTCAATTTTCGTACTAAACATCTGTTTGCCTATTTTTAGTTATTCTGCAATCCAAGCTGGATTTCCTGCTAATTTTTTAATCCGAATAAAAACTCTTTCAACGGCGTATAGACAGGTCCCGTGGAATACAACGTGCTTTGCATTAAATGAAAACTTCTTACAGGCAGCGTGTTCTTACATCTCCTTGTTTTCCTAAATACCTCCGGGATCGTCTCCCACTGTCTACCCCTTCCTTTCTTTCTGCCGAGGGTAATATGTGGCCGGAATAATTTTTTGGTGGTTTTCAGGGTGCCGCCGCCTTGGGAAAAAAGGCCCAGTGTTTCCAAGCAATGCTCAATGCCTGTCGCCAATTTGATGAGCCGGGAGCTCCCCCCTTCTATGCCGATCCAGAAAACCCGCGGGTTGTTTAGGGAGGGAAACGCTCCCAAACGAGCTAGCGAAACGGTGAAGGAAGCCATGTTTTCCCCCAGCTTCCGGAGGGGGTTTTCTAAGACAGGTAACAGCTCTTCATCCAGTTCCCCCAAAAATTTCAGAGTAATATGTAATAATTGCGGGTCGACCCAACGTACCCCGTGCACTTTGGAACGCAGTTCGTTTTGTATCTGTGCCAACTCTTCTTGTAGTTTTTTATTCAGGTTTACAGCTAAAAAGACCCTCATTATCTCTCTCCTTCTGTTTATATAATTCCCTCGTTCCTGTTGTTTTCCTGCCGGCCGAGCCTAGTCTGTAAAAATATAACGCTCCAAACTAAAGTTTAAAGGAAACTGTTCCACTTTAATTAGATCGGCGCTGAAGGGAACGTAGCGCTGTTCTTGCTCTACGTAGCTGAAATCGAGCAAGACGAGACTAAAATTAATTTTCATGTCTTGAAAACCCCTAATTCCAGATGCGCCCGTTGTGCCGGCATTTATTTCAATGTATTCTTTGTTTTTTTGAACAAAAGGTTGATGCATGTGCCCGCCTAAAAGCAGATTACCGTCTCTGCGCAGGTATTTGAATAATTGCGGATTATGAGCGGCAATGATGGTAATACCCTCGCTGCCGGCCACATTTTCGGCCAATCGTTTCGCCCTTTCTTCCAAAAGCGCCTCATCCGAAAGGGATGGAGCCGTCGAAGATGATGCCGGGTCGGCCAGTGCAGATATCTTCAGATTATCTACCTCAATTTCTCCATCCTCAAGCACAATGACATTTTTATAATTTTCAAGCTGTGCGATGACCAGCGGTGAATCATGGTTGCCCGGTATAAAGATATAGGGAATTTTAATTTCATGGAAATTCTGATAAAATAATTCCAACTCCAGATCTGTTCCATAATCTACGAGATCGCCCGTGTCGATGATTAACTGTACATCAAAGGTGTCGACGACGCGCCGGATAAAATCAAAAGCGGCCGGATTATTATGAATATCAGAGACATGAAGCACCCTGATCGTATTCTGGGATTCAACCGGAAAAGTGTTTTTTCTCATCTCTTTTTCCAAAAAAGAGATGTTTTTCACTACCTCGGCAAACTGAACTCCAATATTTTCAACAATGTTTTTTCCTTCCTGCAGGGTGTGCAAAACCCAGGGCGCGGCCTCCAGCATTCCCTGATATTCGGCTTCCAGAAAGGCTGCTGTATCGTAGGATAGAAAACCAATGGACACGAAGGACATTAAAACCAGCAGATTAACCAGGCCCATCAGAAGCATCTCCCCTTTACCTACATGCTGGCGCGTAATAAAAAGGGGGCTGATCATACCCAACAGAAAAACCAATACAAAAAGAAAAAAAATGTATATAAATACACTTATTTTAATCTCCCGGAATAGATTTCCCGACCAGAAATTTGTCAGGGGAATATTTCCGGTTAACGAAGCCAGTTCCTCCAGATGAATGTGTTTAAGAAGCAGGTGAAAATCAAGCGGGGGCCAATGAGTAGCGGCGGTAATTTTGCCCAGAGGGGGAAAGTGGATCAAGGTTTGGCCTTGACCCCAAATTTTTAGACAGATTTCAAATTCGAACGCGCCGGTCGAGAATTTGATCGGACCCAAAAGCTCGATGCAGGAAAACATCAGAAAAAGGCTGAATAGAATCTTTAAAGCAGTTGGACCGGCTTTAGATAGCTTCCTTTTTAAATGCATCTTTCTTCTCCGTTCTGAGAAGATCGCGTAGGTATTTTCCTTCAATTCTTTCTTTTTCTACCAGGTAATCGGCTGCTTTCTGTAAAATTTCGAGATGCTTTATAATAATAGCCCTAACATTTTCTTCCTGGGCCTGAAGTATCTCTTTTAAACATTCATGTAGGGTGCCATCCGGCAGATCCTTAACGCTTACGATGCCTAGAGAAGACATGCCGGATTTTATAATTTTTTTAGCCAACTCCACAGCTTGTTGAAAATCGTTAACTGCACCGGTACTGCGGCTGCCGAAAAATTCTTCCTCGCTTACCGCCCCCCCCAACAAAATTGCAATCTGTGTTTCAAGGTATTCCTTGGTATAGATATAGCTGTCCTCTTTCGGTTTTTGCCGGACATAGCCCATTGCTTTGCCCCGAGGAATGATAGTTATAGTAGAAACAGATTTGGGGCGAAAAAATTCACTGATTAGAGCATGGCCCATCTCGTGCACGGCAATACGATGACATTCTTCTTTTCCGGGGCGACGATCCAGTTTTTCGCCCATGATTACCTTATCGAGTGATTCTGAAAAATGTTTCCTTTGCAGTATCTTGCTGTTTTCCCGCAGGGCTGCAATTGCGGCCTCGTTGGCCAGGTTTTCCAGATGGGCACCGGAGAAACCAAAAGTTTCTGCGGCTATTTTTTGCAGTTGTACGCCTTCAGCCAACGGTTTATTGCGCGTATGCAGCTTTAGTATCTGCAATCTGCCCTCCAGGTCGGGTAGTTCAACCTGTACAATACGATCGAAACGGCCCGGGCGCAATAAAGCATTATCCAACAGGTCCGGCCTGTTTGTGGCGCCAATTAACAAGATGCTGGCCTGATCATCGATGCTGAGGCCATCCATCTCCACAAGAAGTTGGTTTAAGGTTTGTTCATGTTCCAGGTGAGAAGCATTGCTGCGGCCCCGGCTGGCCCCTAAAATATCTATCTCATCGATAAAAATAATAGCACTTTTTTTTGTGTTCCTTCGGGCTGCATTTTGGGCCTGTTGGAAAATCTGCCTCACTCTCTGTGCGCCCACACCGGCATACATCTCTATAAATTCGCTGCCCGCGGCCGCGATAAAAGCAGAGTGAGTATAGGAGGCAGCAGCCTTGGCCAGCAAGGTCTTGCCGGTTCCCGGTGGCCCTACCAGAAGAACGCCTTTTAAGGGCCTGATCCCCATCATATTAATTTTTTCAGGTTCCCGGATAAAATCCAGTGCCTCCAATAACTCTCTTTTGGCATAGCCTTGCCCGCCGATATCGCTGAAGGTTACCACCGTTTTCTGTTTGGAATTCTCAGTGTTCAAAGGAACAAATCGTTGTTTAAGCCCCCCTCTAAGATCAAAAATTTTATAGAATAGAAAAAACAGCCCCAATACAAATAGAAGAGGATACAGATTGTAACCCAACCAGAGTAAGCCGGCAAAGATGCCGAGCATAATCCCTGCACCGATCTCTTTAAGCATAAACTGACCTCCAAGGTAGAAGAAGGTTTACATAATAAATATACACCGCCGTATTACAGTTAAAATTGCCCACCAAAACAAACACGGATGTTTTTAAATCCAGTCCCATTTTTTTCAACCCTTAACCCTTTTCTGCTCTTTCGCCGTTCACCGGTATAACCTTGTAGAGAGCACCCCGGGAGGTAGCCAGCGACAGGTAGATTCTTTTCTGATCGATCCAAAGCCGGTAGTTTTTAAGTTCTTTTTCCTGGGCCAGTTGTTTAAAGATCTCCTCGCTCATTGCACTGTAGTTACCGAGTCTCTCAGCTTCCAGAAGGGCAAAGTGAACCTTATGGTAAACAGATTCCAGATAAGGATCCCGGCTGTCCAGAAGATGGATTCTAATGGAATCCTCTTCATAAGACTCCAGCAGAATCCCCTCGATTTCACCGTAGATTTGAGGCAGGTTATCCACCTCTCCCAATGTAATCCAGACCTCTGCTTCTTTACGATTATTGTTTAACTCGACATCTTTAACGCCCTCGATCCGCCCCAGCGCCCCGGCCAGCGGTTCTTCGACCAACAACTGTTGATGCCATAGATTTACAGCGTAGATGCAGCCAAAAGCAAGCAGAAAAGCAAGAAAAGCATAGAAATATTTTACGGGAATACGCAAAATAACCAGCTCCGTGTTCAGCTAAAGGTTTACATAACATGTCTCTTATTATAACAATAAATTTGGAGAAAGGGCAATAAGGAAATTCTGCCTGTTTCTACCCGGCTCCATTAAAAAATCTCCAGCTTAGTTGCCGGAGATTTTTAGGTGAAATTTAAATTGCAGGATGGCATGGCAGGGGCAGACAATCAAAGAGATCATTCTTTTTTAATGATGATCTTAACAGGGCTGGTAAAACGGATTAGATTATCGATCTCCAGACCATTGACTGTTACCCTTGCCGCCGGAGGATTACCAAAATAGAGCAAGGTTTCCCGGGCATCCCCCAGGTTTTTTCTTTCTCCGGCATTAAATATTTTTTCTTCGACCCATGCTCCATCCTGCAGAATCCTTACCCAGCAGCGATCAGGAAAATCGAGGGTAATCTTCGTCTGTTCCACCCCGCTTAGGGCGTAGGTAACCTCATCCCTACTTTCTGTAAGCATGGTCAGTTCTTTTTTCACTGCCGGTTCTTCGATGGGAGTAACGCTCTCCGGCAGATCATTTTTTGTCTGTTTTTCGTCATTTTCCAGGAAGTAACCTTCGGAATAAGGCGTATTCTGATGCCTTTTATTGCCCTGCCCGTGAAGATACCAGATGCTGCCGGCAATAACAAAAACCAATATAGCAAGCCAGGCAATCACTACACCGGGGAAAGGTCTTCTTTCCCTGTAGACGAATAAGAAACTTTGTTCTTTCTTCGTCGGTTGCTGTTCTTTTCTCTCTGAAGGCTGCTGCTCGATAAATTGGTTATAGAGGGATAGGATCTCATCAACATTAAGCCCTACGGCCTGGGCATAATTTCTTAAGGCTCCCTTGATATATATCTCCCCGGAAAAAATAGTGTGATCGCCTTTTTCTAGGGCATGTAGATATTTTTCTTGTATCTTTGTTTTCTGACTGATATCATTCAGGGTTATATTTTTCTCTGTACGGGCGTCACGGAGCAATTCACCAATTTTTTTCATTATTTTTGCCCCCCGGCTATCTTAATCATCATCTGTTTTTATACCCTGTCTTAGGGTGTTCAACGCCTGCTCCCTGTTCATTATCACTTTACGCGGCTTGCTCCCTTCAAACCCACCCACAATACCTAAAAGCTCAAGTTCATCAATAAGGCGTGCTGCTCGCGTATATCCTACCCGGAACCTTCTTTGAATCAGAGAGATGGAAGCATGTCCTGTTTGGATAATGAGTTCAACTATCTCCGGAAGCAGGGGATCCCCCGCCTTTTCTTCCTCCTCTTCAATATCCAGTTCGCTTTCCTCCGGATTAAAAAGCAGCGATTCCTGGTATAAGGGGCTCTCCTGTTCCCGTATAAATTCAATAATTTTGGTGATATCTTTCTCGCTGATAAACGCCCCTTGAACACGCAAAGGCTTATGGACACCGATCGGATAGTAGAGCATATCCCCCCTGCCCAGAAGTTTTTCCGCTCCACCGGCATCCAAAATTGTGCGGGAATCGATCTGTGAAGATACGGCAAAGGCAATCCGCGAAGTAATATTAGCTTTAATCAAACCTGTAATAATATCAACGGAAGGCCGCTGTGTGGCAATAATCAGGTGTATTCCCGCCGCTCTGGACATCTGAGACAGGCGAACGATAGAATCTTCTACCTCTGCAGGTGCCACCATCATTAGGTCAGCCAGCTCATCGATCACGACGATGATATAGGGAAGAAAATCTTCCCTGTTATCGAAATCCTGTTTATCATCGAAACAAAGCTTGTTGTAGCTGTTGATATCCCTGACGCCTTGCCGGGCAAAAAGATCGTATCTTCTAATCATCTCTTTAACCATGCCGCGCAAGGCCATAGCTGCTTTCTTAGGTTCGGTGATCACCGGAGAAAGAAGATGCGGGATGCCGTTGTAGATACTAAGCTCTACCAGCTTGGGATCTATTAATAAAAATTTTACTGTCCAGGGGTTTGCTTTAAAAAGAATGCTGGAGATAATAGTATTAATGCAGACGCTTTTACCGGAACCGGTAGAACCGGCAATTAAAAGATGCGGCATCTTTAACAGATCGGCAAAGACAGAGGTGCCGGCAATATCCTTGCCCAGCCCGATCGTCAAGGGAGAAGAGGAAGATTGAAAACATGGATCTTCCAGCACTTCTTTCAGGTAGACTACAGAGATAATTTTGTTGGGGACTTCTATGCCAATGGCTGCCTTGCCCGGAATGGGAGCTTCGATGCGGACATCAGGGGCGGCCAAATTAAGGGCCAGATCATCGCTTAAACTTAAAATTTTGCTGACCTTCACCCCGGTTTCCGGTTGAATTTCAAAGCGTGTTACCGCGGGCCCGGCTTGAATCTCCCTTATTTTCACCTTTACACCAAAGCTTTCAAATGTGCCCCTCAGGGCCCTGGCCCTTTCCTGGATCACCTTCTGCTGCTGGTGATCACGTAATTTATCTATTTTAGTAAGCAGCGCAAGAGAAGGAACCCGGTAACTTTGGAAAATCGTTGATGCCTGGTTAATTGAGGAGGCAAAACCATTTTCCTCGGGATCTTCTGCCGTTAAAACATTGTTTTCCCCTGTTGAATTCCTTTGTGCCAGGGATTCCTGAATATTGTGATAAACACTGATAATTGGCGCTGCTTCATCGGCTTCAGTTATTTCATTGGCATCTTCTGCTCCATTTTTTTCCCGGTGTGCCTCACCTTCCTTTTTTTCCCCCTCCAAAGCATTGCTCTCATAATTGCCTTTATAGTTGCTATATTCTTTTATTGAATAGTTTTCGACAAGGGGCTCCCCGCTTCCTTCTCCCATACAAAAAATATGAAAGTTTTTTACTAACCGGCCAATAAATTGAAATATTAATTGCACGAAGCGCATTGCGTTGGAAAATATATCCAAAAGAGAGCTGTTTGTAATCAATAACAATGAAATTATACCCAAAGCGCTGAGAACTATATAGCTTCCGATATCTTTGAAAAAGAAAAAAAGGATGATCGTCAAAACAGCTCCGATCAATCCTCCCCCCTGTTGCTGCCAGCCCAGATTGAATATTGCCCGGTAGAGATCTTTCCGGGCAAAAATATCCAGTCCTTGAAGAATGAGCATCAGATGTAAGGTAACTGTCAACAGAAAAAATAAGATTAGAAGACCCGCCAGCCGGTAACGGCGGTTTTTAATTTTTAAGGAACAGAGGGAGCTTAGAGCCGCTACCCCTATTAAAATCGGAAAGGCAGGTGCTGCTTCGCCCAATAAAGTACGAAAAAAATAATTTAAAATTAACCCGAAATACCCGGTTTGGGCGGGAAACTGAATCCCGGCCAAGATAAAGACCGCCAGGGCAAACCATGAAACAGCCTTGATCTGATCCGTCATGATCTTGTTCTGCCCGTTTTTTTGTTTTTTAGACTTTGTTTTATTTCTTTTGTTAAATTTCATGAATATATTTTAACACCTCGTTAAATAAATCCGGAACCACTTGCTCTGTGACATTTAGCCGGAAAGATTCCAGGACCCCTTATTGCCGGCAATACCGGTTGAAGATCAAATAAGGGAGCCGAAAACGGTCAGCAGACCCAAGAACCAACAATAGTAAGCTATATAATGGAATCGGCTTGCATTTAAAAGCTTGATAAAAAAATTAATGGCAAAAACCCCCGAGATAAAAGCGGTAAACATCGCCAAAAGATAGGGGTAGAAGAGTACCGGATCAGTGGTAATCTTAAAAAAATCTTTCATCTCCAGCACTGTTGCCCCGGCGATAACCGGCAGGGCCAACAAGAAAGAGTAGCGGACGGCGGTTTCTCTATCCAGTCCCCTCCAAAGGGCACCCAAAATTGTGGAACCGGAACGCGTTATACCTGGTATAATCGCTATTCCCTGGCAGATGCCAATTAACAAAGCGTCCTCAACCTCCATTTTCTGAAGATCTTTGAAATTTATCTCTATCTTGGAGATTGCAAGAACGATACAGCCGGTTACCAACAAGGCAAGGCCAACCAACAGGGGCCGGCCAAAGAGGCCCGTAAAAAATGATCCCCCTAATATACCGATGATCCCGGTAGGGATAGTCCCCCAAAATAATAGTATGAAGAATTTTTTTTCTTCCGCACTGCTCAAAAACCCTGTCAATAATTTATGGATATCCTGACGAAAAACCCAGATAATCGAAAGTAGGGTGCCAAAATGAACCATAACCTCCAATGTTACCCCGGGCTGAGCAATACCTAAAAAATGTTGGGCGATGACGAGATGCCCGGAACTGCTTACCGGTAAAAATTCGGTCAACCCTTGCAACAAACCCAGGCCAAAAGCTTCCCCGTAGTTCATAAACTATTTTCCCCCTGTGCAGCGTTTTGTTTTCCTATTAATAATGCATTAATTTCCCTTTTTTTCGGAAACCTTATTTGTAGAGAATCACTTCTTAATTATATGTTCCAATAAATATGCAAATTTGTCAACGATTGGCAGAATTACGATCGCGCCTGCTAAATTGTAGAGCGTGTGTGCATTGGCAACTTGTCGTGGAAGTTCAGGCGAAGTAATGCCGATAAGCCATAAGAAATGATGCCAAAAAGGAATGATAATCAGAAGCGAGGCAATATTAAAGAACAGGTGTCCCCAGGCAACTCTTCTGGCCGGCAGGATAGTCCCCATGGCAGCAATGAGAGAGGTAACACAGGTTCCCAGATCTGCTCCTAAAATCATGGAGAGTGCCTCCGGCAGGCTAAGCATCTTTTCTTTAGCCAATGCCACCACCAGGCCGGTAGTCACGCTGCTGCTTTGCAAAACTGCTGCAGCCATAGCCCCGGTAAGAACCCCCTTCCAGGGAGTGCCTTTGCAGAATAGGTATAGTTCCCGGTAAAAAATAGTGGCGGAAAATGGTGCCATGGCTACAGTTAATAATTCGATTCCACCCAGCACTGCAGTCATGCCCCATAACACCTTTCCTCCCAGGGTCCTTTTGAGAATTAATTCTGTAAGGTAGAGAAAAATCCCTGCCAAGAGCAGTGGTTTAATTAATTGCTTCGCCTGTAGTGAAAAAAGTTGTGAAGTAACAGTTGTACCCAGGTTTGCACCGATCATCACGCTTAAACCCTGCAAAAGGGTTAAAAATCCCCCGTTGATAAACCCTACAACCATCACCGTGACAAGGCTGCTGCTCTGTAAAGCCAAGGTAGAGATCGCCCCAAGAAAAAAACCGCGCCAGGGCGTGGAAGTATAAGTTTGTAAAAAAACATGGAGAAAACCACCGGTGATCTCCCGCAAGCTTTGACTGACAACCTTGATCCCGCCCAACAGCAGTAACAAAGCCAGAACAAATTTCCCTACGGTGATAAGCAAAATGGGCCGTCCTTCCCTTGAACGTATCCTTATATTAGAATTTGTATCCCCGGCCGGCCCTGAATAGAACTTCCATCCGGAAATAAAACCTGTCTAACGAAGGTGCGGGAAAGAGCTTTTTAATAAAATATACCTTTTTGGAGAAAATATGAAAATGATATAAAAAAAAGGGAAGGAGGCATACAAAAATGGAAGACAATCCTTATGGCGATCCCCCTTTGCCCAAAGAACAGCCGGATACAAAAACAGAACCCGATTCTACTCCCCCCGCTAAAAATAACGAAGATGTATCTTTGACGAAGACAGTAGAAAAGTTGGGGGTAATGTCTCTACCGAAACCGGATAATAAAACTTTTACTTTGACGATTATCGGGCAGATAGAAGGGCATCTTGTTCTACCCCCGCAGAATAAAACAACAAAATACGAACACATCATCCCTCAACTCGTAGCTGTAGAACAGAGTGCGCAGATTGAAGGTGCACTGGTCATTCTTAATACGGTTGGGGGTGATGTTGAGGCGGGTTTGGCCATTGCCGAGATGCTTAACACCCTTTCCAAGCCTACGGTATCCCTCGTGTTGGGCGGAGGGCATTCCATCGGTGTGGTTATCTCCTGCGGGTGCGATTACTCTTTTATAGCCGAAACAGCAACGATGACCGTCCACCCCATACGCTTAACGGGTTTGGTGGTCGGTGTCAGCCAGGTCTTTGATTATCTGGATAAAATGCAAGAAAGGATTATAGATTTTGTCGTCAGGCATTCCAGAATTTCCCGAGAAAAATTTAAAGAACTAATGTTTAATACCGGACAGTTGGGAAGGGATATCGGCACGGTTCTAGTAGGCCATGAAGCTGTAGAAATTGGTCTAATCGATGCTGTCGGCGGAATCTCTTCTGCAGTTGACAAACTTAGGGAGCTGGTTGAACAAAGAAAAGAGGAATAAAACAAAATGATTTTGTATACGACAGTGCCCTTGGAAGAAATATTTAAAGAGAGCACTAAAAAAACGGAATATATACAGATTCCTTACAGCAGGGGGATAATAGAAGTGGAATTGATATCAGCCTCCAGAGCAAAGATAGTGCGCCTAATCAGCCGCGATTTAAATGATTACCTTTTGCCGCAACTGCAACCGGGAACCGAGATCGGGTTAAAGTGGGACCTGGAACCATAACCGGCATCAGATGACCTTCACCCCCAAGGTTTTTTCCATCTCTTTGAGTGCAAATTCATGTGCCGCCTGGTCAAAAGTAGCCACACAATCTCTCCTAACTACGACATCATAGTTTCGCATACGAGCATCGGCAGCAGTGTAAAGTACACAGATCTGGGTACAAACACCGGCCAATTCCAGACTCTGCACATTTTTTTCCCTAAGGGTCAGATCCAGATCGGTGCCGTAGAAAGCGCTATAACGCCGCTTATGGATGAGGACATCTTCTTTTTTAGGAGCAAGTTCGTCCACGATCTCCCCGCCCCATTCCCCGGCCAGACAGTGTACAGGAAACATCTCAAACTCCGAATCGTGGCGCAGATGGCTATCCAGAATATAGATAACAGGATTTTTACTTTGTCGCCATCTCTTTAACCGCGCCGCTACGTTTTGAATTACTGTTTTGGAACCTGTACCAATGTACAGGCTTCCGTCTTTCTCCAGAAAATCATGCAGCATATCGATAACCAGCAAGGCTTCGGACATCTTCGCTCACCTCTTTGAAAAATTTAGGAACAAAAGGGCCTCTACAGACTAAGGGATGAAAGGTTTAGGTTGCATTGCCAAAGTACTTTTTAAAGAGTTCATTGAGCATCCCATCTGCTTCTTCACGAAACTGTTCAAACTGCTTCACCAGTTTTTCACCCTCCGGCGTGAGGGAAGATCCACCCCCAAATTCGCCCCCCACCTTTTTTATGAGCAGGGGGAAACCAAGTTTTTTTTCCAGGTTTTTCATTAACTGCCAGGCTTGGCTATAAGACATATTGATCTCTTTTGCGGCCATGCGTAGAGAACCCGAATTTTTAATTCGCTTCAGAATATCACAGGGGCCATCGCCAAACACTTTCTGGCCGCCGATCTCCAACCATATCTTACAATTTAATGAAAACATATCTGGTTCCTCTTTCTTTGGGGTGATCCGTTGTGTAGATCCCTGCCGCTTTCGTTCAAAGTAGCCGTAAACCTTTCTTCTTTTAACAAATTGCTTTCAAATCTATTGCCTGTTATCACTGGCGAACTTTTTCCGGGGCCGTCTCCATGATGATCGGTAGAATCATCGGTCTTCGACCGGTTTTTTCCCATAAGAATCTACTGACGGAATCCCGTATACTATTTTTAATCGTAGCCCAATCGCTAACCTTCCTTTGCGCCAGATTTTTCAACACCTTTGATACATCTTCCCGAGCTTCATCTAAGAGTTCCTCAGATTCCTTGACATAGACAAAACCCCTCGAAAAAACTTCCGGCCCGGAGTTGATATTAGCCTTACTATCTACAGTAATCACCACGATAAAAATTCCATCTTTGGACAATACCCGTCTGTCCCTAAGAACGATATTACCTACGTCCCCCACACCAAGGCCATCGACGAAAACCCCTTCAGCCGGGACCGAGGAGACAATTTTTCCAAGGTTAGCAGAAAACTCCATTACCGTGCCGTTATCCACGATTAGGATGTTCTCTTTCTTCATACCCATTTTTTTTGCCAATTCAGCGTGGTGAATGAGATGCCGGTATTCCCCGTGTACCGGAATAAGATATTTGGGGCGTAATAAGCTTAACATCAACTTTAATTCTTCCTGATTGCCATGTCCGGAAACGTGAACGCCCGATTCCCTTTCATATATAACTTTGGCCCCCTGACGGAAAAGGTTGTCGATCGTGCGTGAAACCAATTTTTCATTGCCGGGGATCGGGTTGGCAGCGATAACAACAGTATCGCTGGGCACGATCTCCAGTTTCCTGTG
>JAAZMI010000066.1 GCA_012798895.1 Bacillota bacterium
ATTTCTATTGTCTTTACCGCTTTCATTTTTTTGGCGGTCGTCACGCTCTACCCGGCAATTAAAGCAGGGCAAACACTGTTCAGTTATTTTCAATTTTTCTCGTTTCCCCTGGCGATAACATTCAAAGTAGATTATCTTTCTTTCTATCTGGGTCTGCTTATCTCTTTTATCTGGTTCCTGGCTGCTTTCTACTCGCCGGGCTATATGGCCGGCGAGGGTGCCAAAAATCGTTATTACAGCTTTTTATTATTTGCAGAAGGCGGTTGCCTGGGCACAGTCTTTGCCGGCGATCTGTTGGGCCTTTTCCTTTTTTTCGAATTTATGGCCCTCACCTCCTACGTGCTCGTTATTCACGACGAAAAACCGCAATCGATGTTTGCCGGTGCCAAATACCTTTATATGACTATCGGCGGCGGGCTGGCTATCTTTTTTGGAATGATCATCATCTATCATCTGGCCGGAAGCATCAATTTTACCCGGGCGGGGTTAATCGGTGAGGCTTCCAACCTTTCATTGGCCGCCTTTATCGCTCTCGTATTGGGCTTTGGGCTTAAAGCAGGGATGTTTCCCGTGCATATCTGGTTACCCGATGCTCACCCGGCTGCCCCTTCCCCGGTAAGCGCTCTACTTTCCGGAGTGATGATTAAAACCGGTATCTACGGGATAATTAGAGTTTTTTTCAATATCTATGGCCTCGCTTTCTTTCAAAATGTGGAATGGACCAAAATACTGCTGGCGATCTCCGCCGTCACCATCCTTCTTGGTTCGGCGTTAGCCCTCTTACAAGATGATCTAAAGCGTCGGCTGGCCTACTCCAGCATTACCCAGATCGGCTATATAATCCTCGGCATTTCACTGTTAACAGAACGCAGTCTAACCGGGGGCCTCTACCACATCTTCACCCATGCTTTCTTAAAGGGGCTGCTTTTCTTTTGCGCCGGGGCAATTATTGTGCAAACCGGCAAACGTAAAATCAGCGAGATGGAGGGCATCGGTTTGCAGATGCCGCTAACGATGATTTTTTTCAGCATTGCTTCCATAACCATAATCGGCATCCCCCCTTTTAACGGTTTTATCAGTAAATGGCAACTGTGCCTGGCCGCCCTCGAAGCAGAACAACCGCTTTTTGTTGTAGTTCTGATTGCCAGCAGCCTGCTCAATGCCGCCTATTATTTTCCGGTAATCATTACCGCCTTTTTTAGCAAGAGAACGACGGGCGAACGCAAACCGTACCTGAAAAGCAGCTTTATTGCTGTTTCCGGGCCGCCGGCTGTCCCCGAAAATACACTTAATAGCGATCAACCCAGCCGGCAGGAGGCACCCTGGCACATGCTCTTGCCGATGGCCGTTTTGGCAACAGGCTGTGTGATTTTTGCTCTACTGCCCACTAACTGGCCCCTTAAACTGGTAAAAGCAACGGTCCATATTTTATTCTGATCTAATTCTTTTTTAATTTGATAAAAAGAGGTGCAACCACAATGAACTGTAGCGCCGCATCTAATGCGTCTTCAATTATTTCAGCACTGCCCCTTTGGATCATTATCACCCCTCTGGCGGGAACAATCATGGTCATCCTCGGAGCAACTTATTCTGAAAAAATACGGGATTGCCTGGCCGTTGCCATCTCGGCAATCACCTTTATCCTTTCTGCCGTCTTGTTCCGTTCCGCTTGCCGGGGTACAGTAGATTATCTGCTGGGAACGGGTTTCTGGGAATCGCCTTTGCTTTTGCGCGTCGATCCTTTTGGCGCCGCCTTTAATCTATTGTCTTCTTTTATCTGGCTTTTAGCTGTTATTTTTTCGCTAACGTATATGTCATATGAAAAAAATCGTACGCGCTATTATGTTTTTCTGCTGTTAACCCTGGCCGGTTGCCTCGGTGTTTTTCTTTCCGGCGATTTTTTAAGCCTCTTCGTTTTCTTTGAATTGATGTCCCTGGCCTCTTACCTGCTGGTAGTCCACGTCCAAACGCCGGAAGCAATGAAAGCCGGGCGGCTCTATCTCTATCTCAGTATATTCGGCGGCCTCTGCCTCTTTTCCGCTATCTTCCTCCTGTTTCATCTCACCGGAACGCTTGAGATCCTGCCGCTTTTGGAGAAATTGACCATCCTAAAAGAACGTTACCTGATATTAGGCCTTCTCATCATGGGATTCGGGATAAAAGCAGGGATGGTGCCGCTTCATATCTGGTTGCCGCAGGCCCACCCGGTTGCTCCCTCGCCGGCCAGTGCCCTGCTTTCAGGGATCATGATCAAAACTGGTGCCTACGGGATTATCCGGGCGGTAAATATTCTTTATACTCCTGCGGCGGGGAGATCTTCGCCTCTCTGGAAGATAACAACCTGCTGCTCCGGTGAGTTGGGATGGATAATTATCTGGCTGGGCATCATCACCATGTTTACCGCCGCTCTAATCGCGCTCTTCCAATGTAACGCCAAGCGCATCCTGGCTTACAGCAGCATCAGCCAGATGGGCTATATTCTCATGGGCATCGGGATAGCTGCTTACTTGGGTAATAAAGGCTCGGTGGGCTTTGCAGGGTTTTCCTTCCATATCTTTAATCATGCTTTTTTTAAGGCGGGGATGTTTATGATGATCGGGGCCGTCTACGCCCGCACGCGCCGGATCGATATTACTAAATTGGGGGGGCTCTGGCGAGAATTTCCGGTAACTACTATAACTTTTTTTGTCGCAGCGGCAGGCCTGGCTGGCATACCGGGTTTTAATGGCTACGCCAGTAAAACCCTGCTTCACCACGCTCTCATCGAGGCCTTTGAGCAGAGCCATCACATCGCACTGCTTTGGGCCGAACGTATTTTTATGCTCACCAGTAGCCTTACCATCTGTTATATTGCAAATCTATCTTCCTCTGTATTTTTTGGGGGGAAACCCTCAGATCTCCCCCCTGTCGCTGAAGAACCTTGGAGCGAACGGCTGATCTTTGCATTATTCGCCGTTGTGATCCTTTTTACCGGTATGTTTCCGGGCCAGACACTTAACAAGTTGATCCTTCCTCTGACCGAAACTTTTCCCTACAACCCGGTTAATGTTAAGCTTCTGGCGGAACTAGATCTTTGGAGCGG
Source organism: Bacillota bacterium (assembly GCA_012798895.1). Classification (GTDB taxonomy): domain Bacteria; phylum Bacillota; class Dethiobacteria; order DTU022; family UBA8154; genus JAAZMI01. Next base: position 3,083 of record JAAZMI010000066.1, read on the forward strand.
ACACGACCTGAAAGCAGTGATTAGCATCCTTGGAATCGCTGCCTCCTTGTTTCTTTTCTTAAAATATTTTGCTCTTTTCAACTATCGTCTGCCGGCACGGCTCGGAATCGAAAACCTTGTCTATAAGCCGACGGTAGAAGCGGTGCTTTTTCTCTACACTGGAGGAGGTTATCTACTGGAGAGTGCTGTCGATCGTACAGTAGTTGGCGGGCCCGAAAAACTTAGGTGTCTATGTCTGAACATGAGTGCCCTGGATCAAAAAGGGCTACCTTTGGTTGGCAGCCGGCTGGCAATTCTCATTGCAAGTTTGCTATTAACAGCATATCGGTGTTGGTTTAATACTCTTATACTGGTTTTTAAGCGGGTAAAAAAAATTATACGTGTTTTTCTCAACTTATTTATCCGCTTAGACTTTGAACCCGGAGAAAACAAAGTATTTCAAGCCATAAATATTGCAAACATCAGTTTTGACCTGATCATAGTCCTCGCTTTGCTGCTTGCGTTCCTTTTAATTGGCGGGTAATAAAAACAGTGTGATGGAAGGGGAGATTAAATTGGGGTCTGTTGCCAAAAAACGAAGTTCGAGTGGGATCCAGACTGCAAATAAAAAAACAGGAGGTAGAGATAATATGAATAAAATAAGTCTACTCATATTGTTATCGTTTTTTGCTTTAACCTATCTGTTAGTTTTGGTTATCCACAAGGCCGGTTCTACATTTGTATTCTGATCGAGATCAGTAGCGCTGCAGCATATTACCGCAGCGCTACCTTCTCGATCAGATAATTTTTGTATCCAGCTAGAATCCCGTACTGAGCAGGCTGAAGAAGAAAATTAAAGCCACGCCTAACATTACCATCAACAGCATCACATCAAAATCAATGTTCGTCACATTTATAAAGTGAAATACTCCGTTTCTCCCTGGTTTGTAATCCATTCTCTGCATTAAAAAGAATGCTGAACGATAAACCGAATCCCTGGCGGCACCCACTGCGTTTAAGATGTTGCCGTATGTTTTTATAACTGCTTTATCCACGACCAATTTTAAGCCAACGGGCATGCCCAACTTCATCTCTTTTTCCAATGCTTTGGCCAACAAAGCAAAGCAGGCGATCCCCCCGAGCACCAATATTAGCGCCATCGTAACCCCGGATGCCGAATAAACCTGCAGTGAAGATTCATGAGGAACCAGTTTTGCCAACAGTTGTGGCCAGATACCCGTTACGATACAACTGGCAGATAACACGATTATAGCCAACTGCATGCTGAAATTCAGCTTTCTTTGTATTTTAGCCCGGCCTTTGATAAAACCGAAGTATACAAATTTGCTGAATGATAGAGCCGTTCCTATACTGGCGATATTTAACAACCATCCCGCCGGGTTAACATCGTGCATGGCGTTCTTCAGCAGGTACTTGCTGACATAGCCATTGAAAAGAGGAGTTCCGGAGATAGCCAGCGCCCCGACCACGGCCCCGATAAAAGCAATAGGCAGGGCCTTCCAGATTATATCTTTATTCCCGGCATCCGATTCTTCTGCAGGCGCATGTAGATCATGTAAGTTTTCGGTTCCCACAGTGTAGATCAACGCCCCGGCACTCATAAAAAGAAGTGCCTTGTAGATCATGTGGTTTACAAGGTGCAGAAGCCCACCGTCTACAGAGAGAGAGATTCCCAAACCGACACCGGCAACCATGTAACCGACCTGGCTGATTATATGGTAAGAAAGCAGCTTGCGCAGATCGCTTTGCAAAAGAGCCATGGTTACAGCAAAGATAGCCATACACGCACCCATGATGTTGATGAAGGAGCTCGGCGGAAGAACGCGAGCTACAGCATAGACACCAACTTTTGTGCACAGAGCTGCCAACAAAACGCTACAGGGGAAATTAGCAGCCGGATAACCCCAGGGAACCCAGAAATGCAGGGGTAGAAAAGCTGTTTTGATCCCGATACCCAAAATGAAGAAAAAAAGCCCCGCCTGCGGATACATCAGTTCAAATGTACCCACAGCATTGTATTGCATTACAATCCCCACCAACAATGAAAAACCGCTCATTAACGAAAAAAACAACAGTCTATAAGCCATGCTGACAGCATGGGGTGTTCTCCTTAAAAAGACAAGCGCAGCGGTTGACAGCGTTAATGTCTCCCAGAAAAAAAGGAAAGTAAGGAAGCTATCTGCAAATGCAACACCTATAGCGCTGGCAATTGCCACTAAAGCTACCGCCTGTTCCGAAGACTTGGAGACACTTAGACCGTAAAGCAACCCTATAGCCCCTACAAATAGAAACCCAAAAGCTGCAATATTGCTGTAAACGTGTTCGCTAAACGAAAACAAGACAATTTTTGTACCAGCACCGAGTGTAATGGCCGAAAACTCCGTATCGAGCCCGGGCCAGGCACCGGTTAACAGAGAAAAAGCCAGAAAAAGTAACCCCGCTATATAGATCAGCATTATCGCCCGACGCCACTTCGAGGAAAGAAAAAGCAAAACGGGTGAGATGACTACCGGCGCGAATACTGATAGCAATAGCATTTTCATTTCCATCACTTCCTTTTTTTGCTGATAAACTCTTTCCAGCCTTAATTAAAACCTGGTTTAAAACAGATAAGAAGCTACTTCTTTAACATAAGGAACGGTAAGATTAAGCCAAACCCCTACAACAAGACAGGTTACAGCCAGCGCCGCGATGGGAAGCAACATGCTTATAGGCGCCTCAAGACTTGCCGGGGCCGAGAATTCCCCTTTTCTGAAGAAAGCAGCAACCACAATGGGGAAAAAGTAAGCAGCGTTAAGAACAGCACTGGTTATCAATACAACAACGATTATGGGCATGTGTGCCTCCAGGCTACCTGTCAAAAGGTACCATTTGGAAATAAACCCGTTTACGGGCAAGATGCCCACCATGCCGACGCTGCCCACAGTAAACGCCAACATAGTAATGGGCATACGCCGCCCTACACCATCCAGCTCACTAATTTTTTCTTTGCCGGTCATGGTAATTATAGCCCCCGCACAGAAAAAGAGCGTTATCTTTAAGAGAGCATGGTTGAGCATATGCAACAAACCCCCGGTTAAACCCAACTGCGTCAGCAAAGCTCCCCCCAGGGTGATATAGCCCAACTGGCTGATTGTCGAATAAGCCAACCTGCGTTTGAGAACATCTTGCCGCAGAGCGATGATCGAAGCGAGGATGATCGTAATAGAAACCAGAACAACCACGATCAGACCCAGATTCAATTCATTCATGGCTGCGGTACCGTAAACTGAATACATTACCCTGATGATGCAAAACACACCGGATTTCACAACAGCAACAGCATGAAGCAGGGCGCTAACCGGTGTCGGCGCGACCATGGCCGATGGCAACCAGGCATGCAGCGGCATGATGGCAGCTTTGACGCCAAAACCCAGAATATAGCTGATAAAAATAATATTCAAGGCCAGCGGTGCAGTCCTGATTACCTCCCCAAATATACCCCCCTGTGCAAAATCCAAGCTGCCGGCAAAACCAAAAGTGGCAAACAGGGCAAAAAGAACCAGCCCGGCACCGGAAAAACTGTAGATAATATAGCGCAAACCAGCCTGATGATCTTTCTTCTGACCTTCGTGAATAACCAGAGGATAGGTTACCAACGTTAGCAGCTCATAAAACAAATAGAGCGTAAATAAATTCGCCGCAAAAGCAATACCCATGGTTACGCTGAGAGAAAACATAAAAAATATGAAAAAACGTCTTCTATTATGACCAAAGGACATATACCCAATCGAATAAAGCACCGTAAAAACCCAAAGAATAGATGCTATTCCACCAAATAACGCTCCAAAAAAATCAACACGCAAGGCAAATTCCAGTCCGGGTATGATCTGTCCTATTTTATAAGAGAGGAGATCCCCCTTAAATACCTGCTTTATTATATGCACAACCACTGTAGCTGTAATCAAACTAGTAAGCAGCACCAGGGGATTACGAATGTCATCTCTTTTTTCGGAAACAAAAATGAGCAATATCGCTCCGACGATCGGAATGATGACGGCATAAAGCGGTAAGTTTGAGACAATTTCCAACTAGCTTCACCCCTTTTTCCGGAAATATTTCAAATTCGGCTACCTGTGATCTACCTGTATATTATTACGCTGCACATCTATTCTTTTTTAACGCCCCAAAGCACCATAATAGACATAACGGCTGTAAAAATCACGGTTGTCTCCAATAAAGTATCATAACCGCGATAATCTAGCACGACATTGGCAACCAAATTTGAACCGCCGCTTTCGATGCTTCCCATATCCACATAGCGGCGCGTCACATAATTATTGGTAGGGTTTGTCACCTCCCCATAGACGGGCATCTCCATAATTGAAAACAATAAGACGGTAGCGATTAAAGCGACCATCACCACTATTACTCCCACAAAAGCAAATTCCTGCCAATCGATTTTCATTCTGGTCGCCTCCCCAATCGGGATATAACTGTAATCATCAGCACAGAGGAACCTATGGCCACAGCCGCCTCGGTAATGGCAATATCGGGGGCATTGAGCATCTGCCAAACAAAAGCCATCACAACACTGTAACCCCCGTAAACAATGGCCATGAGCAGAAGGTCGTCAAAAACAAAAATCGCCATTATTGCAAGAATCAACAGGGTCAGCAACGTAAAAATAATATATTCCGGTGCAATGATCATCTATCGCTCACCCTCTTCCTTCAGCAACTTCCCTTTTTTTTGATCATAGACATCGAGCGTGATAGTGCCCTTTACCATCGGCGTTTTTCGATCATAAGCCGTTCTCATAATCAGGTGCGTCATTACGGGGCTGACGATCAGAATCATCCCCATGATCATCAACACCTTGACGACATTGGATGTTCCTTCAATCAAAATCACCATCGCCAGAAGAGCCAATCCGGCACCCAATGTATCGCATTTTCCCATGGCGTGCATCCGGTTATAAACATCTGGCAGCCTAAGCAGACCAAGCACACCCGCTGCCAGAAAAAAATAACCCCCGATTAATAAAATCACCACAATAATATCTCTCGCTACATGCATTTACTCTTCTCGCCTCCTCCGTAAAAAAATCGGTGATTGTTTTACTGGGCTATACACAATGCAAGCTTCTATGTTCTCAAAAATTAAAAGCGCCCCGGAGATCCCGCTAAATTATTCTGCCATCGTGCAACAACTTTAAGATAGCAATAGTAGCCACAAAGGCCGCCAGCACAAAGAGCAAAGCTACATCGATATAGTGGTACTGGTCAAACCGATAAGAGTAGATCAAAATATAGAGTATTACTGCCGTATTGATCGTGTTCATGGCTACAATGCGGTCCGTAGCGGAAGGGCCGGTATAGGCCCTATAAAGGGCGGCTAAACCCAAAATGGCCAGGCCGATGGAATAAAAATTAAAAATAGAATCCAGCATTTTAGTCCCCGCTTTCTTCCAGTTCTTTTGCCATCTTTAAAAGATACCAGTCCGGCAACCCCTCGATATGCTCCTTGGTGATACCATGAACGATCAGGCGATCGCCTTCCAGATCTACTGTTACAGTACCCGGTGTAAGGGTAATAGAGTTTACAAAAAGAACGCGAGTAAGATCTTTTTTAAGATCTAATTTCATCATAATTACTCCCGGTGAAATAGGCAACTTGGGATTAAGAACAATACCTGCTACCACAAAATTCGCTTTAATAATCTCCCATACCAGACAGATAAAATATAAAATAAAAAGGTAGACCTGGCGTACTGTAATTCTTGTCTTTCCCACCTCTTTAGAAGTAATCTGATTCCAAAGAAGAGTCGTGATAAAGGCAATGATGACCCCTGTTAAAATATGCTGCCAATGCACGCTATTGGAAACAACCAACCAAAAGGCCAGCATAAGGAAAAAAATGAGCAGCGAGCCACCTAGATCCCTCTTAAAACCATCCAGCATGGAGCGGTTTGAAGGCATTAATATTCACTCCCCCGACATTTATAGTAGAAACCTGGCAACTGCTTTCCCCAAGAAACTCAGAGGTCCATTGGGGAAAATACCCATATAGATAACCCCGGCTGCTGTGATCATAATCGGCAGCAACATGCTGAAAGGGATGGCATCCATCTCCAGTTTGAACTTTTTCGGGCCGGATACAAAATAAGCTTGCCAGACCAGCGGTAGATAGTAAGAGGCATTTAATAAACCGCTTAATACGATCAGGGCAATAAAATAAGGATTGTTCGCCTCCAAACTGCCCAAAGCTATCCCATATTTAGTAATAAAGCCACCGAAAAGCGGTATACCGATCATCGAAAGGGAAGCAATGGTAAAAGCAACCATGGTCACTGGCATCTGGTAACCTAAACCTGTAAATTCCGTAACCTTTTTCCTGCCCGTCTGGTAGTAGATGGCACCAGCGGATAAAAAAAGACAGACCTTCATAAAGGCGTGGATAATAATGTGTAGCATCGCCGCCATGATACCCCAAGCTGTTCCCAGCCCAAATCCAAGAAAGATATAGCCTATCTGCGCCACAGTAGAATAAGCAAGACGTCGTTTTAGGTTTACCTGGACAAAAGCAAAGAAAGAACCAAAGAGTATAGCTGCAGAAGCCATCACTAAGATCAGATAACGCATATAAGTGCCTGTAAAAACATCGAAACCAAAAACTAGGAAATAGACTCTCATAATGGAAACAATGTACACTTTAACCACCAGGCCGGAAAGAATGGCACTGGAGGGAGATGGAGCCGAAGAATGTGCATCAGGCAGCCAAATATGCAGGGGGAAAAGTGCTGCCTTTAACCCGAGCCCGATCGTAAAAAAGCTGATCATCACCCAGATAATAACCGGAAACTGATCTTTAACCTTGGCCATCTCCGCCGCAACATAGGTCATATTTAAATTTCCGGTAATCTGGTAGGCAAACGCAATTGCAAACAGCAGAAAGGCTGCCCCTGTGGAGGAAAGAATCAGATAACGCAGGGCGGCTTCAGTGGAAAGTTTTTCTCCTTTTGCCGCTACCAGCGCACAAGCTCCAATACCCGTAACTTCAACCATTACAAAGAGGTTAAAGAAATCATTTGTGGCCACCATACCCATCATCGATGAAAGCGTCAACAGAAAGCATGTATAATACCAACCGGAAACGGATGGAGGAATCTCTCTGGGAATGGCATAGATACAGTAGATGGAGATCAACAGAAAACTTCCTGATAGAAGCAGCAGCATCATCGCTCCCAGTTCATCGATCATCATTTCAATACCCCAGGGAGGACGCCAGCCACCAGCATAATAGTGAATTATCTCCCCTCCGGCTACGCGATACACTAAGATACAGCTAAGGATAAAAGAAAAACCCACGCTGATGATCGTAAGGTAAGGACACCAATCCCTTTTCCAGCGGGCAAACATGGCCATTATAAAAGCCCCAACCAAAGATCCTATTATTAAAATGAAAGGCATATTTTCCCACAGATACATCTTTTTGTCACCTCATCCTAATGATCTCATCCTGATGATATGAGGAGCGTGAATCGTTCCGTAAAATTGATGGAGCTTAACAATGAGAGCCAGAGCAAATGCTGTTACGCTAAAACCTACCACGATACCAGTAAGAATCAGAGTTGAGGTTAAAGGGTTGATATATATGGCAGCCTCTGGCATAGCGGGATCGAAAATCGGAGCAATGCCTCCTTTAATGTTGCCCAGAGCAATGTAAAACAGAAAAATTCCCGACTGCATAATGTTGATGCCGATCACTTTTTTCAGCAAATTATGCTGAGTCAAAATACACAGACAGCCTAAACAAAAAATAATTACAGAAACAAAGTAAGGATAGTTTAACAACAGGATGGAAAAATCTATTTTCATTGCCGCTTCACTCCTCCTCAACCAGAAGGTAGATAATGTTTAAAATGGAGAAGGCCACCAGGGTTCCAATGCAGAAGTTTGCCAAACTAACCCAACCCCCGCCAAACAGCGTCCCGGGCGCGCCTACCGGACCGTGTGTCTGGGGAACCAAAAATTTAATACCTTCTACTACAGCGCCCAGCCCTAGTAGTAAAACAGCTAAATCCATAGGAGATTCCCGCAATTTTCCTCTCCATTGTTCGCCAAAAACCAAAAAATAAATTAGCACGCCCATAGCTAAAATCGTTCCTCCGGCGAAACCGCCACCGGGGGAAGCGCTTCCGTGGAGGATAACATAGAAACCATAGATAACAACGACAAGAGTTACATAACGAAAAACCACCTTGGCAATATAATCGTCCATAGATGCATCACCTCATTTTAAGGCCTTATTCTCACTTCTTAAGAATCGTTTGATAATTGTAAAATTTAACTCAATTCGCTCTTATTCCCTCCTTTGCTCCTCCTCTTAAAGTATTTCGCTTGATTACTGTCAAATTCCTGCCAGAATCACATAATTTATCAAGCTTGCAAAACTATTTGCACGTTACATCATAGAATCTGGGCCCTGTTCAATGAGGCAGAGCAAAGTCCTATCGCAACCTCATGACCTGGGCCTGTTTTTATCAAAGATAACGCGCAAGCCTTCAAGCGTTAAATAATGATTCACCTCCTCAATCATCTCTGATTCCGAGGCTATTAGGCCGGCCATGCCACCGGTAGCTATAACACGGGGTTTACGTGGGAATTCTTCAACCATGCGCCGGACAATACCATCGACTTTTCCCACAAAACCATAAAATACTCCAGATTGGATACTTTCGATCGTATTTTTACCGATGACCTTTTCCGGTTTGGTGAATTCTACGCGGGGCAATTTGGCTGCTTTCTGAAAAAGAGCTTCTGTAGAAATAAAAATCCCGGGAGCGATCGCTCCCCCCAGATACTCAGCCTTTTCTGAGATAGCACAAAACGTGGTTGCCGTTCCAAAATCAACCACGATCAACGGTCCCCCTCCGTAAAGCTCGATTGCACCCACTGCATTGACCACGCGATCCGCCCCCACTTCCTGGGGGTTGTCCATGAGAATATTTAAACCGGTTTTAATTCCTGCTCCTACGATCAATGGAACAACTTTAAAATACTTCCGGGCCATCCTTTCCAAAGGATGCCGCAAAGGGGGGACCACAGAAGAGATAATCATGGAATTAATACACTCGGCCTGAAAGCCGCTTTGTTGGAAGAGATTCCTAATTATCACACCGTATTCATCTTCCGTCCGGGAACGATCTGTGGAGATGCGCCAGCAAAGCTGCAAGTGGTTTCTATCGTACACCCCTAACATAATATTAGTATTGCCAACATCCAAAGCAAGAAGCAACCTGAACCACCCTCTCGCTTTACAATTTATCGCTTTACCGTTAACAGTTTACTACATTATTGGATAACACAATAGGGGGGAAGAGCAAAATTTTAGGGCGGAGGCCAACATAATTTTAAAATGTTGACCCCCGCCCTTTTTATCTACCACAGCCGACCTGAAAAATAGACGGCTTCTTCGCCATGACTGGAAACAAACATTTTATTCATCACTTTTCCGAGGGCAAAAAGGATCACCATGTAAACCGGAATACCAACAGCAGCTTCCACTATCTTGGTCGGAACAATAACGGCGCGCATCAAACCAAATACTATCTCTTGAAAATAGGGAAGAAGCAGGATATTCACCAGGACAAACATGCTGGTGACGGCAAGAAACAGAGGAAAAATTCCTACCTCACGCCCCCTCCTGCAGGCTAGCAGGATTACCAGGCCGGGAATGATCCCCCTTAAAGCCGAGGTGATAGTAAAATGGGGCGTAAATGGCCCTATCGGATTAATAAAATAGCCAACCAGGTCGGCAAGAGCACCTACCAATCCCCCGGCCAGCGGCCCCATAAAGATACCGGAAAAAACGATCGGCAGAGGCCCGATACCCAGTCGAAAGCCTTCGGCACCGCCCAGGGGAATCCGTATACTTAAAACCCGTTCGGCGATGATTGCCAAAGCCATCAACAAAGCCATCCTCGTTAACATCCGTGTAGAAATTTTGCTATTCAAAAGAGACACCTCCTTTCTCTATGGATGTGCATGCTGCCACACCCAAGAGAAAAGAGGCGCCTCTACTTTTACTCCTGTGTGACAGCGGACGCGATGCCATGTCGCAGGTCGCTTGCCAGCAAGCACCCTTCGTCTAAGGGCAACTTCCCATCCCTTAGCACTTTACGCATAACACCTACTCTGCCATCAATACGTTGAAAAAACCAAGACACTACACTTCGGCATTAAAGCTAGCAGAGTTAAAACAGGATTTATTAGGATCTTTTTTGAATAAGTTAGTTACCTCAAGATTGTCGGCGACTACTTTCCCTGCAACCTTAGAATAGACCTTTAACTTTTCCTGTCTCAACATCAACATCAACACGACGATAGGCCGGGTTTGAACCTGTCCCGGGCATCAAGCTGATCGTTCCGGCCACGGGAACGACGAATCCCGCACCACCATAGGTTAAGACATCTCTCACAAAGAGGTTCCAGCCCTTGGGCACACCTTTTAACATGGGATCATCGGTCAGGCTCAAGTGTGTCTTGACCATGCAGGTACACAGCTTCTGCAGTTCGGGATCGTCTTCCATCCTCTTGACTTTGGCGAGGGCATCGGCTGAATAATCAACCCCGGCGGCACCATAGACTTCCTTGGCAATCAGTTCGATGCGCTTACGCAGGGGAACATCCAGTTCGTAGAGAAATTTGAATTCTGCTTCTTCTTCACAGGCTTCGACCACGGCGTCGGCCAGTTCAAGTGCGCCGTCTCCTCCCTGTTCCCAGTGCCTGGAGAGAGCCACTCTTGCTCCGGCTTCCTCGGCCAGACGACGGACGGTTTCTATCTCTTTATCCGTATCAGTATGGAAAGCGTTAATACAGACAACCGGATTCACACCGGATTTTTTAATGACATTGATTAGGTGAATGAGGTTTTCACAACCTGCCTCCACCCAGGGAATGTTTTCTTTTTCATAGCCTTCATCCAACGGGCGGCCGGGCAAGGGCAACGGTGCTCCTCCGTGACATTTCAAAGCCCTGATCGTCGCCACCAGGACAGCACAGTGCGGTTTCAAACCGGACATGCGGCACTTGATATTCCAGAACTTTTCAAAGCCGATATCGGCGGCAAAACCAGACTCTGTGATGACATAGTCAGCCAGCTTGAGGGCCACACGGTCAGCCACTACGGAAGATTGTCCCACGGCAATGTTCGCAAAGGGACCGGCATGAACAAACATCGGTTGTCCTTCAAGGGTCTGCATCAGGTTGGGGTTCAAAGCTTCCACCATCCAGGCAGTCATCGCCCCGTCGACATCCAGATCGGCGGTGGTAATGGGATTGCCTTTCTTGTCATAGGCAACCACTATTCTGCCCATGCGCTCCCGCATATCCTTCAAATCTGTAGCCACGGCCAGAATGGCCATGATTTCTGAGGAAACAGCGATGGCAAAACCGGATTCCATCATAAAACCATCCATTCTGCCCCCGATGCCGATGACTATGTTGCGCAGGGCCTGGGCACAGAAGTCCATAATCCATTTCATTTCCACATTGCGGGGATCGATATTGAGCCTCTTCAAGCCGATTTTGTTCAGGAAATTATCACTGTAGTTAAATTCATGCTGCATACGGGAAGTTAAGGCAACCATCGCCAGGTTGTGGGCATTCATCACGGCATTGATGTCGCCGGTTAGACCCAAGGAAAATTCGGTGAGAGGAATACATTGGGCCAGCCCGCCCCCGGCAGCAGAACCCTTCACGTTCATCGTCGGGCCGCCGGAGGGCTGCCTTATCGTACCGATAACACTCTTGTTGCGTTTTCCCAGCCCCTGAACCAACCCTACGAGGGAGGTTGATTTACCTTCTCCCAGAGGGGTAGGGGTAATGGCTGTCACGTCGACATACTTCCCATCCGGTTTGTCTCCAAGACGTTCCAATACTTTTTTAAAGTCAATCTTGGCAACATAGTGACCATAAGGAAGCAGTTCTTCCTTATCCAATCCCAGCTCTTCGCCCAGCTGGTAGACCGTTTTCATTCGCTCTTCTGCTTCTTCGGCAATTTCCCAGTCAGCATGTTTGGTTGGGTCGAGTGCCATTTTGAACCTCCTTCAAAATCAATACTTTTTTAATTTCGGAAAACTTCTTTATCCTCCTACTTCTTGGAAACCCTTTCCTGTAAGTAATTACTAATTTCTGCAAGCAGCCATTTCCCCGCAAAAGTTAGCAGATAGGCGATCTTACCCCCTTTTCTAATCTTTATTTTGCAAATATTTAAAATCTAAGCCAAATTTAGGCCTGAATCGTTCCTCAGAAGTATTCTACATAAAAAAATAAAATCCTGCTGTAAGCAATGAAAATAAACATAAAAAAAGCCGGGGATTGGCCCCCGGCTTGTTTCGTTCTGCAAAAACAGATCAGATCTCCTCTTGAGGTTCGCGGCGCAGATCTCCTTTTTCGTGCCGGAAAATTACTTTCACCCTGCTGGTTCCTTCATCTCTGGCATCCTCCGAAGCGCTTTCTGTTTCTTCCGCTTTCCCGTCTTCAGTTTTTTCTGCTTCCGGTAACCCGGCAACGGGCGTTCTGCCCTCTATCATAGCTGCAATTTCTTCTGCATCCAGGGTTTCTTTTTCTAATAGGGCTTCGGCGATGGCATCGAGCTCTTCCCTGTTGCGGACGATCAGCTCTTCGGCCATGTGATAACATCTGTCCACAGTCCGGCGGATCTCTTTATCGATAGCCTTGGCAATCTCCTCGCTGAAATCCCGATCCCTGGTTAGGTCCCGGCCGAGGAAAACTTGTTCGTATTTACGTCCGAGGGTAATCGGGCCAAGTTCATCGCTCATCCCATATTCCATGATCATCTGCCGGACAATGGCCGTAGCGCGTTCCAGGTCATTCTGGGCACCGGTGCTGATCTCGTTGAACACAACATCTTCCGCCACACGGCCGGCCAGCAGCGTAGCCACCCGATCCAATAGTTCTGAGCGTGTCATATAATAGCGATCTTCCTCGGGCAACATGAGCGTATAACCCCCGGCCTTTCCCCGGGGGATGATGGAGACCTTGTGCACGGGATCCGTATGCGGCAGAAGAAACCCCACCAGCGCATGCCCTGCTTCGTGAAAAGCCACTATTTTTTTCTCGAAATCGCTGATTACCCGGCTTTTCTTTTCTGTTCCGGCGATCACCCGATCGATCGCCTCCTCCGTCTCTGCCCCGGTGATCACTCTTTTGTTGCGACGGGCAGCCAACAGCGCTGCTTCATTGATCAGGTTTTCAATATCTGCACCGGTAAAACCAGGTGTCCGCCTCGCCAGAACCTTAAGATCGACATCAGGAGCCAGAGGCTTACCCCTGACATGAACCTTGAGGATCTCCTCCCGCCCCCGCACATCGGGCAGGTGAACAGCGATCTGCCGATCGAAGCGGCCGGGCCTTAACAAGGCCGGATCAAGAATATCGGGCCTGTTTGTCGCCGCCAGGATAATGATCCCGATATTAACGTTAAAACCGTCCATCTCTACCAACAACTGATTCAATGTCTGCTCTCTTTCATCGTGGCCACCGCCCAATCCTGCACCTCTTTGGCGGCCAACGGCATCAATCTCATCGATAAAAACAATACAGGGGGTGTTTTTCTTGGCAGTTTCGAAAAGATCGCGCACGCGGGAAGCCCCCACGCCGACAAACATCTCTACAAAATCTGAACCGCTGATGCTGAAGAAAGGAACCCCGGCCTCGCCGGCAACAGCCCTGGCCAGAAGTGTTTTACCCGTTCCGGGAGGCCCGACCAGTAGAACCCCCTTTGGAATGCGGGCGCCCAGTTCATTGAATTTTTTAGGGCTTTTCAAATATTCCACTATTTCTTGCAGCTCGGCCTTCTCTTCATCCGCTCCTGCCACTTCATCAAAAGTTACTTTCAGTTTTTCTCCATCATAAAGCCGGGCCCTGCTCCGACCAAAATTCATTACCTTGCTTCCGCCACCCTGTGTTTGTTGCATAAAAAAGAAAAAAAGCCCAATAATGAGTATGAAGGGAATCAGATAAGTCAGAAGTGTCGACCACCAAGGAGGTTCCGGTTCAGGGCGAGAATCAAAGGGAATATTATGCTTAATCAACCTCGCCGAGAGCTCATCATCGGGCGGCTTAAAAGTTTTTACTTTGCTGCCGTCCGCGCAGAGAGCCTCCACATCATTGCCTGTCACTGTGACTTCTTCAATTTCGCCCTTTTCCACAAGTTCCAGGAAATCAGGATAATATTTAATTTCGCTCACCGTCTCTGATGGGCTGCTAAAAGTCTGAAATAACGCCAAGGCAACCATAAAAATTAAAAAATAGAATACGGCCTGACGTAGAAAACGACTATTCAAGTTCGGGTAGCCTCCTTTCTTAAACGCTGGAGTAGATAAAGTGGACGTATACTTTGAATATAAAGTAATTTTATCATATTTAGGATCCAAACTCAAGCAAAATGCAAAGGTCGGGTAAATTGCGGTATTTTTCATTAAAATCCAGGCCATAACCCACAACGAACTCATCTGGAATGGAAAACCCGCAATAATCCGGCTCGACTTTCACCTTCCTACGATCAGGTTTATCCAAAAGAGCCAGTATTTTCAGGGAACGGGGGTTCCGGGAAAGAAGGTTCTCCCGCAAGTAGCTCAAGGTTAAACCCGTATCAATAATATCTTCAATAATAATGACGTCCCTATTTTCGATGCTCATCTCCAAATCCTTGAGAATGCGAACCACACCGGTGGTAGTAGTAGACTGGCCATAGCTGGAGACGGCCATAAAATCGATCTGTACCGGAAGTTGCAGATATCTCATAAAATCAGAGAGAAAAACCACCGCTCCTTTTAAAATACAGATAAGCACCGGGGTTTTATGCTGATAATCTTTAAAAACCTGCCCAGCCAGTTCTTCTACTTTTTGTGTAATTTCTTCTCGCGTTAATAAGATCCTGGTTTTTGCGGCCGGCATCTCTATTATTCCTCCCCAAACAATAATTCTTCATTTTCGCCGGTGTTTTTATCTGCCCGGCGCCGAATTACCCTCAAAACCAACACCCTTTTTGTCTCTTCCGTCACTCTGCAACCATGGCTTAACTGTTTGCCTACCACCCAGATAATTTCCCCGCCAGCAAGAACCAAAGGGATCTGATCCCTCTCTTCCCGGGGAATTTTTTGATCTATAAAATATTTCTTCAACTTCTTTTTCCCGGGTGCGCCTAGAGGATAAAAATAATCCCCGGGTCTTCTTGTCCTAACCAGAAGTTCCGGCAAGGCATCTGCAGCCATTATCTGGCCTTCGTTCTGCAGCAGTCTTAAAACTCTGTCATAATCAAAGTATGCTTCCTTCCGTTCATCCGGCGGCCAACTAATTTCCTGCAGCGGGGGCAACCTCGCCAACATAAAAACATCTTCCTCCCACAACGCTTTTTTCCCGGGGATCGTCAATTTAAAAGGAACCGGAATGTGAGGCTGCGTTTTTTCTCGCAGGTATATCTTTAAGCGCGTATAGCTCCTGGCCACCCTCAACCCAAAGGGAAGATGCAGCCGACCGTGCGGGGAGCCCCTGCGCATCAGATTTAAAACAGCCCGGATCTGGTAATAGCCAATTTCCCGCGGGGTTGATCCAATTAACCTTTTCACAGCATGACGCAGAATTCTTCCCTGCATGGCCTCGTGTTCGGCCAACAAGGCCCGGCCATCCAGCTCTAAAAGGTCATCCTCTTCCATTATTAGCAGCCGGGCAAAATGCTGTAGCGCAGCCTCCTCTAAATAAATGTGATCCGACAATAATAGTTCTGCCATGTTGCTCAGGTTTTGGCGCAAGTTGGGATTATACTCTTTTTCAAGGGAGGGAAGCAACTCCAGGCGAATTTTGTTTCTTAAAAAACGTGTCTCCCGGTTGCTTTCATCCCAACGGGGTGAAAGACCTTTCTCCCGGCAGTATCGTTCCAGGACCCTGCGGCTAGTTTTCAGAAGAGGCCGGATCAAACAGAGGCCTTTCGCCCCGATCTTTCTTTCCATTTTCATGCCGGTCAACCCGGTCAATCCCGTACCACGCAGAAAATTAAGCAACAGGGTCTCCACCTGATCTTCCCGCGTGTGCCCAACGGCAATTCGGGTGGCACCGATCTCTTTCGCCAGTTGACGTAAAAACCCGTAACGCAGACGCCGGGCTGCGTCCTCCAGCGACAATTTCCGTTGCCGGGCATAGGCAGAACAATCCGCGGTGGCAACTCTGCAGGGTAGCCCCATTTTTTGGGCCATCCGGCGCACATACTCTGCATCCTTGCGGGCAGATTCTCCCCGCAATCCGTGATTCAAGTGCGCAACGAATAGGGAGAAAGACAGAAAATTTTCCTTCCCCAGATCATGAAGAATGTGTAATAAAGAAAGAGAATCCGCTCCCCCGGAAACCGCAACAACGAGCAGATCCCCATCTTTGATCAGGCTTTCCCCGAGAATTAATTTTTTTATGGATTCGTGTAAAACCGCCGCACCACTGATCATCCCTGAACAACCTTCCCCTGCGAGTACAGGCTGCATCCAAAAGTCCGCCCCGGAAACCCGGGTCGTTCTTCCGGCTGGCCCAAATTTAGCGGTACACCGCGTCAATATAATCAATGTACCAGTATACATGTTTTTCTTTAAAACAAAAAGGAAATCCTGCCGGAAACAAAATTTGTATCGATTTAGATATAAGGCTTCAAGCGGCTTACCAAAACTGTAAGATCATCCCGGACTCCCTGCGGCCAACGGTAACAAGCCTCTTCAATCAACCGATCGGCGATGATCTGGGGATGATCATGGCGAATTTCCCGGAGCGCCTTATCGAACCAGTCTTTTTCGTTCCCGGGACCGGCATCGAGCATACCATCGGTGACCATGATCAGGATGCCCCCTTCAGGCAGATTTAAACAATTTTTTTCCAGGGCAACCTCCTCCAGAATGCCGATGGGCAAGGAGACAGAGCCAATCGTCTTGATAACTCCCCCCCGTTTTAAAAAGCTGGGCGCGGCCCCCAGTTTGTACAGTTCCACCTCTCCAACCTGCAGATTAAGCAGAGCCAGATCCAACGTGGCAAACCTTTCGGACGGGTAACCCAGACGCAGAAGCGTATTCAATGTATTGATCGCCACCTCCCGACGAAAACCGGTTCCAAGGAGATGTTCAAGCAATCTAACCGTGGAGACACTGGCCAGCCGGGCCTCTTTTCCGCTCCCCATCCCATCGCTTAAAATCAACGCTTGTTTGCCATTCTTTAAGGGTAACACAGCATAGCTGTCCCCGGAAACATTTTGGCCGTTTCTGGCTACCTGGGCCACGCCGATCTCCAAGGCAAAACGAACTGCGTTGTTGCCGCCGGATCTCTTTTCTCCCACCAATTCCAGTTTTAATTCCTGGGCCAGATCGTGCATAATCGCAGCTATACCTTCCAGTTGTTCGGAAACCAGAGAACGGCTCTTTTGCACCTTATCCTGCCAATAACTATTTAACTGGTACATTTCACGCATATTGCCGATCGCCTTGATCATCTCGCGCTGCCGGGGACAAAATTTTCGCAATTTCGCTGGAATCTGGTATTCTGTAAAGCTGCCCCTTTCCCTTGCCATGGTAAACATGCTCAGCACCCGCCTATACTGCCCAAAGAGATCGCCCTGCCAACAGCGGTTAAAGTATTGGCAAGAACGGCACACCTTGCGGCTGAAATAATCGACAAGCGGGGAGAGATCCTTCTTAACCCGCACTTCTTCTGCCTTGCTTAAGGGACGAAATGTAACCGCCAGCTCTTTAAAAACAGCAGCAAATTCTTTGACCCGGGCGGCCATAGAAAATCTTAATTTTTGTTCATCTTCCAATCTGAAAGGACACAAGACCCCCAATTCTTTTAATTTTTGCCAGGCGGAAACCGGTACAAAAAGGAAGATGCAAACTACTAACAGATCTTCGATTGGTGAAGTTAAAATATAACCTCCCTCTGCCAGGTAGTGGGCCAAAAATCTTAGGATGAAGAAAAAACCCAGCGCCATCCAGATACGGCGGTATGGACGCAACAGCCCCGTGGTCAACCCGGCTATACTCAGAACACCGGTGTAGGAAAACATAACCGGTTGGCCGAAACTTAGGCCCAAACCTACGATCAAACCGCTGATTACACCCCAGATAGGCCCCCAAAGATAGGCTCCCGCCAAGATAAGAAGGGGGCAGACAACATTACTCACCACGATCTTGCCCCCAAACACCAAACCATGCATGCCCAACAACATAAGAAAAAGAAATAAAATGCCGCCAGCGATGGCTTCAGGAGAAAGTTTTCCGCCGCGGTTCGCCTCCAACTCGATAAGAAAAGGCTTGAGCAACGGGGGCAAGAGAACAGCCAGGCTCACCTCCAGGATTACAATGGCCATCTCATAGATCGTATAATACTGTTGATAAAAAAGGGGTAAACGAAGCAATATGATGCTTAACGGCAAAAGGAACGACAGCGCAATTTTTCTTTGTAAAAGTTTTTGCAGGACAAGATCTAACACTGCCCATAAGAGCATCGTTGCCGGTAATAGCCACGGGGGGGAGGTCCCCGCCTCCGCAGTCACCCACCCCAAAAATAGAAAGGCAGTAACCACTGCTTTTCTTTGCGGGCAACAGTGGAGAACCAAAGCCCAAAAAATAAGGGCAAAAGGAGCAACCTCGCCCAACAATGAAGCACGACCCAGAAAAAAAGACGCCAACAGCCAGAAAACCTTGTTCCAATCCAACCTGCCCCACACGGCCTGTCTCTTCAGTGCAAAAGGAAAAGTGTAAGGCCATTTTTTTACCCTGTCCAAAAGTAAAAACCCCCCTTGAATTCTGACAATGAAGCGTACAAGCATTATAACGGGAATAAAAGGAAATGTCTGTCAGAAAAGAGGGATTAATGCCGCGTGCCTGAAATAACTTTTAGACAAAACACGGCAAGTTCTACCGTTTTCCCTAACCAAATTTTAAAGGCACCTTGCGGTGCCTTTTGCTGCGTTCCGAAATGGTTGAGAATAGATACAGATTAGTCCCTAACTAAAACTCTGCCGGAACGAACCCCTGCCGCCCCCCCTTTTGGACTCGGTATTACGTCTAAGATCTTGTTGCCTTTCGTCGCTGTCCTTTAAAAACTTAGCCAATTTGTCTTCAAAGGACATTCTCCCCCGCCCTGGGAAACGTGATCTTTTTCGTGAAAAGTTTTTCCGGGGAACGTTTTCTTTTTTTTCTTCTTGTTGTGTAACACGTTTAATCGAAAGACCAATTCTGCCGTTCCCATTGACGGAGAGAACTTTCACCTTTACCTTATCTTTTTTCTGAATATAAGCGTTAATATCCCGGACATAGGTATCGGCAACTTCAGAAATATGGACGAGACCGGTTTTACCATTAGGCAACAGGACAAAGGCCCCGAAATTTGTGATGCCTGTTACCACCCCTTCCACTATTGATCCTACTTCAATAGACGACATCTGAG
This sequence comes from Bacillota bacterium, assembly GCA_012798895.1. Lineage (GTDB taxonomy): Bacteria > Bacillota > Dethiobacteria > DTU022 > UBA8154 > JAAZMI01. The sequence continues at coordinate 22,567 of JAAZMI010000066.1, forward strand.
AATAAATATCCTCCTTAAAAATAATGAATGATCTCTTAGCTTGATTATACCTTCTTGTAGCAAATTGTCAAGAGATTCTGTCTGTATTTGTCTTTCTGCCTGGTTTGCTAAAATAGTTGCGATCTTAATCCTCGATATGAAATATGATTTCCCCGGGGCGGACCATGCCCAACTGTTTGCGGGCCAGAACCTCTATGTAATCTTTTTTCTTTAAAAGCCCTGCCTCTTTTTTCAACAATTCGTTTTCAGCGCGCAATCCTTCCAAGCCGGCTTCAAGTATATCCGCCTCCTCTTTAATTTGTTGATAGGAACGAGTTTGTCCCCAAAATAGGAGGGAAAAAACCACCAAAGAAAGCACCAGCATGATCAATATGATTTTTCTCATAAGAATCCCTTTTTTAGGGCGCCCGGGATACCGGATTACTTTACCTTTCAATACTAATCCTCTTTCCGAAAAATTCTTTTCAAGCGGGCATAGCAGCCTCTATATAAGATTCCTTTTTTATTCACCGATTCCTGCCAAAGACGAACTCTTTTGGCAGCCCCTTTCTTAGATAATTTTATACTTTGGGATAATGCTATAAGTTTTGGGTACAAGCAAGGGCTGATAAAATTAAAATATAACAGTATCCCGATCAGTAACGCCATAAATGTATAGAGACGAACCTCGCC